>JAEUPD010000183.1 GCA_016788525.1 Rubrivivax sp.
AGTCCAGATCACCAAGGACAAGACCACCCTGGGCCGCCGTCCCTACAACGACATCGTCATCGACAACCTCGCCGTCAGCGGCGAGCATGCGGTGTTGCAGATGGTGGGTGCCGACGTCTTCATCGAAGACCTCAACAGCACCAACGGCACCTACATCAATGGCAAGGCCATCAAGAAGCAGCTGCTGGCCCACAACGACACGGTCGAGATCGGCAAGTACAAGATCAAGTACCTCGTGGACGAGAGCGGCGACTACGAGAAGACGATGATCATGCGGCCGAAGGAGACCGCGCCGGTGGCGCCGGTAACGCCGGCCCATGCACCACATACCCCGCAGGCGCCAGTGCCGGGTCCGCCGCCGGTGCTGCCGTCGGCGTTGATCAAGGTGCTCAATGGTCCGGCTGCCGGGCGAGAGGTGGCGTTGACCAAGGTGGTCACCACCGTCGGCAAGCCGGGCGTCCAGGTGGCCTCCATCACCAAGCGGCCCAACGGCTACACCTTTGCGCACGTGGAAGGCGCGCAGCGGCCGAACATCAATGGCGCGCCGCTCGTCGGTGACTCGGTACCGCTGCGCAACGGCGACGTGATCGAGCTGGCCGGCACGCAGATGCAGTTCATCTACCGTTAGGGCCCGACGCGCCTTCGGCGCGCGGCCCTGACTCGCCGCGCTGGAGCGGACGCTGCGCGCCGTTCAGCTTGCAGGTGCCCCTCTGCGGGGCGGGCCAGGCCTTGGCGGGGCGCTCGGGGGAAAATCACGGGGCAGGGTCGGCCGTAGTGACACCTGCTCTCGAATGAGCATGTAATGCGCAGCCTTGCCTTGCCGGGGCGGTGTGATGTGCGGAGCATGCGCCGACCTCCCGGGGTGCCATCCCGCCTTCCCGCCCATGCAGATCCGCGTCCTCGGATGTTCCGGCTCCATCGCCGCGGGCAGCCGCACCACATCGTTCCTCGTCGGTGAGCAGGTCCTCATCGACGCGGGCACCGGCGTGGGTGACCTCACGCTTGACGAACTGGCGCGTATCGACCACATCTTCATCACGCACTCGCACCTGGACCATGTGCTTTCCATCGGTCTGCTGGCCGATTGCGTGACCCGCCGGCGCGAAGCCGACCGGCGGCCACCGGTGCTGGTGCATGCGCTGCCGGCCACCATCGCGGCGATGAAGATGCACATCTTCAACGGGGTCATCTGGCCCGACTTCACGCGCCTGCCCACGGTGGAATCGCCGGTGCTGGCCTTTCGGCCGATCGAGGTGGGTGACATCGTCAAGGCGGCCGGCCACACCATCGAGGCACTGAGTGCTGCGCACACGGTGCCGGCTCTCGGCTACGCGGTGCATGGCCGCCAGGGCGCCTGGGTTTTCACCGGTGACACCGGGCCGAACGCGGCCCTGTGGAAACGCCTGGAGACCCTGCCGGTGCGCGCGCTGGTCATCGAGGCAGCGTTCGGCGACGAGGAGCAGGAACTCGCCTCGATCAGCCGGCACCTGTGCCCGGCCACCCTGGGGGCGGAGCTGGCGCAGCTGCGCAGCCGCGACGCCGACGTCTACATCACGCACATCAAGCCGGGCGAAGTTGAGGCCGTGATGTCGCAGGTGGCCGCTTTGGGCGCTCGCCATCGCATCGCCGCGCTCAGCACGGGTCTGGTCCTGTCGCTGCCGGACTGAGCTCATGAGAGGCGCCGGCTCGCCCCGCGGCTGACAGTTCGTGTCACTCCCCAACATTTCGGGGCCGACCGGCCTGGCCAGAGTGACACGGCGCGTCAGCATCCGTGACATCGCGCACGGGCGCGCGGGCCCCTCACCTTGGCACGACCACTGCATTTCAGTTCACACCCGTTTGCCACTCTCCACCTCTTGGGAGCACCTCGAATGAAGCACCGTATCCAGCAAGGTTTCACCCTCATCGAACTGATGATCGTCGTGGCGATCATCGGCATCCTGGCCGCCGTGGCCCTGCCGGCGTACCAGGACTACACGACCCGCGCCAAGGTCAGCGAACTCATCGTGATGGCTTCGCCGGCCAAGCTGGCGGTCTCGGAAACCGCCTCGTCGCTGGGCACGCTGGCCTCGGTCACCGCTTCCAACTCGGGCTACACCTTTCCCGGTGCGACGAAGCACGTCACGAGCATCGCCATCACCGATGCCACCGGTGTGATCACCGTCACCTCGGCCATCCCGAACGCCGGCGGCGCCATTACCCTCACCCCGAGCGTGGTCGCGGACGGTCAGCTCAAGTGGGCGTGCACGTCCACCATCACGGCGAAGTTCCTGCCGTCAGAGTGCCGCCCGTAACAGGCCCGCAGGACGGCCGTTGCCAGAACCACGCCTGATGGCGTGGTTCTTGCGTGCCCAGGGTCGTCGACAACCCCTCCAGCGGAGATCTGAAATGAAGCGTCGCATCGCGCAGGGCTTTACCCTGATCGAACTGATGATCGTCGTGGCGATCATCGGCATCCTGGCCGCGGTCGCGCTGCCGGCCTACCAGGACTACACGACCCGGGCCAAAGTCAGCGAACTGATCGTCATGGCCTCACCGGCCAAGCTGGCCGTGGCCGAAACGGCCTCGTCGCTGGGTGCCCTGGGCTCCGTCACGGCCTCGAACTCCGGCTACACGTTCCCGGGCGCCACCAAGCATGTCTCCGCCATCGCCATCACCGACGCGACCGGCGTGATCACGGTGACCTCGGCGATCCCGAACGCCGGCGGCACGATCACGCTGACGCCGACGGCCGTGGCCGGCACCGGCCAGCTGAAATGGGCATGCACTTCGTCGATCACGGCGAAGTTCCTGCCGTCGGAGTGCCGCCCATAGGCGGGCTGAACTTGGCGGGCGCCATCGCGCCAGCTGAGAAGGGGGGCGGCGAGAGCCGCCCCTTTCTCGTTCCAGGGGCCGTGGATCCCCTTGGGCCCACGGCACCCGGCATCTGGTGGCAGACCTGGGCCGCGCTCGCCGCCGTTCCCTGGCTGCTGCCCACCCGCACGGCGCCCTGGGCCACCTTCTACGCCGAGGCGCTGGCTGCCACCGTCTGGCTGGCGCTCGCGGCAGGTTGCATTGCCCGCGACCGGCGCCTCGCGAGGGCGCCACCCAGCGGCATCGATGGCCCGGCCGTGATGGCGTTTGCCCTCATGACCTGGTCTGCCTTCCAGGCTGCGATCGGACGACTGGTCTTTCCCAGCGAAGTGCTGATGGCCGTGGTGTACCTGGGCGCCTTCGGCGGCGCGATGGTGCTGGGCCGCCGCTGCCGCGAGGGGATCGGCCCCCGCTTTGTCGATCTGCTCTGGGCAGGCCTGCTGGGCGCCGCCTTGCTGTCGGCGGGCTTCGCCGTGGGCCAGTGGCTGCAGGTCGAGCCGCTCGGTTGGTTGACGCCGCTGGCCGACATCGACGGCCGCGCGATCGCCAACGTCGGCCAAGCGAACAACCTCGCCACATTGCTGTGCTGGGGGCTCATCGGCCTGTGGTGGGCGCATCGAACCGGCCGCGTCCGTGCGCCCGTCGGCGCACTGGCCGCCGCGTGGCTTGCCTTCGCCATGGCCCTGACCCAATCACGCACGCCCTGGCTCGGCGTCATCGTGCTGATGGCGGTCGCTGTCGCCGGCCGCCGGTGGACAGGGGGCTGGAGGACGCTCGGCGCGCTCGCGGTACTGGCCGCCTTCTACGTCGCCTCCTGGCTGACGATGCTGGCCGTCGGCGACGCGCTCGGCCTCATCCCGCCGCGCGACGCTGCCGACCAGACGTCGCCCGGCTTTCGCCCCGTCATCTGGTCCATCGCGCTGCAGGCGATCAGCGAGCGCCCATGGCTCGGATGGGGGTGGAACCAGTTCATCGTCGCCTGGGTGGAGCTCGCCCCGGGCCGCCTGCCCAGGCCCAGCCTCAACGGCTACACGCACAACTTCGCGCTGGACCTGCTCGTGAGCAGCGGCGTGGTCGTCGGCGCCGTGGCGATGGCCTCGCTGCTCGTCTGGGCGTGGCGCACCATGCGCGCCGCGCGCTCGGCCGAGGAATGGCTGCTGCTGGCCGGCGTGGGGGTGTTCGGCGTGCACGCGATGCTCGAGCTGCCGCACGCCTACCTCACCATGCTGCTGCCGCTGGCCGCCATGATGGGCGCGCTGTCGGCCGCAGGCGCTGCCCGCCCCATCGCCTGGGTGCCGATGCGATGCCTGCTGGTCGCCGTGCTTGCCCTTGCCGGCCTGCTGGCGCTGACCGTGCGCGACTACCTTGGCATCGAGGCCGACCAGCGCGCGTTGCGCCTGCGCGATGCCGGCATCCTGACGCGCGCACCGCACGTGCCCTCCGAGCCGCTGGTTCTGCGCTGGCTGGCCGAGGCCGAATCGGCGCTCCTGCCTTCACCCGACGCAGCCGGCTCGCTGTCGCCCGCGGACCTGCAACGGCTGCGGCAAGTGCTCGCGCGCTTCCCAAGCGCCGGGGGGCTGGCCCGATACGCGCAGGCATCGGCGTTGCGCGGTCAGTTCGAGGACTCGCGCTGGGCCCTGCACACGCTGTGTGGCTTGCATCGGCACAACGTTTGCACCAGTGCGCTGCAGGAGTGGGGCCACTTCGTTGCCAGGCACCCGGCCGCGGCGGCCGTGGGGCTGCCTGCCCGCCCGGTGCGGCCTGCCGCCGCGCAGACCCCTGGATAGATTTCTGGCCAGCTAGGTGCCCGATGCCGACCGGCGCCCCGCACTCGCGACCCCGGCGGGTGCAGGCGCCGCCAGGACCGAGCTCAGCGCCTGATACCACAGCAGCCGGACCCAGGCTTCCTTGCGTTCGGCGACGGGCAGCATCTCGACCTGCGAACCGAGCACGCGCAACGCATCGAGCCTTCGACCCTTGACGATCAGCCCGGTCGTCGCCACCTGCGTGAGCACGACGCGGGCATGCCGGGCGTGCACCACCGGCCGGGCAAGCAACTCGATCGCCAGCTCGCTTGCCTCGCTCCATTGCCTGCGGGCAACCCTTTCGAACATCTCCAGCCAGCGCGCTTCGTCGCCACCGAGGCCTCGCGCGCAGGGCGAATCCCAGACTGCCTGCCACAGCGCGACGGCGCGGGCTTCGTCGAGGTAGGGCAGCGTGTCGGCGGCGAAGCGCACCACGGTGTCCCACGGGGCCTGCGCCACCTGCGGCACGTGGCACGCGAACAGCCGGTTGCGCACGCCGGCGACCAGCGCCAGGTCGGGTGCGTACGTGGCGCCCGCCGGCGGCGCGCGGCCCTCCGCCACGGCGGCTGCCAGCAGGCTCGCATGCACGTACGGCCCCTCGCGCGGGCTGATCGCCGTGGGGGCCCAGCGCCCGGTGTCTGCGGCGGCCGCGGGCGCGCCGAAGGGCGCCACGCCGTCGAAGGCCCTGAGCGCGGGCACCTCCGTCATGTGCAGCATCGTCAACGGGGTTGCATCGGCGCGCAGGTAGCGGGCCTGCAGACCGCCCACATCCACCAGCGGAAAGAAGTCGGCGTTGGCCGGTACGCCGTAGCTGGTCATCACCGGGCCGAGCGCGCGGTGGTTGCTGACGTACTGCATCGCCAGGTGCTGCTCCGACGCGATGCCCACGCGCGCCAGCGCCGCCTTGACCGCCGGCATGTCGAACATCGCCTTCGAGCGCGCCGGCAACTGGCCATCGGCCGCGGCCACGATGATCATGTCCCCCGGCGACGCCATGTACACCGAATACGCCGGGAAGCTCTGCGCCAGGGCACCGAACACCGAGGCCACCAGCTCGGGCGAAATCTCGTAGACATGGATCCACTGCACCAGCAGCCCGTCGGGCTTCAGGTGCGTCTTCACGCGCGCGTAGAACTCTTCGGTGAACAGGCTGGCGATGCCGCTGATCCACGGGTTGGAAGGCTCCGAGACGATGGCGTCGTAACGCCGTTGCCCGCGTGAGAAGAACGCCTTGGCATCGTCGATGACGATGTGGTGCCGCGGGTCGTTGTAGGCGGCCTCGTTGGCCGGGCGCAGGTGGCGGGCCCCTTCGACGATGGCGCGCTCGATCTCGATCGTGTCCAGCCGCTTCAGGTGCGGCGAGCCGAGCAGCGTGGCGCTGCTCAGGCCGGTGCCGAAGCCGATGACCGCCACCTCCTCGGCCTGCGGGCGGTAGGCCAGCGGCAGCGCGCCGGTCAGCACCATCGTCGCCTCGTCGCGCGTGGCCGGCCGGTCGGCCTGCATCTGGATGCCGCCGTCGCTCTTGCCGTTGGTCGACACCGATACCACGCCCGAGGCGAAGCGCGCGATCTGTACCGTGGCGGTCTTGCCGTCTTGGGCGAAGAGGATCTCGGTGCCCGCCTCCAGCGAACTCAGGCCACCGCGATAGACCCCCGAGCCCATGCGCAGCGGATCGAAGCGCACGAACGCCGGCGTCGCGACAACCGCCACCGCCGACGCGGCGGCCAGCACGCGCAGGCCGGGCCGCAGCGCCGGCTTGGCCCGATAGCGGCGCGCCAGCAGCACGAGCCCCAGGCCGATGTCGATCGCCGCGCCCACGGCCATCGTGTTCTTCAGGCCCACGCCGGGCATCAGCACGTGCACCGTCAGCAGCACGCCGGCAATGGCGCCCAGCGTGTTGGCCGCGTAGGTCTGGCCGAGGGCGCGTTCGCCGCTGCCGTGGCGGTACAGGTGGCTGGTGATCAGCGGCAGCGTCATGCCGGCGCAGAAAGTGGCCGGCAGCATCACCACCAGCGCCACCGCGGTGAGCGCCAGCGTGTAGAGCACGAACCCCTGCTCGTTGCGCGCCAGAGCGGACATCAGCCAGGCCATCGCATCGAAGGTGTGGTTGTACAGGGGCACGGTGGCCAAGGCGAGCAGGCCCATCGCCATCTGCACCACCGCCAGCACCGTGAGCGTATGCGCACCCATGCGCTCGATGCGCGAGCGGACCCACCAGCCGCCGAGCGCCAGCCCCAGGATGAAGCTGGCCAGCATGATCTCGAAGGAGTGCGTGGCGCTGCTGAGCACCATCGACAGCATGCGGATCCACGCGATCTCGTAGATGAACGACGACAGCCCCGTCAGCATCGACACCCACAGCAGCGTGTGCATGAAGGCGCGCGTGCCCGCCGCGTCGGGCGAGGCAGGCGGCGCGCCGCTCACACCGCCCGAAGCCACGGACGACGGCGCCGCGCTCGCCGCGACCGGAGGTGTCGAGCCCGCTGCCGCCCCGGCGCGCGGCGGCTTGCCGAGGAAGTACACCGCCAGTGCCAGCAGCACGTTGCCCAGCCCCGCGGTCAACAGCGCCCCGGGCAGCCCGACCCATGGAATGAGCACGAAGCCGCTGGCCAGCACGCCCCCCACCGCGCCGATGCTGTTCAGGAAGTACAGCAGCGCCAGCTGCCGCCCGGGGGTCTGCGGCGCCATGCGCAGGATGCCGCCGGTCATCAGCGGAAAGGTCGTGCCCAGCAGCATCGACTGCGGCAGGATCATTGCGGTGGCCAGCAGCCACTGCGAGGCACAGAAGCCCTCGGGCGCGCAAGTGCCCGGCAGCAGGCTTTCGTAGGCCCACCCCACGATGCGGCCGAACAACGGGTGGAAGACCAGCGCGGTGGCGCCGATCACCAGTTCCACCAGCGCATAGCCCCACAGCAGGTTGCCGATACGCGCCGTGAAGCGTGACACCAGCCACGCCCCCAGCCCCATGCCACCCATGAACACCGCCAGCACCAACGACTGCGCGTAGGCGGCGTGCCCGACGAACAGCTTCAGGTAGTGCGACCAGATCGACTCGTAGATCAGGCCGCAGAAGCCCGACAGCGCGAACAGGGCCTGCAGGGCGATCAAGCGCTTGTCCATCATGCGGGGCCGCTCCTCGAGGTCGGGCAGCCGCGCACTGTAGGGGCCCCGTGCCGTGGATGGTCAGGCACGACCGCACGCTCGGCCAGGCGAACACGGCGCGTTCGGCCCGCCGCGGCCGCATTCGTGCCGGCGGGCAGCGCAGGTAGCATGCGCGCCGCCGCCCACCGCACGCCCGAATCGCCGCCTTCCCCGTGGCCGCCGCTCCACTGGCCGCCTTAGCGCCCCCCGAACCCCGACTGGCCATGTTCACGGCCCTGGCGGCGGCGGCGGCGCCCTCGCTGCTGGCCTACAACCAGTCGCCCTCACCCACCTTCTTGAACCAGGCGCTGGCGCTGGGCTTGTGGGCACTGTTCGTGCTCGCCTGCGCGCCCCGGCACCCGGGGCGCGAAGCCTGGCCGTTGGCCGCCGCGCTTGGCGTCGCCGCCGTGGCGGCGCTCGGTTCCTGGGGCCCGGGCGCGCTGCCCTCGAGCCTGGCCGTCTCGGCGCTGGGCATGCTGGCCGCCGCGGCGGTGTTTGCCTGGGCCGGCGCGGCGGCCCGCGGCGCGCCGGGCGGTGACGGCCTGGTCGCCGCGTTCGCCGCCGGTTGGGTGATCTCGGGCCTGCTCAACCTGCTGGTCGCTCTGGTCCAGGTGTTCGCGCCGGCCCTGGCCGACGGGAACTTCATCGCCAGCAGCAACCTGCCCGGCCGCGCCGTGGGCAACCTGCGCCAGCCCAACCACTTGAGCAGCCTGCTGCTGTGGTCGGTGCTGGCCACGGTGGCGCTGCTCGAGATGCGCCGGCTGGGCCATCGGCTGGCCGCGGTGCTGGCGGCGTTGTTCGTCTTCGGGGTGGTGCTCACCGCGTCGCGCACCGGCGTGATCAGCGTCGGCTTGCTGGCGCTGTGGGCCGTGCTCGACCGCCGGCTGGCGCCGCGCACGCGCTGGCTGCTGCTGGCCGCGCCACTGGTGTACGCCGTGGCCTGGGCCGGCATGGCCCAATGGGCCGAGGCAACCCGGCAGGCCTTCGGTGGCGTCAGCCGCATCAGTGAGGACATGGGCAGCGGCGTCGACTACTCGGGTTCGCGCTTCACGATCTGGCAGCACACGCTGGCGCTGATCAAGGACTCGCCGTGGCTGGGCGTCGGGTTCGGGGAGTTCAATTTCGCGTGGACGCTGACGGCCTTCCCGACGCGGCCCAAGGCGTTCTTCGACCACACGCACAACCTGCCTTTGCAGGTGACGGTGGAACTGGGCCTGCCCCTGGCCGCCGCCGTGATGGCGTTGCTGCTGCTGGGGCTGTGGCGCGCCGCCCGCCGCAGCTGGAGCGCCGCCAACAGCGATGCGGGCGCCGCCGCGGCCCGCGCCGGCGTGGCGATGGTGGTGATGATCGGCCTGCACAGCCTGCTCGAGTATCCGCTGTGGTACGCCTACTTCCTGCTGCCCGCCGCGTGGGTGTGGGGCTACGCGCTCGGGCCGGGCGCCTCGGGGGCGGCATCGGTTGCCGGGCGCGGCTCAGCGCTGCCCGGGGGCGCCGCGGCGCCCGGCGCCCGCGGGCCGGCCCGGCGCACACGGGCCCTGGCGCTCAACCTTGGCGCTGCGGCGGTGCTCGGCGGTTCCGCATTGGCCGTCGCCGACTACACGCGCGTCACGGCCATCTTCAGCTCGGCTGACGGCGCCGTGCCGTTGGCCGAGCGCATCGAGGCCGGCCGGCGCAGCGTGTTCTTCTCGCACCACGCCGACTACGCCGCGGTGACCTCGGGCCTGCCGATGAAGAACGCCGCGGCGAGCTTCGCCAACACCACGCACTACCTGCTCGACGGCCGCCTGATGATCGCCTGGGCCGAGTGGCACGAGGCCGAAGGCCGGCCCGACCACGCGCGCCACATTGCGGCGCGGCTGCGCGAGTTCCGCTCGGCGGATGCCGAGGAGTTCTTCGCCGCCTGCCCCGAGCGCCCCCTGCCCGCAGCCGAAGCCGCGGGGCAGCCCTTCCAGTGCCAGAGCGCGGCACGCTCCCCGCACTGGCGCGAGTTCCTCCTGCGCTGAGCGGGCGGCGGGGGCTGCAGCTTGCGCCGCGAGGCTACAGCTTCACCATCACGTGCCGCGGCACCGTGTAGTCCTCCAGCGCGTAGAGACTCATGTCCTTGCCGTAGCCGCTTGACTTCAGGCCGCCGTGCGGCATCTCGTTGACGAGCATGAAGTGCGTGTTGATCCAGGTGCAGCCGTACTGCAGCTTCCTGGCCACCTTCATCGCGCGCCCGATGTCCTGCGTCCATACCGATGACGCCAGGCCGTAGTCGCTGTCGTTGGCCCAGGCGATGGCCTGCTCGGTGTCGGTGAAGCGGGTCAGGCTGACCACCGGCCCGAACACCTCGCGCTTGACGATCTCGTCCTCCTGCCGCGCACCGGCCACCACGGTCGGCTCATAGAAGAAGCCCGAGCCCGACGGGCCGCCCCACGCCTTGCCTCCGGTGGTGATCTCCATGTGGCCGGCCATCTGCGCACGCTCGACGAAGCTGGCCACGCGGTTGCGCTGGCGGTCGCTGATCAGCGGGCCGAATTCGGCGTCGGCCTCGTCCTGCTGACCGACCTTGATGCTCTTCACGGCGCTGGTGAGGTCGGCGGTGAGCTTGTCGTAGATCTTCGCGCCGGCGTAGATGCGGCACGCGGCGGTGCAGTCCTGCCCGGCGTTGTAGTAGCCAAAGATGCGCAGGCCCTCGACCACCGCGTTCAGGTCGGCGTCGTCGAACACGATCACCGGCGCCTTGCCGCCGAGTTCGAGGTGCGTGCGCTTGAGCGTGCCGCTGGCGGCCTGCAGGATCTTGCGGCCCGTGGCCACGTCGCCCGTCAGGCTGACCATCGCCACCTTCGGGTGCTCCACCAGCGGCTGGCCCACCGTGGCGCCGCGGCCGGTGATGACGTTGAGCACGCCCTTGGGGAAGATTTCGGCAGCCACCTGCGCCAGCAGCAGCGTGGAAAGCGGCGTCTGCTCGCTCGGCTTGATGACCACTGTGTTGCCGGCGGCCAGCGCCGGCGCCGTCTTCCATGCCGCCATCAGCAGCGGATAGTTCCATGGCGCGATCGAGCCCACCACGCCCACCGGGTCGCGGCGGATCATGCTGGTGTGGCCGGCCAGGTACTCGCCGGCCAACGGCCCGTGCAGCGTGCGCGCCGCGCCGGCGAAGAAGCGGAAGCAGTCGGCGATGGCCGGGATCTCGTCGCCCAGCGCCCGCGCGTACGGCTTGCCGCAGTTCAACGACTCCAGCCGTGCGAACTCCTCGCCGCGCGACTCGATCGCATCGGCCAGCTTCAGCAGCATGCGCGAGCGCTCCATCGGCGTGGTCTCGCTCCAACTCTCGAACGCACGGTGCGCGGCCGACACGGCCTTGTGCAACTGGTCGGGGCTGGCCTCGGGCAGGCTGACCAGCAGTGCGCCGGTGGCCGGGTTCAGCACACGCTCGGCCTCGCCCTCGCCCGCGACGAAGGCGCCGTCGATGAACAGTTGCGTGGGCAGGCTGGCGGGGGTCGTCATGGCGGGTCCTCTCTGTCGTCGATGGAGGGTGAACAGGGGCGGGTCAGCGATGCGCCGGCTCGTCGGCTCGCGTGAACCAGTAGGCCAGCAGAATGGGGATGAAGGTCAGCGCGATGATCACCACCGCCACCACGTTGGTGACTGGGCGCTGCCGCGGGCGGATGAGTTCCTGCAGCATCCAGATGGGCAGCGTGGTCTGCTGCCCGGCGGTGAAGGTGGTGACGATCACCTCGTCGAAGCTGAGCGCAAAGGCCAGCAGCGCGCCGGCCAGCAGCGCCGAGCCGAGTTGCGGCAGGATCACGTAGCGCAGCGTCTGGAAGCCGTCGGCACCGAGGTCCATGCTGGCCTCGACGAGGTTGGGGTTCATCCGCCGCAGCCGCGCCACCGCGTTGTTGAACACCACCACCACGCAGAAGGTGGCGTGGCCGATGACGATGGTCCAGAAGGAGAACGGAACCTCGAGGGTGTGGTAGGCCGATCGCAGCGCGATGCCGGTGATGATGCCGGGCAGCGCGATCGGCAGGATGAGTAGCAGCGAAATCACGTCGCGGCCGAAGAACCTTGCGCGCGCCAGCGCCCCGGCGGCCAGCGTGCCGAGCACGATGGCGATGGCGGTGCTCCACAGCGCCACTTCCACAGAGAGTCTGACGGCCGCCCACACGTCTTCGCGCTCCCAGGCCACGCCGAACCACTGCGTGGTGAGCGCCGGCGGCGGGAAGACGTAGCTCTTGTCCTCGGCGCTGAAGGCGTAGAGCACGATCATTGCGATCGGCAGGTGCAGGAACAGCACGACCGCCGCGGCAGCAGCCTTCAGCGGCCAACCGGCGCCGCCGTCAGAGCGCATCGAACGCCCCTTGGCGCTTGGCCAACCACAGGTAGACGCCGATGACCACGATCGGCACCAGCGAGAACGCCGCGGCGAACGGGATGTTGCCGGCCACGCCCTGCTGCCGGTAGACGATCTGCCCGATGTACAGCGTGCTGTCGCCGATGACCTGCGGGATGATGTAGTCCCCGAGCGTCAGCGAGAACGTGAAGATCGAGCCGGCGGCAATGCCGGGCATGGCCAGCGGCAGGATCACGCGGCGCAATGTCGTCGCCGGACCCGCGCCGAGGTCGGCGCTGGCCTCCAGCGTGGACGGCGGGATGCGTTCGATCGCCGCCATCACCGGCAGGATCATGAACGGCAACCACATGTAGACGAAGACCACGAAGGTGCCCAGCGTCGAGAAGCTCAGCGAGGGGCCGCCGATCACCGGCGTGGCCAGCACCGCTTCCAGCAGCCACGTCAGGTGCAGCTGCTGCGCCGCCCACGAGATGGCGCCCTCCTTGGCCAGCAGCAGCTTCCACGCATACAGGCGCACCAGGTAGCTGCTCCACAGCGGCAGCATCACCGCGATGTACAGCAGCGCCTTCTGCCAGCCGCGGGCGTGGCGCGCCATGAAGTAGGCCAGCGGGAAGGCCAGCACGACGCACGCCAGCGTGACCGCGATCGCCATGCCGATGGTGCGCCGCGCGGCGTCGAGGTTGGCGGCGTCGAACAGGGCGATGAAGTTCGTGAGACCGACCTCGCGCACCACCTGGCCGGTGAAGTCGTCGAGGCGAAAGAAGGCATTGGCCAGCAGCGCGAACAGGCTGCCCAGGTAGACGATGCCGAACCACAGCAGCGTGGGCGCCAGCAGCGCCAGCAGCAGCAGGCCGCGGCGCGTGTACAGCAGGTCGGACAGCCGGCGCAGCGGCCCGCCGGAGCCGGCGACAGGCAGCGCGAAGGTGGCGCTCATGGCGTTGCAGGCCCGGCGACCGCCGCGGAATCGGCTTGGCCGGGCCGCTGGCGCACGCAGGCGAGGAACAGCCCACAGGAACTGTTTCTCGTCCGGCCAGCCCCCCCTGGGGGAGGCGCCGAAGGCGCATGGGGGGAGGTCATGCCAACGCGTGCACCGCACCCTCGTCCCAGTGCAGATGCACCCATTGCCCGGTCTCCGGGACCGCGAGCCCGCGGCCCGAGGGCAGATCGGCTTGCACGCGCGCGCCGCCGGCTTCCACCTTCACGCGGGTAAAGGCACCGAAGTACTGCACCTCGCTCACCTGGCCGCTGGCGCGCGCGCCCTCGCCGGCCCCGGTGGTGATGCGCTCGGGGCGCAGCATCGCCTGCGCGTGACCGGTGAGGTTGCGTGCGGCCTCGCCTTCCAGCACGTTGGCCGCGCCGACAAAGTGCGCAACGAAGCGTGTGGCGGGGGCGTCGTACACAGCCTGCGGCGTGCCCACCTGCTCGAGCCGGCCGGCGTTGAAGATGCCGATGCGGTCGCTCATCGACAGCGCCTCGTGCTGGTCGTGCGTGATGAAGAGAAACGTGATGCCCAGCCGCCGCTGCAGCGCCTTCAGCTCGCTTTGCATCTGCTCGCGCAGCTTCAGGTCCAGCGCACCGAGCGGCTCGTCGAGCAGCAGCACCTGCGGCTGGCCGATCAGCGCGCGGGCCAGCGCCACGCGCTGCCGCTGGCCGCCCGAAAGCTGCGCCGGCCGCCGGTCACCCACGCCCGGCAGCTGCACGAGCGCCAGCAGCTCGTCGGCGCGGCGCTCGCGCTCGCTGCGCTCGACCTTGCGCACCATCAGCGGGTAGGCGACGTTCTCGCGGATGGTCATGTGCGGGAACAGCGCGTAGTCCTGGAACACCGTGTTCACCGGCCGCGCGTAAGGCGGCAGGCCAGTCACCTCGGTGCCGCCGATCAGCACGCGGCCGCCAGTGGGCAGCGTGAAGCCGCCGATCATGCGCAGCACCGTGGTCTTGCCCGAGCCGCTGGGCCCCAGCAGGGTGAAGAACTCGCCGGCGTCGATGGTGAGGTCGACATGCTCCACGGCGCGGACCGCGCCCGCGCCGTGGCCGAACGTGCAGGAAACACCGTCCAGCGTGACCGCTGCGGTCATCGTGCGCTCCGAAGATGGGGGCGGGGGCCAGGCGGCGCGACGACGCGAGCAAGCGCCACCGGTGGCGCAGATCGCGTCGCGAGCGCGCCGAGGTCGCGCCGAGAAGCGCAGCCGTACTCACGTACGGCGAGCATCGCAGGCGCGAGATCGGCGTGCGCAGCAGCGAGATGCGCTACCGGGTCAGCGGCCGCCCAGCACCGCGATGTAGTCGGTGACCCAGCGGTGGTAAGGCACGCAGCCCGCGCTCTGGCTCTTGCACTGGCTCACCGGGGTGCGCCAGAAGCTGATCTTCTCGAAGTCGTTGTAGCCCTGGCGCGCGCAGCCCTCGTCGGTGAGCAGCTTGTTGCCCTTGCACGCGGCAGGCACGGCCGGCACGCTGCCGAACCAGGCTGACAGGTCGCCTTGCAGCTTGGTGTTCAGCGAGTGCTCCAGCCACATGTAGGCGCAGTTCGGGTTCTTCGAGTCGGCGTGCATCATCGTCGTATCGGCCCAGCCGGTGGCGCCTTCGGCGGGCACCACGGTGGCGATCGGCGCCTTCTTGCCCTTCAGGATGTTGGCCTGGAACTGCCAGCTGCCCGAGGCGACCACGCCCTCGTTGGTGAAGTCGTCGATCTGCACGAAGGCGTCGTGCCAGTACTTGCCGACGATCTTGCGCTGCGCGCGCAGCAGGTTCAGCGCCGCCTTGTACTGGTCTTCGGTCAGCTCGTACGGGTCCTTGATGCCCAGCGCCTTGTTGTGCGTCATCAGGTACAGGGCGGCATCGGCGATGTGGATCGGCCCGTCGAAGGCCTGCACGCGGCCCTTGTTGCTCTTGCCGTCGGGCAGGTTCATCTCCTCGAACACCACCTTCCAGCTCGTCGGTGGCGTGTTGCCGAAGACCTTGGTGTTGTACATGAGCACGTTCCAGCCCCACTGGTACGGCACGCCGTAGTGGGTGTTGTTCTCGTAGTGCCAGGGCGCCTTCTGCAGGCGCGGGTCGACTGTCTTGAAGCTGGGGATCAGGCCGACGTTGATCGGCTGCACCTTCTTGCCACGGATGAGCCGCGTTGACGCGTCACCGCTTGCGGTGACGAGGTCGAAGCCGCCCTCGTTCATCAGCGCCACCATCTCGTCGCTGGTGCCGGCGGTCTTCACGTTGACCTTGCAGCCGGTCTTCTTCTCGAACTCGGTCACCCAGTCGAAGTCCTTGCTCGTGGCGCCGCGCTCGATGTATCCGGGCCAGGCGACGATGTCGACGCGGCCTTCACCCTTGCCGATCTTCTGCAAGGGGCCTTTCTGTGCCTGCACGGCAGAGTGCGAGGCCAGCGCAAGGGCGGCCGTGGCGGCCAGCGCGATGAGGTGACGTGGGGTCATGCGGTGCCTCCTGGGCGGGGTGGTTCAAGATACGGCGCCCGGGGCAGGCCCGGGCCGGGTCGACGCGAGGCGCGACGCTATCGGTGCTGCGTGGCGCTGTGAAATTCAATCGTCCGGCGTCGGGCTATCTCGAAACGAGAAATCCGGGTAAACGCGCGCATGACTCGGAAGCGGCGATACTGCGATGACGATGAGTCTCGCCCGCACCCCCAGCTCGGCCGTGGCTGACGCCGGCAGCGCCCCGGTGGCGCTGGTCACCGGGGCCGCACGCGGCATCGGGCTGGCCATCGCGCGCTGGTTCCTCGCGCACGGCCACGACGTCGCGCTGCTCGACCTCGATGCGGCCGAACTCGCGCGTGCCGAAGCGGCGTTGAAAGCCGAGGCGGGCCCGCAGCGCCGCCTGCTCCCCTTGCACGCCGATGTCTCGCAGCCCGCGCAGGTGCAGGCCGCGGCGGCGCGCACCGCGCAGGTTTTCGGCCGCCTCGACGCGCTGGTGAACAACGCCGGCGTGGCGAGCTTCAAGCCGATCGGCGAGACGTCCTTCGACGACTGGCGGCAGGTGATGGCCACCAACCTGGACGGCGTGTTCCTGTGCACGCAGGCGGTGGTGCCGCTGATGCTTCGCGCGCAGGCGGGCGGCCGTGGCGGCGCCGTGGTCAACATCGCCAGCATCTCGGGCCTGCGCGCCAGCACGCTGCGGGTGGCCTACGGCACCAGCAAGGCGGCGGTGATCCACCTCACACGGCAGCAGGCGGTGGAACTGGGCGACTTGGGCATCCGCGTGAATGCCGTGGCGCCCGGGCCCGTGAACACGGCGATGGCCCAGCTCGTGCACACGCCGGCGATCCGGCGCGACTACCACGACGCCATTCCGCTGAACCGCTACGGCACGCCGCAGGAGATCGCCGAAGTCGTGGGGTTCCTTTGCAGCCCGCAGGCGGCCTACGTCAACGGGCAGGTGCTGGCCGCCGACGGCGGCTTCGACGCCGCCGGCATCGGGCTGCCGACGCTGCGGCGGCGCTGAGCGCCGGCTGCGCAACGACCTGCACTGCGGCGGCGCTGAGCGCCGGCTGCGCCGCCGCCTGGCACATCAGGCGATGGCCGGCCGGGGCCGCAGCGCCAGCCACGCCAGCGCCGCGGCCACCATGGCGATGGGCAGCAGCGAGCCGTAGTTCAGCAGCGTCCAGCCCTGCGTCGTGACCAGTGCACCGCTGGCGAACGACGTCACGGCCATCGTCGCGAACACGCACATGTCCATCGTGCCCTGGGCCTTGTTCTTCTCCTCGGGCCGGTAGGTGGTGGTGAACAGCGTCGTCGCGCCGGTGAAGAGGAAGTTCCAGCCCACGCCCAGCGCGGTGAGCGCGACCAGGAACTGCATGACGTCCACGCCAGACAGTGCTACCACCACGCAGGCGAGGTTGAGCAGCACGCCCACCCCCATGATCGGCAACGCGCCGAATCGCTTGATGAGGTGCCCGGTGAAGAAGCCGGGCACGAACATGCCCAGCACGTGCCACTCCAGCACCAGCGCGGCGCTCTCGAAGGGGTGGCGGCATTGCTGCATGGCCAGGGGCGTGGCGGCCATCAGCAGGTTCATCACGCCGTAGCCGAGCGCGCCGGCGGCGATGGCCACCACGAAGGCGGGCTGGCGTGCCAGCTCGGCCACCGAGCGGCCGGTGCCCGCGCCGGGCGCCGGCGGCTCGTGCCGCGGAAACTCGATGAACGACAACGCCACGAGGGACAGCAGCGCCACGCCCACCAGCGCCACGTAAGCGCCGGCGAACGGCACCTCGAGCATCTGTCGCGTCGAACTGGCGAGGTTCGGGCCGATGAAGGCGCCGAGAATGCCGCCGGCCAGCACCAGCGAGATCGCCTTCTCCTTGTGCGCCGGCCCCACCAGTTCGGGCCCGGCGAAGCGGTACAGGGCAGCGTTGGCACTGTAGAAGCCGGCGATCAGCGTGGCGGTGACGAGCAGCCAGAACTGCCTGGTGCTGATGGCCAGCGCGCACAGCGCTGCGGACCCGGCCGCCACCATGAGGCCGATCTGGAACGAGCGCTTGCGCCCCAGCTGCCGCTGGATGCGCGCCACGAGCGGCGCGCTGATAGCCGCGCCCACCACATAGCCCGTCACGGGCAGCGTCGCGAGCCAACCCACCGGCGCCAGCGCCAGCCCGACCAGGCCGTTGATGGTGATGAAGACCACGTTGTTGGTGAGAAAGAGGCCCTGGCACAGCGCCAGCAGGAGCAGATGTCGGTTCATGCGCCCGATGATCCCACGGGAACCTTCAGGGCCCCTTCGGGCTCCATGGCGTGCAGGGTTCACGTCAGCGGGTGTGCCGCCCGGCACGTTGGGGCATGGCGGCCGCGCGGCCTGACACCGCCGGTGGATGCCGCCGCGTGACGGGCGTCGCGAAGGTCGTGAGGGCTTGTTGCACTCACCGCAAATTGGGGGACAAAGCGCCACTTGATCGCTGGCACCGGCAGCGCAGAATGGATCATGCTGATTCCGTAGTGCGCATGGCGCGCCAGGGTGGTACGCCCCGGCCGATGTGAGCCGCAGGAAAGCTCTGATGGAGCCTGGGCCCGTACAGCCGGGACTCCATCAGAACTTCCCGGAGGTCCGGCAGCAGCGGGAACACCCGCCGCTGACGAGCCCCACTCCATACCGGAGCACTGCATGGACGTCATCAGCCACTTCGCCCAACGCTACGAGCGAACCCGCGAAGAAGAACTCTCGATCGAGGAGTACCTCGCCGAGTGCAAGCGCAACCCGCTGGCCTACGCCACCGCGGCCGAGCGCATGCTCAGGGCCATCGGCGAACCCACCACGATCGACACGCGCAACGACCCGCGCCTGTCGCGCATCTTCGCCAACAAGGTCATCAAGACCTACCCGGCCTTCGCCGAGTTCTACGGCATGGAAGACGCCATCGAACAGGTGGTGAGCTACTTCCGCCATGCCGCGCAGGGGCTGGAAGAGAAGAAGCAGGTGCTGTACCTGCTGGGCCCGGTGGGCGGCGGCAAGAGCTCGATTGCCGAGCGGCTCAAGCAGCTGATGGAACAGGTGCCGTTCTACGCCATCAAGGGCAGCCCGGTGAACGAGAGCCCGCTCGGGCTCTTCGACGCCGCCGAGGACGGCCCCATCCTCGAAGGCCAGTACGGCATCCCGCGCCGCTACCTCAACCGCATCCTGAGCCCCTGGGCGGTGAAGCGGCTGGACGAGTTCGGCGGCGACATCCGCAAGTTCCGCATCGTCAAGCGCTACCCGTCGATCCTCAAGCAGATCGGCGTGTGCAAGACCGAACCGGGCGACGAGAACAACCAGGACATCAGCTCGCTGGTGGGCAAGGTCGACATCCGCAAGCTCGAGAGCTACGCGCAGGACGACCCCGACGCCTACAGCTACGCCGGCGGCCTGTGCCTGGCCAACCAGGGGCTGCTGGAGTTCGTGGAGATGTTCAAGGCGCCGATCAAGGTGCTGCACCCACTGCTCACCGCCACGCAAGAGGGCAACTTCAAGGGCACCGAGGGTTTCGGCGCCATCCCCTTCGACGGCATCATCCTCGCGCACAGCAACGAGAGCGAGTGGAAGGCCTTCCGCAACAACAAGAACAACGAGGCCTTCCTCGACCGCGTGTACATCGTCAAGGTGCCGTACTGCCTGCGCGTCAGCGAAGAGGTCAAGATCTACGAGAAGCTCATCCGCGGCTCGAGCCTGGACAAGGCCACCTGCGCGCCCGGCACGCTGAAGATGATGAGCCAGTTCGCCATCCTGACCCGGCTGAAGGAACCCGAGAACAGTTCCCTCTACAGCAAGATGCAGGTCTACGACGGCGACAACCTCAAGGACACCGACCCGCGCGCCAAGAGCTACCAGGAGTACCGCGACTACGCCGGTGTCGACGAGGGCATGAGCGGCATCAGCACGCGTTTCGCCTACAAGATCCTGTCCAAGGTCTTCAACTTCGACAGCGCCGAGGTCGCCGCCAACCCGGTGCACCTGATGTACGTGCTCGAACAGCAGATCGAGCGCGAGCAGTTCCCCAAGGAGGTCGAGCAGAAGTACGTCGGCTTCGTCAAGGAGCTGCTGGCACCGCGCTACGCCGAGTTCATCGGCAAGGAGATCCAGACCGCCTACCTGGAGAGCTACAGCGAGTACGGCCAGAACATCTTCGACCGCTACGTCACCTACGCCGACTACTGGATCCAGGACCACGAGTACCGCGACACCGACACCGGCGAGGTGTTCGACCGCGCGGCCCTGAACGCCGAGCTGGAGAAGATCGAAAAGCCCGCCGGCATCGCCAACCCGAAGGACTTCCGCAACGAGATCGTCAACTTCGTGCTGCGCGCACGCGCCTCCA
>JAEUPD010000232.1 GCA_016788525.1 Rubrivivax sp.
TCGCAAGTCGAGCGTGGCCCGTGTCTTCATGAAGAAGGGCGAGGGCAAGATCGTCGTCAACGGCAAGGCCATCGAGGCCTACTTCGGCCGCCAGACGTCGATCATGATCGTCAAGCAGCCGCTTCTGCTCACCGGCAACGAGGCCGGCTTCGACATCAAGGTCAACGTGCACGGCGGCGGCGAGAGCGGCCAGGCCGGCGCGGTGCGCCTGGGCATCACGCGCGCGCTCATCGACTACGACGTGGCCCTGAAGGGCGACCTCAGCAAGGCAGGCTTCGTCACCCGCGACGCCCGCGAGGTGGAGCGCAAGAAGGTCGGCTTGCATGGCGCGCGACGCCGCAAGCAGTTCAGCAAGCGGTAACGTCACCCTCCCGGGGCCGCTCTACGATGACGAGCGGATCACCGGGTCGGGACGCGGAGGCAGCTCCGCCGCCGGCCGAAAGTCGCCGATGCGTTGGAAGCTGCTTCGCCGCCGTCTCTCGATCAGCGCACCGCGCGTCATGGTGCGCAGCCACCTGCCGTGGCCGCTGCGCATGGCCTTTGGCGCGGTGGTGCTCGGCTTCTCGGCGGCCATCGCGCTGTGGGCCTTCGAGTTCGGCCGCGAGATCGCCGGCCTGGACCATGGCGCCAAGCAGGAACTCGCCCGCCTGCGCGGCGAGGTCTCGCGCCTGACGAGCGAGAACGAGCAGGCCAAGTCGCTTTCCAACACCGCCGAAAGCCTGGTGCGCACCGAGCGCGCCGCCCAGGAGCGCCTGGCGCAGCAGGTGCGCCAGCTCGAGGCCGAGAGCCAGCGTCTGCGCAACGACCTGGGCTTCTTCGAGCGTCTGATGCCCGCCGCGCAGGGCGACGGCCTGCAGGTGCGCGGCCTGATGGCCGAGCCGGGCGAGGCTGCCGGCCGCCTGCGCTACCAGATGCTGGTGATGCAGCGCGGCCGCAACGCCCCCGAGTTCAGTGGTCGCTACGAGTTGTTGCTGTCGGGCCAGCTCGACGGCAAGCCCTGGACGCTAGCATCGGCCGGCGGGGCCAAGCCGCTGTCGTTGAAGCAGTACGCGCGTGTCGAAGGCACGGTGGAGTACCCGGCAGCGGCCGTGATCAAGGCGGTCCAGGCGAGGGTGATCGACGCCAAAGGCACGGTGCTGGCGACGCACAACGTGAAACTCTGACACAGCGGCATGGGCCCGCGGCAGGAGATGGACGAATGATCGGTCTGGGCAAGAAGAAGCCGCCTCCCATCCGCAGCCTGGTGGGCGAGGGCATGACGGTCAAGGGCACCGTCTACTTCACCGAGGGCATGCGCATCGACGGCCGCATCGAAGGCGACGTCATCGCCTCCGGCGAAGGCCACTCGATCCTCGTGATCAGCGAAAAAGCCCGCGTCATCGGGAAGGTCATGGCCGCGCATGTGATCATCAACGGCGAGGTCGAGGGCCCCATCGTGTGCTCGGAGATGCTGGAGCTGCAGCCCAAGGCGCGTGTCACCGGCGACATCCGCTACGATGTGCTGGAGATGCACCCCGGCGCACTGGTCGACGGCGAGTTGCGCAGCCTGAAGAGCGCCGACAAGCCGCAGCTGAAGCTGGCCGCATCGAACGACGCCTGAGCCCCGCCGCCAAAGGAACCTGGAGCCACCATGAACGCGCTTGCCGAACCGCTGAGCCCCGCCACCGAAGAGATGCCCGCGCCGCTGGTCTTCACCGACAGCGCGGCAGCCAAGGTGGCCGACCTGGTGGCCGAAGAGGGCAACCCCGAGCTGAAGCTGCGCGTGTTCGTGCAAGGCGGCGGCTGCTCGGGCTTCCAGTACGGCTTCACCTTCGACGAGGTCGTCAACGAGGACGACACGCAGATGCAGAAGAACGGTGTCACGCTGCTCATCGACGCGATGAGCCTGCAGTACCTGGTGGGCGCCGAGATCGACTACAAGGAAGACCTGCAGGGCGCGCAGTTCGTGATCAAGAACCCCAATGCCACCACCACCTGTGGCTGCGGGTCGTCGTTCTCGGTCTGAGCGGCCCGCACACGACGCACGGCGCCCTGAGGGGCGCCGTTTTCATTGGTGCAACCTGAAGGGGCACGTGCCGCCATGACGCCGCGGGCGCCACGCCCGCCGCGCCGGGCGGCTCTCACGAGGCCGGGTACAGCGCCCCCAGCACCCGCGGCCCGGCCGCGCCTGTCACGGCGCTCAGGTTGCCCGGGCGCCGCTCGCAGTGCGCGTGCGCCAGCCACGCGAACGCCAACGCCTCGACGCGGTCGGGCGCGATGCCGGCCGCCGCCGTGGTGCCCACCGCCACCCCGGCACCGGCCAGTGCCTCGAGCCGCCGCATCAGGTGTGCGTTGAAGGCCCCGCCGCCGCAGACGAACAGCTGCCGGGTCGAAGGCGCGTGCTGGCGCAGGGCCTCGATGGCCGCGGTGGCAGTCAGCTCGGCCAGCGTGGCCATCACGTCCTCGGCGCGGGCGTCATCGCCCAGGCCCGCCAGGCGTTGGTCGAGCCACCCCCCGTCGAACAGATCGCGGCCCGTGCTCTTGGGCGGCGGACGATCGAAGAACGGGTCGGCGATGCAGCGCCGCAGCAGCTCGGGCAGCACTTCGCCGCGGGCCGCCAGCCGGCCGTCGGCATCGTAGGCACCGGGAACGGGCTGCCGCTGCATCCAGTGGTCCATCAGCAGGTTGCCGGGCCCGCAGTCGAAGCCCAGCAGGCGGCCCTGGCGGGGCATCAGCGTCAGGTTGGCAATGCCGCCGACATTGAGCACGGCCACGTCGCGCGCTGGGTCGCCGAACGCCTCGGCATGAAAGGCCGGCACCAGCGGCGCGCCCTGGCCGCCGGCGGCCACGTCGCGCGAGCGCAGGTCACACACGACGTCGATGTCGCTCAGCTCGGCCAGCAGCGCGCCGTTGAGCAACTGCAGCGTGTAGCCGTGGCCGTCGAACTCGCCGGGCCGGTGGCGCACCGTCTGGCCGTGCGCGCCGAGCGCACGGACCTCGCCTCGCCGCGTACCGGCAACCACCAGCAGGTCGTCCACCGCCCGCGCGTACAGCCGGGCCAGCGCATTGGCGGCCAGCGCGCCGCGGTGCAGCTCGTCGCTGTCGCTGCGGTTCAGTGCCAGCAGCTCGGCGCGCAGCGCCGCGGGCATCGCCACGTGCACGAAGCCGCGCTCGCGCGGCCGCGGGGGCGCGTCGCTGGAACGCGCGGGCACAGGCTCAGGCCACTCGGCCAGCACGGCATCCACGCCGTCCAGCGAAGTGCCGGACATCAGGCCGATGTAGCTGGGCATGCGGTCGGGCTCGGCGAGGGGCGGCAACTAGAATTCGCGGCCCTTCATCGTAGCGCCCGCATGCCTGCCTCTACCGCCGTGAACCCGAACCACCCCGTCACGGACCGCGTGCGCGAAGCCATGGCCGTCTCGCTGCGCGGTTGCGAAGAGCTGCTGCCCGAAGACGACTGGCTGAACAAGCTCGCCCGCAGCGAAGCCACCGGCCAGCCGCTGCGCATCAAGCTGGGCCTGGATCCTACGGCGCCCGACATCCACATCGGCCACACCGTGGTGCTCAACAAGATGCGCCAGTTGCAGGACCTGGGCCACGTGGTGATCTTCCTGATCGGCGACTTCACCTCGATGATCGGCGACCCCAGCGGCCGCAACACCACGCGCCCGCCACTCACGCGCGAGCAGATCGAAGCCAACGCGCAGACCTACTTTGCGCAGGCCGGCATGGTGCTCGACCGCGCGAAGACCGAGATCCGCTACAACAGCGAGTGGAGCGACCCGCTTGGCGCGCGCGGCATGATCCAGCTGGCCAGCCGCTACACGCTGGCCCGCATGCTCGAGCGCGACGACTTCACCAAGCGCTTCAAGGCCACCACGCCGATCTCCATCCACGAGCTGCTGTACCCACTGATGCAGGGTTACGACAGCGTGGCGCTGAAGAGCGACCTGGAGCTTGGCGGCACCGACCAGAAGTTCAACCTGCTGGTGGGCCGCACGCTGCAGCAGGAATACGGACAGGAGCCGCAATGCATCCTGACCATGCCCTTGCTCGAGGGCCTCGACGGTGTCGAGAAGATGAGCAAGAGCAAGAACAACTACATCGGCATCACCGAAGACGCCAACACGATGTTCGCCAAGACGTTGTCGATCTCGGACGCGCAGATGTGGCGCTGGTACACGCTTTTGAGCTTCCGCCCCGAGGCCGAGATTGCCCGGCTCAAGACCGAGGTCGAAGGTGGCCGCAACCCGAAGGATGCCAAGGTGATGCTGGCCAAGGAGATCACCGCGAGGTTTCACTCGAAGGCGGCGGCCGACGCGGCGGAAGAGGACTTCCAGCGACGTGCCGCCGGCGGCGTGCCCGACGAAATCCCCGAGGTGTCGCTGGCCGGTGCGCCGCTGCCCATCGGTGCGCTGCTCAAGCAGGCCGGCCTCGTGCCCAGCACCAGCGAGGCGATGCGCATGGTGGAGCAAGGCGGCGTGCGCATCGACGGCGCCGTGGTCACCGACAAGGCGCTCAAGGTGCCCGCCGGCACGCTGGTCGTGCAGGTGGGCAAGCGCAAGTTCGCGCGCGTCAGGCTCGGCGCTTGAACGCCAGGCTGCGCGCAGCCGCTGCCGCATGCAGGTTGCCACCTACCTGAAGCTCAGCGTCGCGGTGGCGGTGGCCACCATCGCGCTGAAGACCGGCGCCTGGTGGGTGAGCGGCAGCGTCAGCTTGTTGTCGGATGCGCTGGAGTCGCTGGTCAACCTGGCCGGCGCGATGTTCGCGCTGATGATGGTGACGGTGGCGGCGCGCCCTCCCGATGACGACCACCCCTACGGCCACCACAAGGCCGAGTACTTCTCCAGCGGTTTCGAAGGCGTGCTGATCTTCGTCGCGGCGCTGGCCATCATCTGGGCCGCCGCGCAGCGGCTCGTCGCCCCGCAACCGCTTGCGCAACTCGGCTGGGGCATGGCGCTGTCGCTCGCGAGCACGGCGCTGAACGGTGCGCTCGCCTGGTCGATGCTGAAGAAGGCGCGCGAGGTGCGCTCGATGGCGCTGGAGGGCGACGCCCGCCACCTCTTCACCGACGTGTGGACCTCGGTGGGCGTGGTGGCCGGCCTGGTGGCCGTGCTGTTCACCGGCTGGCACTGGCTCGACCCGGTGATCGCCATCGCGCTGGCGCTGAACATCCTGCGCGAAGGCGGCTCGCTCGTGATGCGCTCGGCCGAGGGCCTGATGGACCGCGCGCTCGAGCCCGAAGCGCGGGCGCAGATCCAGCAGGTGCTGGACGAGTTCGCGCACCAGGCGATCCGCTTCGACCACGTGGCCACGCGCCGCGCCGGCCAGCGCCGCTTTGTCGACCTGCACATGCACATGCCCGCGGGCTGGACGCTCGGCCGCGCGGCGGCGGTGCGCGCTTCGGTGGAGCAGGCGCTGATGGCGGCCGTGCCCGGGCTGCGGGCCACGATCCAGCTGTTGCCGATGGACGTGGAAGCGCACTTCGGCGAGACCAAGGACCCGCTGTGAAGAGGGCCGGGGGGGCCCAGGCCTCGTGATCGCGCTGCTGCAGCGTGTGCGCCAGGCGCACGTCGAGGTCGGCGGCCGCACCGTCGGCGCCATCGGCCCGGGCCTGCTCGCCTTCGTCTGCGCCGAGCCCGCCGACAGCGAGGTACTGGCGGCCAGGCTCGTCGACAAGATGTTGAAGTTGCGCATCTTCTCCGACGAGGCGGGCAAGATGAATCGCAACGTCGTCGACGCCGATGGCGGCCTCTTGATCGTCTCGCAGTTCACGTTGGCTGCCCACACCAGCGGCGGCAGTCGGCCGAGCTTCAGCGCCGCCGCGCCGCCCGAGCAAGGGCGCGTGCTCTACGAAGCCGTGCTGCGCCTGGCGCGAGAGCGGCACACGCCGGTGGCGGCGGGCGAGTTCGGCGCCGAGATGCAGGTGCACCTGGTCAACGACGGGCCGGTGACGATTCCGCTGCGCATCGGGTAGGCCTGCGCTGAGGTCTGCCCCATCATCACGGCGGCAGACCGAGTTCCAGCGCCCGCGAGACCACGCGATCGCGGCCGCGCTGGAAGCCCGCGTCATCGGCGATCCAGAAGCGGCCGATCGCGCCGGCCCGGTACTCGGGGTGTCGTGTGCGCACTTCGGCGATCGCGGTTGCCGCCTCGTCGCGGCGGTCCTGCTCGGCCAGCGCCGCCGCCAGCACGACGCCATAAAACGGCACGCGCGGGTTCCCGAGCACCGAGCGGCGCAGCGCCTGCTCGGCCTCGGACCAGCGGCCACGCATGAACTCGTTGTAGCCGATCAGCCCCTGCCAGGTGGCCACGCGCGAGTCGCGCGGGCTGATGCGCTGGGCGCGGGCGCATGCGGCAATGCTGTCTTCGAAGCGCCCAAGCCGCAGCAGCGCCGAACAGCGATGGTGGTGCGCAGCCGGGTCGTTCGGAAAGTGTTCGGCGAGCTGGTCGCCAATCGACAGCACCGCCTTCCAGTCGCGCCGCGTGTGCGCCAGGCTGGCGCGCGCCAGCAGTGCGAGCGAGCGGTTCGGCGCGATGCGGTCGAGCCGAGCCGAGGCCTGTTCGGCCGCCGCCAGCGTGGCGGCGCGGTCCGGCGTCCACTCCCACAGCACGAGGTTGCTGAGGGTCAGCGACAGGCCGCCGAGGCACCGCACGCAATCGGGGTCCAGCGCCAGCGCGGCCTCGAACAGGCCGCGCGCGCGCTCCCAGCCTTCGCGCGACACGGTTCGAAGCAGCTCGGCGTGCCCATGCAGCGCCAGATCGTCGGCCTGTGCCTGATGCGGCGCCAGCGCGCGCACATCGCGCTTGACGGCATCCCCGTAGGCCACGGTCAGCGCGCGCGCCAGGCCGCCGGCGACGTCGCCCACCAGCGCCGGCAGCTCGCTGCGCGGCACGTCGCGCAGCATCGACCACTCGACCTCGCCGGTGCGCGCATCGACGAGCGTCACCGTCAGGCGCACGTGCTCTCCGTCGCGTCGCGCGCGACCGGTGAGCACGTGGCGTACACCCAGCTCGGTGCCGACCACACGCGGGTCGACCGTGCGGCCCTTGTAGGCCGTCATCGTGCCGCGGCCGATCACGGTGAGGTCCGTCCATCCGACGAGGACGGCTTCGAGGTCGCTGCCCACGCCGTCCACGAACCAGGGCGCAGTGCCCTCGTCGCCTTCGAAGGGCAGGATCGCCAACGAGCGGGGTGCGGCTGCCTTGGCGGCGTCGCGTTGCGTGCCCCACTGCATCGCGCCCCCCGCGATCACGACCGCGACCACGACCGCGGTCAAGACTGCAAGCACAAGTGCCAGGGCACCGCTGCTTCGATGCCACAGCGGGCCGCCGGCCCGTGCCGCACCAGCAACTGGCGCCGCAGGCTGCGCGGGCACCAGCCGGCCCGGCAAGGCGACCGGGGCCCCCGCGTCGGCCGGCTCGACGCACAGCATGTACCCGCGTCGCGGCACCGTGCGTACGCGTTCGTGGCGCGCGTCGCCCAGCACGCGGCGGATGTCGCCCACCGCCTGCACCAGCGAGTCCTCGGTGACGATCACCTCGCCCCACACGCGGTGCATCAAATCGTCCTTGCTCACGACCTGTCCGGCCCGCTCGCCCAACAACAGCAGCAGCTTGAGCGCTTGCGCGCGCAACTCGGTCGGCCGCCCATTGGCGTCGAACAACTCGCCGGCGCCGAGATCGAGCACGAAGCCGGGCCACGCTAGCCGCCCGGCGGCCATCAATGGCACTCTGGCTTCCCGCTCCATCGGTCGATTTCGCGCTGGTTTCGGATCGATTTCGGGGCAGTTTCGGGACGCCGCGTGTGCGCGCTGGGCAATCTTGCCGCCATGGCGTGCACCCCGCAAGCCTGGCCCAGAGAAGATCCCATGACGAAGAGACTGTCCGCGGCTGTCCTGGCGGTGGCCATCCACGCCGCCATGCCGGCCGCCCGCGCCCAGAACCGGGCCGACGAGGCCGGCGTGCGCGCCGCGCTGGCCGCCTGTGTCGCCGCCTGGAACAGGCGCCAGCCGCAAGCGTTCGCAGACACCTGCCTGACCGACGACATATGGTTCAGCGAAGCCGACGACAGCTTCTACAAGCGCTTTCGCGGCCGAGCGGCGGTGCTGGGTCTGATCGATGATGGCGTGCGCAGTACCACCTTGAGCTGGGAGGTCGCCTGGATTCGCCCGCAGCCCGACGGCACCATGGCCGCACGGCTGAAGCAGCAAGTCGACACCGCTTCGGGCAAGCGCTTTTCCAGCGATCCGTCGTTTGCGCGCCTGCGCCGACAGGGCAATGACTGGAAGGTCTACTTCTTCACCTCGCACGAACGGTGGGCCATGGCGCTCATCACGGCGCTCGATGCTCCGCCGCCAGCAGCGTCAGCGCCGCAGACACCTCGGCCTGCGATTGCTCAGGCGCCTGCGATTCCCGGCACCGAACCTGCGGCCTACGCAGCCAGGTTCGGATCGCCGCCGTACAGCTGCGCCTACTGCCACGGCTTGCCAAACCAGCGTGAGGATTCCAAGCGCGGGCGCATCGTCGCCGTCGCCGCAGCGGCGGCCGATGGTGCTGCCGTGCGCCGGGCGATGGGGGACGCGCACCTGGGTGGCATCCTGCGGCCGGGCACCGACGAACCCACGCTCACCGACGCGCACCTCGACGCCATTCGGCTGTGGATGCGTTCGCTTCGCGACGGGCGCGCCGAATTGCTGCAAGGGGTGGTCAAGATCCACAACCCGCGTTCGCCTCGCGACGAACCGGTGCGCATCATCGCGCTGCGCGCCGAAGGCGGCTGGAAGCTGCCGCGCGGCACCGGCTGCGTTGTCGGCAAGGCGCTGGCCGGCGGTGCGCACTGCGAGGTCCGACTGCCCGCCGACGCGCGGGGTGCGCTCGTGTTCCAACTGCGAAGAAGCAACGGCTTGGATCCGCAGCCGGTGAGGGTGGAGATCGGCAGCTGAGATCGGCCGTGTGGACTTGGCGAAGAGCGAGTGCCCATGTTCCACGGCACGCGAGTGCCCTCCTCACTTTGCTGCGCTGGGCACCCCATCGGCCCGATCCAGCCACCCCGCTGCGGCCCACGATCACTCGCCCAACGATGCGCGTGCCCGCCAAGGCCGCCGGGGGATCGCCATAGCGAGGTAAAGGATGCATCTGAGTGCCCTGCGCAGCAGGGCAGCCAGAAAAGGACATGAGCGGCGGCGACCCCCCGGCGGCCTTGGCGCGCCACGACCTGCGTCGTGTTCGGGCTGTTCGTCGAGCAGGAGGGCGTGCCAGCGCCTCACCCCGCCCGATACCAATCGTGAATCCGCCCCGTCTCCACCCCCCAGCCCGAGATCGGCGCATGAATGCCGTTCAGCAACGCCGTCAGCTTGGGCCGCACGAACAGCGGCTGGATCGCCAGGCTGTCGCAGACGATGTCGTTCAGGCGGGTCAGCATCGCGGCGCGCTTCAGCGGGTCGAGCTCCGACTCGGCGGCCTTGTACAGGCGGTCGTACTCGTCGTTGCGCCAGCGCGCCAGGTTGCGGTGCAGCCACTTGTTGGCCTTGGCCGTGACCTGCCAAGAACAGAACAGCTCGAGGAAGCGGCCGGGGTCGGTGCCGCCGCGGGTGATGGTGTGCATCTGCAGGTCGGCGACAAAGCGGCCGCTGGTGTCGGGGTTGCCGTGGTCGCCTGAGAAGTACACCGCCGGCGAGGTGCCTTTCAGCTCCATCTCGATGCCCGCGGCCTGCGCGCTCGACTTGATGATCGCCTGCACCTTCTGGCGCGGCGAACTGGTGCTGGTGTGGAAGACCATCTTCAACCGCTGTGCGCCCTTGGCACGCATGCCGCCCGGGCCACGCGCCCAGCCGGCGGCGTCGAGCAGCATGTTGGCGCGCGCCGGGTCGTAGGGCAGGCCTTTGCGGCGCGAGTTGAATGCCGCGGGGTTGTTCAGGAAGTTCGCCGTGGGGATGCCGTTGCGGCCCATCACGAAGCGCTGGATCGCGTCGCGGTCGATGAGGTGGGCCAGCGCCTGCCGCACCGCGGGGTCGAGCAGGAAGGGGTGGCGGCTCGCCGGGCTCGAGCGTTCACCGGCCACCTCGGTCCAGGGGTCGGTGTGGTTGAGCATGATGTACTCGGTGTCGCCGCCCTGCGCAAAGTGCAGCCGGCCGCGGCTGCCGGCTTCCAGCCGCTTGAGCAGTTCGTCTTCGGCGGTGATCATCCACGCGAGGTCGAAGTCGCCGGTCTGCAGCACCGCGCGCGCGGCCGAGAGGCTGTCGCCGCCGCCCTTGATCTCGAAGGCGTCGAAGTGCGGGCGGTTGGGCATGTGGTACGCGGCGTTCGCCTCGCCGCGCACCAGGTCGCCGGGGCGGAAGTCGGTCAGCCGGTAGGGCCCGGTGCCCACTGGCTTGAGGTTGCCCGGCGCCTCGCGCGACTTCGCGCCCATGTACGCCGCGAAGTGCTTCTTCGGCAGCACCTGCAGCACGAACAGGTCGGTCCACGCCGGCCGCGGCGCGGCGAACTCGAAGCGCACCGTGTGGGTGTCGAGCTTGCGCGCGGTGACGCCTTGCGCACTGCCCACCGTGAAGGCGGCCGTCTCGGGGTTGGCCACGAACTCGGTGCTGAACACCACGTCGTCGGCGGTGAACGGCTCGCCGTCGTGCCAGATGACGCCGCGCTTGAGCTTGCAGGTGACCGAACGGCCGTCGCGGGCGACACCGCCGTTGTCGAACGTGGGCACCTCGGTGATCAGTACCGGGTGCAGCGAGCCGTCGAGGTCGTAGGCGGCCAGCGGTTCGTAGAAGAAGCGCGAGGCCAGCACGTCCTTCGAACCCGACGAGAAGTGCTGGTTCAGGATCGTCGGCGCCTGCCAGGAAAGGATGCGCAGCACGCCGCCGCCGCCGCGCCGCGCGGGGCGGTAGACAAAGGCATCGCTGGCTTGTGCGCGGGCCGCGCCGAGCAGACCGGCCGCTACCGGGGCGGCCACGCCGAGCCTGGCGGCCGCGTCGAAGAACGCGCGCCGCCCGAGGGCCCCGCGCCGCGCCTGCGCCAGGCACTCGCGCAGCGGGTTTTCGTCGTCACTCATCGCGGTTCTTCCGGTTCAGCGTGGATCGGGGCACTCGGTGCGCCCAGAAACGCAAGAGGCCGCCTGGCAAGGCGGCCTCGTGGCTCAGGCACACGATGGGGTTTCCATCGCGGGGTTGGGCAACGGCTTCAGTCGGCGTACTGGCCGGCGGCCTTGATCACCGCGCCCCACTTGTCGATCTCGGAGGCGACGAACTTCTTGTGCTCGGCCGGGTTCAGGCGCGAGTCGGTGACCACCACCGCGCCCAGGCCTTCCTGGCGCTTGATGAACTCGGGGTCCTTCAGCGCTTCCTTCAGCGCGGCGTTGAGCTTGGCCAGCACGTCGGCCGGCGTGCCCTTGGGCGCGTACAGGCCATGGAAGATGCTGACGTTGAAGCCCTTCATGCCGCTCTCGTCCAGCGTGGGCAGCTTGGCCAGCACCGGCGTGTTGACGCGCTTGGTGGTGCTCACCGCGTAGGCCTTGATGGCGCCGCCGGCGATCTGCCCGGTGGTGTTGGTGGTCTGGTCGCACATGATGTCGACCTGGCCGCCGAGCAGGTCGTTCATGGCCGGCGCGGTGCCCTTGTACGGCACGGTGGTCATGTCGATCTGGACCGCGGCCTGGAACATCAGCCCGCACAGGTGAGAGGCGCTGCCCTGGCCGGCATTGGCCAGGTTGATCTTGCCCTTGTTCTCCTGCAGCCACTTGGCCAGCTCGGGGTAGGTGTTGGCCGGCAGCGTCTTGCGGCCCACCAGCGTCATCGGCACGTCGTTGATGAGGCCGAGGTACTCGAAGTCGTCGAGCACCTTGTAGTTGAGCTTGCGGTACATCGTCGGCGTGGTGGCCATGCCGATGTGGAACAGCAGCAGCGTGTAGCCGTCGGGTGCCGCCTTGGCCACCTTGCCGGCGCCCAGCGTGCCGCCGGCGCCGCCGACGTTCTCCACCACCAGCGTGGCGCCACCCATCGGCTTGCGCATCGCCTCGGCGAAGTCGCGCGCCACCTTGTCGGTGGGGCCACCGGCGGCAAAGGGCACGACGATGGTGATGGGCTTGTCGGGGTAGGCGGCGAGGGCCGACGTGGCGGCCAGCGTCAGCGTGGCCAGGGTCGCGAGCACTTTTTTCATGGGAGGCTCCGGGTGGGGGAAGAGGGGGCGTTGGCAGGGGCCGGACTCGATGCGGGGCGAGTCGCGCAAGTGGGCGGATGCTATCCAGTCGCGCGCCACGCGTGCTGCGTGGGAACTACGTAGGCGGCCGCGCGGCTCAGGCCTTGAACGCGGCAAAGCGCGTCGGGGTGGACTGCGGGGCGGGGCCGGTGGACAGGAGTGCCCCCGCGGCCACCGAGACAAGCCGGCAGCCCCCCGGCTGGAGCGGCGGCAGGCACCGGCCACAGCCCGCCGGCCTACTTGTACGTGCGCGCGTCCTCGATCACCTTGCCGTCGTTGGGCAGGCTGCCCGGCGCCAACAGCACCACGTCGCAGCGCAGCTTGGTGATGTCGCGCACGCTGTCGGCCACCGCGTGGGCCAGGCCCTCGGGCGCGCCCGCGACCTCCACTTTGAGCGTCATGCGGTCGCTGGCCATCTCGCCTTCCACCACCAGCCGCGCGCGGCCGAGTTCGGGGTGGCGCCTGAGCACTTCGGCCACCTGGCTGGGGTGCACGAACATGCCGCGCACCTTGGCGGTCTGGTCGGCGCGGCCCATCCAGCCCTTGATGCGCTGGTTGGTGCGGCCGGTGGGGCAGCGGCCGGCCAGCACCGCCGAGAGGTCGCCGGTGCCGAAGCGCACCATCGGGTAGTCGGGCGTGAGCACGGTGACCACGACCTCGCCCACCTCGCCCTCGGGCACCACGTCGCCGGTGCCCGGGCGCACGATCTCGACGATGACCCCCTCGTCGACGACGAGGCCCTCGCGCGCCGCGGTCTCGTAGGCGATGGTGCCGACGTCGGCGGTGGCGTAGGCCTGGTAGCCCTCGACGCCGCGCCCGCGCAGCCAGTCGCGCAGGCTGGGCGGAAAGGCCTCGCCGCTGACCAGCGCCTTCTTCAGCGAAGGGATCGCCACGCCGGTTTCGGCCGCCTTCTCCAGCAGGATGCGCAAGAAGCTCGGCGTGCCCGCGTAGGCGTCGGCCCGCAACTCGGCGATGGCCTGCAGCTGCAGCTCGGTGTTGCCCACGCCGCCCGGGAACACCGTGCAGCCGATGGCCTGCGCGCCGTTGTCCATCATCCAGGCGCCGGGCGTGAGGTGGTAGCTGAAGCTGTTGTGCACGAGGTCGCCGGCGCGAAAGCCCGCGGCCCACAGCGCGCGCGCGGTGCGCCAGTAGTCGCGCGCGGCGCCTTCGGGCTCGTAGATGGGGCCGGGCGACTGGTACACGCGCTGCGCCGCGCGGCGCGTGGTGGTCATGGCTCGCCAGCCGATGGCCGAGAAGCCGCCAAACGGGTCCCAGGGGTTCGCGCCGGCGCCGCGGCCGGCCTGCTGCCTCTCGAGCAACTCGCCCTTGCGCGTGACCGGAAGCGCCTGCATCGCGGCGCGGCTGGCCACACCCTTGGCATCGAAGCCGGCGAGCTTGCCGGCCAGCGCCGGCACGGCCTGCGCGGCGGCCACCTGCGCCGGCAATGCGGCCATGAGCGCCGCCTCGCGTGCGGCCGGGTCGCGCGTCTCGAGCGCGTCGAAATGATCTTTCACCCCAGGATCTCCCTTTGAACCTTCTTTGGCAGCGCGGCCAGCACCAGGGCGTGCGAACGCTCCACGAGTTGTTTCAGTTCGGCCAGCGGCAGCGCCTTCGGGTCGCTGAGCTGCACCCACTTCACGCGCGCCAGGTAGGGCGCCGGCGCAAAGCCCGGCAGGCCGGTGAGTTCGAGAAAGCGGTGCGCGTCGACCTTGAACGAGCAGGCCAGCCACGCCGCGGGGTCGCGGGAGCCGACGAGGAACATCTTGCCGCCGACGCTGGCCACCCAGTCGTTGCCCCATTTGATGTCCTGCGTGGCGCCCGGAAGCGCCATCGCGTGCTTGGCTAGCGCAGCGAACGTCATGCGCAGAACCCCTTGGCCGCCCTCAGTCCTCGCGTTCCCAGCGCTCGAGCCGTTTCTTCACCTCGTCGACGAGCTTGCGCTGATCGGCGGCGGACTTCACGACACTCTTGTCCCACTCGGGCGTGAGCGCCAGCTTGCGCGCCAGCCGCACGGCGAGCGCGCCGGCGTCGACCTGCAGCTCCACCACCCGCTTGCCGCGCAACTCGAACGCGTTGCCGCGCTCGGCCAGCTTCAGGTCGCGCAGCGAACGCTTCAACTGCACCAGCGCGTTGTCGGCGTTGAACGGCGGCGGCTCGAAGCCGAAGTCGGGCAGGTCGGGCATCACTCAGGCCTTGCGGGAGCCACCGGCGCGGCCAAGCGGCCGCCGCGGAACCGGCTCTGCCGGGCCGCCGGCGGCGCCCCCGGGGCCGCTAGGTGGCCCCTTCGGTTCCACGGGGGGAGGCGCTGATGGCGCTTCGGGGGGGATCACGACAGCCAGCGCTTGCGCCGCTTGTAGCTCTTCACGTCGCGGAAGCTCTTGCGGTCGCCGCCGCCCATGCCCAGATAGAACTCCTTCACGTCCTCGTTCTCGCGCAGCGCCTTGGCCTCGCCGTCCATCACGATGCGGCCGTTCTCCAGGATGTAGCCGTAGTCGGCATAACGCAGTGCCATGTTGGTGTTCTGCTCGGCCAGCAGGAAGGTCGTCTTCTCCTTGGTGTTCAGGTCCTTCACGATCTCGAACACCTCCTGCACGATCTGCGGCGCCAGGCCCATGCTCGGCTCGTCCAGCAGCACCATCTTCGGGTTGGCCATCAGCGCGCGGCCGATGGCGCACATCTGCTGCTCGCCGCCCGAGGTGTAGGCGGCCTGCGAGCCGCGCCGCTGCTTCAGGCGCGGAAAGTAGTTGTAGACCTTGTCCAGCGTGGCGGCCACCGCGGCCTTGCCGTCCTTGCGCGTGTAGGCGCCGGTGAGCAGGTTCTCCTCGATGGTGAGGTGGGCGAAGCAGTGGCGGCCTTCCATCACCTGGATCACGCCGCGGTCGACCATCGCCGCGGTGCTGAGCTTCTCGATGCGTTCGCCTCGGAGCTCGATGCTGCCCTTGGTCACCTCGCCGCGCTCGCCGGCCAGGAGGTTGCTCACCGCGCGCAGCGTGGTCGTCTTGCCTGCGCCGTTGCCGCCCAGCAGTGCCACCACTCCGCCCTCGGGCACCTGCAGGCTCACGCCCTTGAGCACCAGGATCACGTGGTTGTAGATGACCTCGATGCCGTTGACGTTGAGGAGGATGTTGCTCATCGGGCTGGACCAGCAAAGAACCGAGGGGCGGGGATCAGCCCGGTGGCCACCGCGGAACCGGCCTTGCCGGGCCGCTGGCGGCGCCCCCTCGAGGGGGAGGGCGGCGCGAGCCGCCCCCGGGGGTGGGCTACGACTGGCAGTCGGCCACCGTGCGCCGCTCGAGTTTCTTCTCGCCGGCGTACTTGTCGGCCGCCGCCTTGATCATCGGCTTGATGATCGATTGGTCGGACTGGTACCAGTCGGAGGAGAAGTTCCACTTGCCGCCGTCCCAGGTGTGGATGCGGGCCCACACGTCGCCGCGGTGGTCGGCGCAGCTGGTGCTGATGGGGCGCAGCACGCCCTTGAAGCCCAGCGCGTCGAGCTTGGCCTGGTCGAGGGCCAGGTTCTCGTAGCCCCAGCGCGCCTGCTCGCCGCTCATCCACTTGCCCTTGCCGAAGCGCTCCTGTGCGCGGCGCACGCCCTCCACCGAGAGCATCGCCGCCATCAGGCCGCGCATGTACAGCACCTGGCCCACTTCTTCCTTCGGCCCGGTGCCCTGGCCCTTGGCATGCACCTTGTCGAGCACTTCCTTGACCACCGCCGAGTTCGGCTCGGCGCCGTGCTGCAGCGTCAGCGCGTTGTAGCCCTTGGCGCCGTCGCCGACGTCTTTCACGTCGGGCTCGGCACCGGCCCACCACACACCGTACATCTTGTCGCGCGGGTAGCCGGTGGCCACCGCTTCCTTCAGCGCGGTGCTG
>JAEUPD010000240.1 GCA_016788525.1 Rubrivivax sp.
GCGCATCGTGGGGTACGAACTGGAAGCCAGGCAGGTGTTCTGCCTGCCGCTGTTCAGCGCTCGACCAGGAGCATTCAAGTCCCGCGAGATGAAGGCGCACAACCTGGACGGCTTCTTCCGGCGGCTGCGCCAGCACCAGCCGGCGTCGATGCCGCGAATCAGCGCGCATCGAATCCGCCACACAACGGCAACCATCCTCGCCAACGCCGTGCCGAACCTCAAGGTGGTTCAGCAGCAGCTTGGGCACACGTCGATATCGACGACTTACGGCTACGTGCACCCGGATCTCAGCGCGATGCGCAACGCTTTGGGCGCCCTGTAGCCGTCGGCGGCCTCCGCGGCTTGCGGCCCGCTCCGCGTTCACCACCTGCGGTTGGCGCCCGCCGCTGGCGCCCCCTCATTCGAACGGGGCACCCTGCTCCGCGTTCGTGATCACGCTTTGACTGCGTCCAGCCACTGCGGGCACAATCGCGCCCGTGGGGTATGCAAAGCAGTCTCAGCCGATCTGAACTCTGCGTCCCCGCTGCAATTGAACGGACTCTTAATCCGTTGGTCGCAGGTTCGAATCCTGCAGGGCCCACCAACACTTCCTCGGGGTTCGGGAGCTGCAGCCCGCCCTTCACACATCGACCAGGTAGCGCTGCACCAGGCGCACGAACAGGCTCGCCGTGCTCGGCAGGATGCGGTCGTTGAAGTCGTAGCCGGCGTTGTGCACCGGGCAGCCGCCCTGGCCGGGCGCCTCGTCGGTGCCGTTGCCGACGTTGAAGTAGCAGCCGGGCACACGCTGCAGCATCAGGCCGAGATCGTCGCTCGCGGTGCCCGGCGGCCAGTCGGGGATGAGGGCCGCGTCGCCCATCAGCTCGCGCGCCGCCTCGCGCACGAAGGCGGCCGCGCCTTCGTCGTTGACCGTCACCGGGTAGCGCCAGCGGTAGTCCACTTCGGCCGTGGCGCCGTGCACCTGGGCTTGTGCATGCGCCATCGCGGTGATGCGGTCGCGCAGCATCGCTCGCACGGCTTCGCTGCGCGCACGGACCGTCAAGCGCAGCTCGGCAAACGCGGGGATCACGTTGGGCGCATCGCCCGCGTGGAAGGCGCCCACCGTCACGATCGCCAGTTCGTTCGGGTGCACTTCGCGCGAGACGATGCTTTGCAGCGCGAGCACGAGATGCGACGCCGCAACGATCGGGTCCACCGCCAGGTGCGGCTTGGCGCCGTGCCCGCCGCGGCCGACGATCCTGATGATCGCCGTGTCCGAGCTGCTGTAGACCACGCCGGCGCGGATGCCCAGGTGCCCGGCCGGCGCGCCCGGGGAGTTGTGGAAGGCGAACAGCCGGTCGCAAGGGAAGCGCTCGAAGAGCCCGTCGTCGAGCATCGCCTGCGCGCCACCCAGCCCTTCTTCGGCCGGCTGGAAGATGACGTTGAGCGTGCCGCTGAAGGCCCGCGTCAGCGCCAGCACGCGCGCCGCCGCAAGCAGCGTGGCGGTGTGGCCGTCGTGCCCGCAGGCGTGCATGAGGCCCGGGCGCCGGCTGGCGTGCGGCAGACCGCTCAGCTCGGTGATCGGCAGCCCGTCCATGTCCGCGCGCAGGCCGAGGCGGCGTTTGCCGCGGCCGACCTGGAGCCTTGCGACCACACCGGTGCGGCCCACGCCGCGCGCCACTTCGAAGCCCCAGCGCTCCAGGCGGCTGGCCACCAGCTCGCCGGTCTGGTGCTCTTCGAAGCCGAGTTCCGGGTGGGCGTGGATCTGGCGGCGCAGCGCCACCATCTCGTCTTGAACCTCTCGGACTTCCTGGAGCACGGTGGGCATGGTCGGCTTGCCTGATCACGGCGGTGAGCCCATGATGCCGCAACAGCCACGGCACGACTCCGAAGGCGGCGCGCGCGCGTCCGAGGGCGCCATCGCGCCACACCCCCCGCGCAGATCAGCTGTTGGCCGCCGCCTCGCTGCGCACCAGCTGCTCACGCCACACCCAGGCGATGACGCCGGTCATCAGCAACCCGAAGACCCCATACACGGCCACCAGCCCGGCAAAGCCGATCGCCGGAATCAGCGCCCCGGCCAGCAGCAGGCCGATCGGCAGCGTGTAGACGGCCAGCATGCGCGCGCCCATCACGCGCCCGCGCAAGCGAAGTTCGCTGTGGCGCATCAACATGATCGACAGGCTGACCATGCTCACGCTCTGGCTCAGGCCCGTTGCCACCAGCAGCGCAAATGCCACGGGCACGCTCACCGGCAGCGCCAGGCCGAGCAGGCACAGGTACCACAGTGCGCAGGTCACGAGCATCGTGCGCGCCGGCGGCAGCCGCGCGCCGAAGGCGCCAAGGCCGATCGAGCCCACCAGTGCGCCGGCGGCATAGCTGGCCACCAGCCAGCCCAGGCCCTGCTGGTCGAGGAGGAAGACGTCGCGCGCGATGTAGGGCATCAGCCCGTTGGTGAACGGAAAGGCACACAGGTTCACCAACGCCGCCAGCACCATGCCCGCACGCAACAGCGGCGTGCGCCAGACATGCTGCAGGCCTTCCTTCAAATCGCGCCAGTGCGAGGCGATGCCGGCGCCTTGCGGCGCTGCCGCGGCCGCGGCTTCGCCCGCGCCTCGGCCCCCTTCCGGTGTTTCCTGTGCTTCTTGTGCCGCTCGGCTGCCAGGCGCGCCGCCCGAGCGCGCCGTCAGCAGCGCGCCCACCACGTAGAGCACCGTGATGGCCACGTAGGCGCCGACGAGACCGAGGCTGGCCACGAAGCCGGCACCGGCCAGCGCACCCCCGATCCGCGCCGAGTCGCCCGTGGTGCGCGTGACGCCCATCGCCGCCACCAGATGGGCCGGCGGCACCGCGGCGCTCACCAGCGCCGTGCGCATGCCCACGTCGCTGGGCTTGATCAAGCCGGCGACAAAGGCCACCGCGAGAACGATCGAAGGCTGGAGCTGGCCCGCCAGCGCCAGCCCGAGGATCACACCGGCCAGCAGCGCGTAGGCCAGGCGCATCGCGCCGAGCACGCGGCGCAGGCCGACCCGGTCACCCAGCGTGCCCATCAGGGGCGCGATCCAGCTGCCGACATACAGCAGCGCACCGAACAGCGCCAGCGCCGCCACCGAATTCGACTCCACCAGCACGTACCAACCCAGGATCAGCATCTCCATCTCCTGGGCCCAGGCGGTGATCAGATCGGCGGGCCACTGGTAGCGGAAGCTGCGCGTGCGAAACGGCGCCAGCGCGGGCCAGCGGGTTTCGGCAGCATCGTCCAGGTCTGCAGCGGACCGCTGGGGCTCCCTCGGCACGCTCACCCCCTCACCCCCTCACCCCCTCAGCCCCAGCACACCGGCACCGCCAGCGGCCCGCGGAACGCCCAGCCGCCGAAGCGCACCTCGGCCCCGGGGGCCAGGCGCAGGCCCGGCAGCCGCTCGAACAGCGCCGGCAGCGCCACCTCGGCGATCAGGCTCTTCGAGGCGGCCGCGCCGGCGCAGTAGTGCGGCCCGGCGCCGAAGGCGATGTGGGCGCCGGCCGTCGTGCGCCCGAGGTCGAAGCGCTCGGGCTCGGCGAAGAACGCCTCGTCGCGATTGGCCGAGCCGAACATGAAGAACACGCGGTCTTCGGGCTCCAGAGTCACGCCGTCGACGGTGTAGCGCTGCGCCACGCGGCGCGGGCTCATGCCGATGGGCGAGATCCAGCGCAGGTACTCGTCGAACACGCGGCGCCAGGGCACCGCGCCGCTGCGCACCCGTGCCAGTTGCTCTGGATGCGCCAGCAGCGCCCAGGCGGCGCCGGCGATGGCATCGCGCGGTTCGTTCTGCCCGCCGCTGATGCTGAGCTTGATGTTGGCGCGCACGCTGGCCTCTGGCAGCCCGGCACGTTGCATCGTCGCGAGCAGGCTCTGATCGGGCTCGCGCACCTCGGGATCGCGCACCTCGGGATCGCGCTTCTCGGGCCCGTGCATCAGCACCGGCCAGCGTTCGCTGATGCACGCATCGATGCCGGCCGTGGCGGCATGGCAGCGCGCCTCGATCGCCGGGTCGCCGCCGTAGTTGGCGATGCCGTCGATCATCGCCTGCGACCAGGCGTCCATGTCCTGCCAGCGCATGTGGGTCAGGCCCGTGAGCGCGCGCAGGGCGTGGGCCGCCAACGGCATCGCGTAGTCGCTCACCAGGTCGGCCTGCCGCCTGGGCGCCAGCGCGTCGAGCAGGCGCGTCGCATCGGCGCGGAAGATCGGCTCCCAGTGCGCGCGCACCGGCTGCGGCCCCAGCGCAGCCAGCATCAGCTTGCGCTCGGCGAGGTGTTCGGCGCCGTCCTTGCGCATCATGTTGTGGCCCATCAGCCGGTTCATCAGGCCCTGCGGCTGGTGCGAGCTGAAGACCTCGATCCGCTTCTCCAACTCGACGATGTGCTCGCGCCTTGTGAACAGCGTGGCGCCGAGTTGCGGCACGTAGGCGACGGGGTGCTCGCGCCGCATCACCGCCAGCGCCGGGTACGGGTCGTGCCAGAAGGCGGTGGGGTCGATGTCGACGATCGGCGCGTTGCTCATGGGTAGGCCCGTGTCGCAGGCGGGCGCGGGCGAGCATAAGGCGGCGCCAGGGGCCAGGAGGCCGCAGCCAAGCGAGCGGCGCGCAGCGGGCGGGCCCTGTGATAGCCTCGGCCGCCCTGTTTGGGGCGTCGCGAGCGGCACATGGCGCATACGGCACGCATTGCACGTACGGCACGCACGAAGCGCATGGCAGGCTTGGCACGCATGGCGTGGATGCGTGCCCTGATGCTGCCGCGCCTGCTTCCCACCCTCGCGGCCGCCACCGCAGCCGGCGCCCTTGTGGCCGCCGCCGCGCCGCCCGCCCGCGCGCAGGCCCCCGGCACACAGCCCGGCCAGATCGAGCGCCAGTTCCAGCAGCCGCCGCAGCCGCGCGCACTGCCGGGCCAGTTCCAGATTCCGATGCCCTCGCTCACGCCACCGGCAGGCAGCGAAGGCATCCGCTTCCGCTTGCGCGGCATCTCGCTGGACGGCATGACGCTGTACCCGGCCGACTCGTGGCCGGCCGACTACCAGGGGCTGTTCGGCCGCGAGGTCTCGCTGGCCGACATCTACGCCTTCGCCAACGCGCTGACCACGCGCTACCGCAACGACGGCTACATCCTCTCGCAGGTCATCGTGCCGGCGCAGACGGTGGAGCAGGGCTACGTGCGGCTGCAGGCGGTGGAGGGCTACCTGGCGGAGGTGCGCTTCGAAGGCAGTGCCCCGAGCGCGCTGATGAAGGCGCAGGCCGAGGCGCTGCGGGCCCAGCGCCCGCTGCGCGCCGAGACGCTGGAGCGCGCCCTGCTGCTGATGAACGACCAGCCCGGCACCTTCGCGCGTGCGGTGCTGATGGCCTCGGCGACGCCGGGCGCCTCCGACCTCGTCGTGCAGAGTTCCGCGCAGGCGGTGACGGCCGGGCTGAGCCTGGACAACCGCGGCGGCCGTGCGCTCGGCCCGCTGCGCGCCACGCTCGACGTGGAACAGCGCGGCCTGCTCGGCTGGGGCGACCGCACCGGGCTGCGCGCAGTGGCTGCCGAGAAGGGCGAGCTGAAGTACTTCGCCTTCAACCACGAGCAGGCGGTGGGCCATGACGGCACGCGCGCCGGGCTCAGCCTCGGCCGCGTGCGCTCCAGGCCCGACACGGGCACCAGCTTCATCCCGCTGGACCTGGAGACTTCGTCCGATTCGGCAGCGCTCACCCTCAGCCACCCGTTCCTGCGCGGCCGCCACGAGAACCGCAGCGCGCGCGTGAGCCTCACCGCGCACAACGGCCACACCAACCTGTTCGGCGTGCGCGACACCGAAGACCGCATCCGCGCGCTGCGCGTGGGCCTGGGCTGGGACCTGGCCGACGCGGCACGCGGCATCAACCTCGTCGACATCGAGCTCGCGCGCGGCTTCGAAGGCGCGGGCTCGTCGCGCGCCGGCGACCCGCTGCTCTCGCGCGCCAACGGCAAGCCGGCGTTCACCAAGCTCGGCCTGTATGCCGCGCGCCTGCAGGGACTCACGCCGCAATGGTCACTGCTGGCGGCGCTGAGCGCGCAGGTTGCGCTGGACGACCTGCTGGCACCCGAACTGTTCAGCTTCGGCGGCGAGCAGTTCGGCCGCGGCTACGACCCTTCGGAACTGGTCGGCGACCACGGCGCAGCGCTCAAGGTCGAGGTGCGCTGGTCGTTCGCCGGGGGCGGCAGCGGCAGCAACTGGCTCGGCGGCGCCACGCTCTACGGCTTCTACGACGCCGGCCAGGTGCGGCAGCGCTCGCCGGGTGGGCTGGCCGCGCAACAGTCGGCGTCGTCGGCGGGCCTCGGGGTGCGCTTCGAGCTGCAGCGCTGGCTGAGCGGCTACCTCGAAGCGGCCAAGCCGCTGTCGCGCGTTGTCGCCGCCGAAGGCAACCGCGACCCCCGCGGCTACGCGGGTCTGTCGTTGCGCTACTGAAGGCGCTTCGGCGCACACTTGCCTCCACGGTCGCAGTCCACGGCCCGCCGGTTCCGCCTCGCCAAACGCCAGCGCCAGCGCCAGCGCCAGCCAGGGAGATCCTCATGACCATGCCGTCACCGCCTCGCCATCCCGCCCGCCGCGCTTCCTGTGGCGAGCACGACCTGCGCTGGGGCGTCTCGGGCCGCATGCAGCGCTGCGCGCCACCCCGCCTCACGCTGCTGGCCGCGGCGCTGGCCGCCGGCGGCTTGCTGAGCGCGCCGGCGCAGGCCGCGCCCGAAGGCGGCACCGTGCGCGCCGGCAGCGCCACCATCACGCAAGGCGGCGCGCCCCTGGCCACGCAGACCCGCATCGACCAGAGCAGCCAGCGGGCCGTCATCGACTGGCGCAGCTTCAACGTCGGCGCCGGCGAACAGGTGCTGTTCGTGCAGCCCTCGGCCGGCAGCGCCACGCTGAACCGCGTCACCGGCGAGCAGCTCAGCACGATCCACGGCCGCATCAGCGCCAACGGCCAGGTCTTCCTCGTCAACCCCAACGGCGTCGTGCTCGGCGGCGGCGCGCAGGTCAACGTCGGTTCGTTCGTCGCCAGCACCGCCAACGTCGGCAATGCCGACTTCATGGCCGGGCGGCTGGAGTTCCGCCAGCCCGGCGCGCCCGGCGCCGGCATCGTCAACCGTGGCCACATCACCGCCGCCGAGGGCGGCCTGGTGGCGCTGGTGGCGCCGCACGTGCGCAACGACGGCGTCATCCAGGCGCGCCTGGGCCGCGTGGTGCTGGGGGCCGGCGACACGTTTGCACTCGACCTGCACGGCGACGGCCTGATCTCGCTGGCCGTCGGCGCAGCGCAGGCGCGCCAGCTCGTCGATGCCGAAGGCCGCCCGGTCACCGCGCTGATCCAGCACACCGGCCGCATCGAAGCCGACGGCGGCCAGGTGGTGCTGATGAGCGCGGCCACCGCCAAGGCCGCACTCGACCAGGTGATCAACCTGTCGGGCACGGTGCGTGCCGACACCGTGCAGCAGCAAGGCGGCCGCATCGTACTGGCCGCCAGCGGCGGCGGCGCCACGGTGAGCGGCGAGCTGAGCGCGCAAGGCCAGGGCACGGGTGAAGCCGGCGGCCGCATCGAGGCGCTGGGCGAGCGTGTGCACCTGGCAACCGGGGCCGCGCTCGACGCCAGCGGCCACGCCGGCGGCGGCACCGTGCACGTCGGCGGGGCCTGGCAAGGCGGCGGTACCACGCCGCGCGCCGCCACCACCACCGTCGACGCCGGCACGCGCATCGCCGCCGATGCCCGCCACCAAGGCCACGGCGGCGAGGTGGTGGTGTGGGCCGACGGCACCACCACCTACGCCGGCCACATCAGCGCGCGCGGCGGTGCCGCCGGCGGCGACGGCGGCCGTGTCGAGGTCTCCGGCAAACGCACGCTCGAGTTCGCCGGCACCGTGGACGCCGGCGCGGCCGCCGGTGCCGCCGGTTCGCTGCTGCTCGACCCGGCGACGATGGACATCGGCATCGCCGAGGCGAGCCTCATCAACCGCGTGCTGCGCACCGGCACCAGCACCACCGTGAGCGCCGATGTCGACATCAACGTCGGCGCCGCCATCGACGGCCGCGGGCGCCTGGCCGGCGGCGGCCTCACGCTCAACGCCGGGCGCGACATCAACCTCCACGAGTTCATCGTCACCGCCAATGGCGCGGTGACCCTGAACGCGACCACCGGCACCGTGCGCCTGGCGGCCGGCCGCGGCGTCTTCACCGGCAACGCGCCGATCGCGGTGCGCACCGGCGGCGACCTGGCCGCCGGCCCCTACGTCACCTCGGGCGCGCTCGGCCTCGTTTCCACCGGCGGCCGCGTCAGCCTGGACGCGCCGCTGGACGGCACGCAGGGTGCAGTCACCATCACCGCGGCCGGCGACGTGCGCATCAACCAGCCGGTGGTCAACCTGCGCAACGGCAGCGCCTTCACCGTCAGCGCCGGCGGCGACGTGATCGTCAACGCGCAGGTCGACGGCCGCGGCGGCGCCGGCGGCGGCGCCGTCAACCTCACCGCCGGCGGCAGCGTACGCATCGACGAGTCGGTGGTCACGCAGCTGGCCGACCTTCGCGTGCGGGCCATCGCCGGCACCATCGCCACCGCCGCAGGGCGCGGGCTGTTCTCGGTGGGCGGCGCCGGCACGCCGGGCGGCATCATCGACCTCAGCGCCGGCAGCGACTTCACCACCGGCCTGGTCAGCACCACCGGCGCGCTGAACCTCACTTCGGTCAATGGCGCGCTCACCCTCGGCGAAGGCATCGACGCCACGGTGGGTGCGGCCACGCTGCGCGCCGGCACCGACGTGAACATCGACTCGCCGGTGCTGAACCTGCGCAACGGCTCGCCGTTGTCGGTGGTGGCCGGCCGCGACATCCACGTGCGCGCGCCCGTCGACGGCCGCGCGGCCAGCGGCGGTGCCGCCGGCGGCACCGCCACGCTGACGGCCGCACGCGACATCAACCTCACCGACTCGGTCGTCACGCGCAACGGCGCCATCGCGCTCACTGCCACCGCCGGCACCGTGACGCAGGGCGCCTTGGCCCAGCTGCGCAGCGGCACGGCGCCCATTGCCGTCACGACCGGGGGCAACCTCGCCACCGGCAGCTACGTGACTACCGGCGCGCTGGATCTGCGCTCCACCACCGGCTCGATCTCGATCGCCGAGCCGGTGTACGACTCGGTGGGCGCCACCACGATCACCGCAGCCGCCGACGTGGTGGTGCAGCCCGGCATGCGCATCGAAAACGTGCGCACCGGCGCGCCGCTTGCCATCACCGCCGGCCGCGACATCCTCGTCAACGAGCAGATCGGCCAGGACCGCGACGCCACCACGCTCACCGGCCCCATCACGCTGACCGCGGCGCGCAACGTCGCGGTGAATGCCGACGTGGTGACGCGCGACGCGCCGCTCACCGTCACCGCCACCAACGGCACCGTGACCATGGCGCCGCAGGTGGCCGGCGCACCGCAGCTGCGCGCCGGCAGCGGCACGCTCAGCGTCACCGCCGGCGCCGACCTGTACTTCGGCAGCCCCACCGCACCGCGCCCCAACAACGAGACACCCTTCATCACCAGCGGCACGCTGAACGTCTCGTCCACCGCGGGCACCCTGTTCATCGAGGCGCCGGTGCCTTCCACCACCGGCCGCGTCAACCTGAACGGCGGCAACGCGCTGCGTGTCAACGAGCGCATCTACTCCAACAACGGCGACATCACGCTCACCGCGGGCCTGGGCGGCATCGTGATGAACACCGCCAACATCGACGTCTCCGGCTTCACCACCACGCTCAGCGACACCGACGCGCGCCTGGGCAATCTCACGCTCACCGCGCGCGGCGACATCAACGCGCCTTCGGTGCGCACCGCGGCCACGCTGGCCATCACCTCCACCGAAGGCCGCATCACCAGCGGCACGGTGCTCGTCAGCCGCAACGGCCCGGTGCCCGCGCCGCCGCTGGGCATGCCGCAGCGCGTGCTGCTGGCCGGTGCGCTGGGCATCGACAGCTTCAACACCGCCAGCTCGCCCGATGTCGAAGCACGATCGTCGCAGGGCTCGGTGAACCTGTCGGTGTTCGCGCCGCAGCGCCTGTTCATCGAGGCAGCGCAGGACGTGCGCACCGGCGGCTTCATCGGCCAGCAGGTCGAACTGGTCGCCGGGCGCGACGTGCTGCTCAATGGCGTGGCGCTGGCCGGCCTGCTGCGCGTGCGCGCCGGGCAGGACTTCCGCATGGACGACGACACGTCGCTCAACGCCCTGCGTGCGCAGGCCGGGCGCGACGTGCGGCTGACCAATGCGCCGGGCTCACTCACCTGGATCGCCGGGGCCGGCGGCAACATCACGCTGCGCGATTCGGCCAGCCTCGGCACGGTGGTGTCGGTGCGCGGCTTGAACCTCACCGCCGGGCGCGACGTGCTGCTGCCGCAGCCCACGCATGTCTCCGATTCGCTGCAGACCGGCACCGAGGCTGCGCTGCAGCCCACCACGCTGGTGGCCGGCCGGCACGTCTTCGTCGATCGCCTGCAGACCATCGGCGACGTGGCCATGACGGCCAGCACCGGCAACGTGACGGTGGCCTTCCCGCTCATCCCGCCCTCGGGCGTGCTGGCCCCCGGGCCGCACGTCTGGAACCCCGCCGACGTGGGCGTGAACTCGCTGGCCATCAACGCCCCGGGCGCCGGCGCGGTGATCAGCCTGCAAGGCGTGCGCGCGGTGGGCAACGTGTCGCTGGTGGCACCGGCCGGCACGGTGAACTCGGCGTTCGCGGTCACGTCGTCGGCGGGGGCGGTGAGCATCGTCGCGCCGGTGCAGAACATCTCGGTCACGCCGATTCCGCCGTCGGCGCGCCTGGCGCCGCCAGGTGTCGTGACGCCGGCGGTGGCGCCCGGGCCGCTGCGCGCCGATGCGCCCGGCCCGCTCATCCCCGCCGCGCCGGCGCCCGGGGCGCCGGGCCTGAGCGAGATCCTGGTGGCCGCGCCAGGCGCCATCGACGCCGGCGCCCTGCCCGCTCCGGGCGCCAGCGGCAGCGAGGGCGACAGCGCGGCGCAACAGGCGGCCAACGCGGCACGCGCGGCCGGCGGCGCGGCCACCGGCGAAGGCGCCGAGGCCGCCGAGGCCGCCGGCGCCGATGCCGCGGCGCGCATGGCCGCCGGGCTGCCGGTGGTGATCTTCAGCGGCGGCCGCGGCACCGCACAGGGCGCCGACCTCGGCCGCAGCGGCAACTACGGCAGCACCCGCGCGCCTCAGGCTGAAAGCGAGCAGGAGCGGCGCCGCCGCGCCGCGGCGCCTGGCAAGGCAGCGGCCGGCCCAGCCGGCAAGGCACCGAACCCGGCCACCCCGCCCGCGGGCACGCCAACGCGCTGACGTGGCCCCCGGCGTCGTGCGCGCACTGGCCGCCGGCCTGCACCGGGCCCCCGCGCCAGCCGACGGCGCCTGCGCGCCGCCGCTGGCATGGGCACTGGCCGGCGATGACTGGGCACGGCGGCTGGCACTGGCACTGGCACTGGCACTGGCGCTGGCACTAGCGCTGGCAAGGGCACTTGCCGGCGGCGGCTGGGCGCAGCGGCTGAGATGGGCACATGCCCGCCGCGGCTGGGTGCAGCGGCTGGCCCTGGCCGTTGCCGGCGGCGCCATCGGTCTGGCCGCCACCGCACAACCACAACGCCCGGCTCGCGAGCCCACGCGTGAGCCGCTGCTGCGCGTGGAGGCCGGCATGCACACCACGCTCATCCGCCGCGTTGCGGTGGACGCGCCGCGCAACCGGCTCGTCACCTGCAGCGACGACAAGACCGTGCGCGTGTGGCAGATGCCCGAGGCGCGGCTGATCACCACGCTGCGCGTGCCGATCGACAGCGGCCACGAGGGCCAGCTTTTCGCCGTGGCCGTGTCGCCCGATGGCCGCACGGTCGTCACCGGTGGCTGGACCGGGTGGGACTGGGACGGCGAGGCTTCGCTGTACTTCTTCGATATCGCCACCGGCGCGCTCACGCGGCGCATCGGCGGCTTCAAGGACGCCATCCACGCGCTCTTGTGGACGCGCGACGGCGAGCACCTGCTCGTCGGCCTGCAGGGCCGCGGCGGGCTGCACCGGCTGCGCGTGGCCGAGGGGCGCGTGGTGGCCAGCGACACGCAGTACCTGGACAAGGTCATGGAGCTCGACGAGCGCGCCGACGGCCTCGTCACCGTGGCGGCGCTGGACGGCATGCTGCGCCTCTATGACCGCGCCTTCACGCTGCTCGGCCGCCGCGCGGTGCCCGGCGGCGGCAAGCCGGCAAGCGCGCGCTTTTCGCCCGACGGAAGGCTGATCGCCGTGGGGCTGATCGACCGGCCCGCGCTCACGGTGCTGCAGTCGCGCGATCTGTCCGAGGCCTACCGCCCGGCGCTCGACGCGGTGCGCGACCAGGCCAGCTTCACGAGCGTGGCCTTCTCGTCCGACGGGCGCCATCTCTACGCCGGCGGCGATTGGCGAGGCGGTGGCCCGAACCCCCTGTACCGCTGGGAAGATGCCGGCCGCGGGGTGATGCGCGCGCTGCCTATCGCCGACAACCGCATCACCGAGATCCAGCCGATGCCTGGTGGCGCCATCGCCTTCGCCGCCGAAGACCCGGGGCTGGGCATCGTCGGCCCCGCAGGCCAGCGCACCACGTGGCGCGGCCCCGACAACGTCGACTTCAGCACCGCGCACGGGCGGCTCGAGCTCTCGGCAGACGGCAGCGTGGTGCGTTACCCGCGCCAGCGCCAGGGCACGGAAACGCACAGCTACTCGCCGCTCCTGCCCGGTGACCAGAACCTCGGCGCGCTGCCGAAGGCCGAGTTCTTTTCGCCGGTGTTGCAGGCTGCGGCGCTCTCGGTGGAAGACTGGAAGGACAGCTTCGAGCCGCGCATCAACGGCCGCAAGCCGCGGCTCGACGAATACGAGCTGTCTCGCAGTTATGCGCTGGCCCCCGGGCGCCGCGCCGTGCTGCTGGGCACCGAGTGGGCGTTGCGCCTGGTGGACGAGCAGGCGCGTGAGCTGTGGAGCGTGAAGCTGCCGGCGGTGGCCGGCGCGGTGAACATCAGCCGCGACGGGCGGCTGGCGGTGGCCGCGTTGTCCGACGGCACGCTGCGCTGGTTCCGCATGAGCGACGGCCGCGAGGAGCTGGCCTACTTCCCGCACCGCAACGGCCAGGACTGGGTGGCCTGGGTGCCCGAGGGCTACTTCACCTCGTCGGTGCAGGGCGACCGCTTCGTCGGCTGGCATGTCAACCGCGGCCGCGACGCCGCGCCCGACTTCCACCACGCGGTGCAGTTCGACCGCATCCTCTATCGCCCGGACGCCGTGGCCGCGGCGTTCCGCGCTGCGGCAGGTGCGGCCGGCGCGGGCGGGCGCGTGGAGGCGCTGGCCAAGCTCGGCGCCGACTTCCAGATCAGCAAGCTCGCCGACATCGCGCCGCCGCGGCTGCGCCTGCAACTGCTGGAGGTGAGCCTCGGCCCGGGCGGCCGGCCGCGCGCGGTGTTCGACCTCAAGGCCGAGAAGGCCGAGCGCGCGCGCCACGGGCTGCAGGACCTCACGGTGTTCGTCAACGGCATCCCGGTCACCCCGGCCGCCGAGCGCAAGGTGGCCGGCGGCGAGGCGCAGCAACTGGCGCGCCGGCTCACGCTGGACCTCGCCGACGGCGGCAACCAGGTGCGCGTGGAAGCCTTCAACGGCGTGGCGATGGGCGTGGCCGAGGCCTTCGTCAACGCGCCGGCGGGCGTGCGGCTGGCGGCGCCGCCCGGTGACCTGTACCTGCTCGCCGTGGGCATCAACAACTTTCCGCGCCTGCCCGAACGCATGCACCTGGCCTACGCCGCGCGCGACGCCGAAGAGCTGGCCAAGGCGCTGCAGTCGCGCGCCGGGGGTCAGTTCGGCCGCGTGCACCTGCGGCTGCTCACCGATTTCAGCGACACCAAGCCCGAGCGCGCCGCCGTGCAGCAGGCGCTGCAGTTCGTGCAGCAGGCGCGGCCGCAGGACACGGCGGTGATCTTCCTCGCCTCGCACGGCATCAGCGACGCGGCCGGCAACTACTACTTCGTGCCGCGCGACGTGCGCGCCGAAGATCTGCGCGCGCTGGACGGCGGCCAGACACGGGCACCGCCCTCGCTGCTGCCGTGGACCGCGTTCTTCGACGCGCTGCGCGCCACGGCCGGGCGGCGGCTCTTGATCGTCGACACCTGCCAGGCGCGCAACATCGAAGGCCGCTTCGAGGCGCATTCGCTGCTCAAGCGCTCGGCCGCGTCGATGTTCCCGCTGCTGGTGGCCTCCAAGGGGGACGAGGAATCGCAGGAGTACCCGCCGGGCAAGCACGGCCTGTTCACCTACGCGCTGCTGCAGGCGCTGGCGCCCAGCTCCGACACCAACCGCGACGGTGTGGTGACGTTGAACGAGGTGTTCGACGCCGCGCGGCCGGTGGTCGAACGCCTGCGCGACAAGCGCACCGGGCCGCAGACGCCGCAGATCGTGGCGCCGCCGCCATTGGATGGGATGCCGCTGCTGCGGGCGGAGCGTTGACTCGGCCGCTGGTCGGACGCCGGTGGGCCTTTGGTCCCCTGCTCCGGAGGGAGTGGCGGGATCGAGCCGGCGGGGTGCCCAGCTTCGTTCATGTCCTCTTGCCAGTGCCCTGGTTCCCAGGGCACTGGCATGCCCCCTTTACTTCACTGCGCTGGGCACCCCGTCGGCTCGATCCGGCACCAGGGTCGAAGTACGAGCGCTCGACCTCCGACAGGGGTGGCTCGCCAAGGCCACCGGGCGATCGGCGCAGCGAAGTCAAGGATGCATTCGAGTGACCAGCGCAGCTGGGCACTCGAAGAAGGACATGAGCGGCGCCGATCGCCCGGCGGCCTTGGCGCGCGCCACGCTGCATCAGCGGCATTCAAGGACCCCGCAGCCGCATCCGGCGCGAAGCTGCCCGCTCAATCGCCGGGCTTGGCCCCTGCCTCCTCGTCCACCGCCTTCTGCACCGCGCGATAGAAGGCCTCGCGCGCACGGTCGGCTGCCGGGTCGCGTGCACCCCCACCCCAGTTCGCGTTGGACGCGACCACGAGCTTGCGCTTCGGGTCGATGAAGATGCCCTGGCCGAAGATGCCGCGCGCGGCGAAGCTGCCGTCGGTGTAGGTCCACCACTGGTAGCCGTAGCCGCGCCCGGGCTGGCCGATGCCGGTGCGCTCGGTGGTGGCCTCGGCCAGCCAGCCCTCGGGCACGATGCTGCGCCCGTCGCCGGCACGCGCGCCATTGAGCATGAACAGGCCGAAGCGCGCATAGTCCCGCGTCGCCGCCTGGATGCAGCAGCCGCTGATCTCGCGCCCGGTGCGGCTGAGAATCCAGGTGGCCGGCTGCTCCATGCCGGCAGGCCCCCACACCTTCTCCGACAAGTACAGCGACAGCGGCTTGCCCACCGCCTGCGCGATGAGGATGCCCACCAGGTTGGTCTCGCCGGTGCTGTAGTTCCAGCGCGTGCCGGCCGGCGCCGCGCGCGGCAGGCCGCGCAGGTAGCTGACGAGCGACTCCATGCCCTCGGCGGGCTTGTGCTTGTCGAACAGCGCGACGTCGGAATTCGGGTCGGCGTAATCCTCGGTCCAGCGCACGCCCGAGGTCATCGTCAGCAGCTGGCGGATGCTGACGTCGTCGTAGGCCGAGCCCTTCATCTGCGGCAGGTAGTCGCTGACCTTGTCGTCCATGCTCTTGATGTGGCCGTCGTGCAGCGCGGCACCCACCAGCACCGAGGTCATCGACTTGGCCACCGACCAGCTCGTCCAGCGGCCGGCGGCGCTGAAGTCCAGGCCGTAGCGCTCGAGCCTGAGCTTGCCGCCGTGCACCACCACGAGGGCCGCGCTGCGCTGGCCGGCCATGTAGGCACCCACGTCCAGCGCCAGCTTCAGCGGCGCGCCGGGCGGCAGCGGCAGCGGCTGGCTGCCGGCGGCGATGGGGCGCGCCTTGGCCAGGAACGGCAGCCGGTCCAGCGCGCGGAAGGTGGCGTCGCGCTGCGGCTGCGTCCAGAACAGCACGTCGCGGTTGGTGGGCAGCGACGCAAGAGCGCCGCGGGCGTCCTTGTCGAGGCTGAACCAGCCGGCGGTGCCGGCGACGACGAGCGCGCCGAGGGTGCCAAGAACGATCCGCTTTGCCTTCATCACGACCACGCCCGGGTGAGACCGAAGGCCGCATTGGACACCATGCGGCAATTCGCCCCGAGGTGAAGGCGCGGGGCGTTCGGTGCGGCGATCAGCGCGGCGATCAGCGCGGCGATCAGCGCGGCGATCGGCGCGGCGGACATCAGGGCCCTCGTGCAGCGCTTCGGCGCCTGCGCGAGGCCCCGGGCACTCAGCGCTCTTCGCTGCCGATGAACTTGTAGATCGTCGCGCCGAGCACCGCGCCGACGATCGGCGCCACCCAGAACGCCCACAGCTGCTGAATCGCCAGCCCGCCGGCAAACACCGCCACGCCGGTGCTGCGCGCCGGGTTCACCGAGGTGTTGGTGACCGGGATGCTGATGAGGTGGATGAGCGTGAGGCCCAGGCCAATGGCGATGGGCGCAAAGCCCGCCGGCGCGCGCTTGTCGGTGGCGCCGAGGATGATGACGAGGAAGAACGCCGTCATCACCACCTCGCACACCAGCGCGGCGACCATCGAGTACTTGCCGGGCGAGAACTCGGCATAGCCGTTGCTGGCAAAACCCTTGCCGGCATCGAAGCCCGCCGCCCCCGAGGCGATGATGTACAGCACCGCACCGGCCGCGATGGCCCCGGCCACCTGGGCGATGACGTACGGCACGAGTTGCGAAGCCGGAAAGCGCCCGCCCGCCCACAGCCCCACCGACACGGCCGGGTTCAAGTGGCAGCCCGAGATGTGGCCGATGGCGTAGGCCATCGTCAACACCGTCAGGCCGAAGGCCAGCGACACGCCCAGCAGGCCGATGCCCACCTGCGGAAAGGCCGCTGCCAGCACCGCGCTGCCGCAGCCGCCGAGCACGAGCCAGAAGGTGCCGAAGAACTCGGCGCCGTATGCTTTCATGGGGGTCTCCTCTTGGGGTTGTGATCAACGAACGCGGCAGCCGCGCCAGCCGTCGCCGCGCCGGAATCGTCGCACGAAGGGATCGGGCCTTCGCCAACCGCAAGGCTGGGGTCGCGGTGCCTGGGCACGCGCCGGCGGCCGGTGCCGCAGCGGCCGGTAGCATCGCCCCGACCATGGCCATCAAGAAATCCGAGCTCTACTCATCCTTGTGGAGCAGCTGTGACGAGCTGCGCGGCGGCATGGACGCCAGCCAGTACAAGGACTACGTGCTGGTGCTGCTGTTCATCAAGTACGTGAGCGACAAGTACGCCGGCCAGCCCTTCGCGCCCATCACCATCCCGAAGGGCGCGAGCTTCGCCGACATGGCGGCGCTGAAGGGCAAGCCCGACATCGGCGACCGCATCAACAAGCAGATCGTCGGCCCGCTGGCCGCGGCCAACCGGCTGGCGGACATGCCCGACTTCAACGACGCCACCAAGCTCGGCAGCGGCCAGGAGATGGTGGACAAGCTGACGAACCTGATCGCCATCTTCGAGAACAAGGCGCTCGACTTCTCGAACAACCGGGCCGAGGGCGACGACATCCTCGGCGACGCGTACGAGTACCTGATGCGCCACTTCGCCACCGAAAGTGGCAAGAGCAAGGGGCAGTTCTACACGCCGGCCGAGGTGAGCCGCGTCATCGCGCAGGTGCTGGGCATCCGCCACGCGAAGACGAGCGCCGCCACCACGGTGTACGACCCCACCTGCGGCTCGGGCTCGCTGTTGCTGAAGGTGGCCGACGAGGCGAAGACGCCGCTCACGCTTTACGGCCAGGAGAAGGATGCCACCACCAGCGGCCTGGCGCGCATGAACATGATCCTGCACAGCAACCCGACGGCGCTCGTCGAGCAGGGCAACACGCTGGCAGACCCGAAGTTCCTCGAAGGCGGGCGGCTCAAGACCTTCGACTACGTGGTGGCGAATCCGCCCTTCAGCGACAAGCGTTGGAGCACGGGGCTGGACGCCGCGAACGACGCGCACGAGCGCTTCGCGCCCTTCGGCATTCCGCCGGCCAAGCAGGGCGACTACGCCTACCTGCTGCACATCGTGCGCAGCCTGAAGAGCACCGGCCGCGCCGCCTGCATCCTGCCGCACGGCGTGCTCTTCCGCGGCAACGCCGAGGCCGACATCCGCCGCGCGCTGCTGCAGCGCGGGTACATCGAGGCGTTGATCGGCCTGCCGCCCAACCTCTTCTACGGTACCGGCATCCCGGCGTGCATCGTCGTCATCGACAAGGCCGGCGCGCTGAAGCGAGCCATGGGCGCCGAAGGCGCCGGCGTCTTCATGGTCGATGCGAGCGCGGGCTTCCGCAAGGACGGGCCGAAGAACCGCCTGCGCGCGCAGGACATCCACCGCATCGTCGACGCCTTCACGCGCCGAGAGCAACAGCCGCGCTACAGCCGCTTCGTGCCGCTGGCGGAGATCGAGCGCAACGGCTTCAACCTAAACCTGCCGCGCTACATCGACGCCAGCGTGGCCGAAGACGTGCAAGACATCGCCGGCCACCTGCAAGGTGGCATCCCGCTGGCCGACGTGCAGGCGCTGCAACACTGGTGGGCCGTGTGCCCGGCGCTCGAAGCGGCGCTCTTCAAGCCCCACCGCGCCGGCTACGTGGACCTGGCCGTGGACAAGGGCAACATCAAGGCCACGATCCACGGCCACCCGCAGTTCGTGGCGCTGCGCCAGGGGCTCGAAGCGCACTTCGCCGCATGGCGCACCGCCACCACAAAAGAGCTGAAGGCGTTGAAGACCCCGGCGCCCGGCTTTCACCCCAAGGAGCTGATCGCCAAACTCGGCGAGGGCCTGCTCGAACATTTCCAGGGCCAGCCGCTGGTGGACCCCTACGGCCTGTACCAGCACCTGATGGATTTCTGGGACGCGACGATGCAGGACGACGCCTACCTGCTGGCGGCCGACGGCTGGCAGGCGCGCCCGGCGCGTGTGCTGGAGGAGAAGAAGAACAAGGAAGGCAAGGTGGTGAAGACCATCGACCGCGGCTGGGCCTGCGACCTGGTGCCCAAGGCGCTGATCGTGGCCCGCTACTTCGCGGCCGAGCAGGCAGCGATCGACGCGCTTGCGGCGAAGATCGACAGCACCGCCGCCGAGTTGGCTGAGCTGGAGGAAGAGCATGCGGGCGAGGACGGCGTGTTAGGGGCTCTCGACAAAGTGAGCGCTGCGGCAGTGAAGGAGCAGCTCGACAAGATCGCCGCCGAGTTGGGCAAGAGCCAGCCCGACGACGACACGCGCGCCGAGATCGAGGTGCTGAAGCGCTGGCTCGCGTTGAGCAGCGAGACAACATCGCTGAAGAAGAAGCAGCGCGACGCCGAGGCCCGCCTGGACCAGCGCGCGCACGACCGCTACGCCACGCTGAGCGAAGCCGACGTGAAGGCGCTGTTGGTTGGCGACAAGTGGCTGCCGGCGTTGGACGCCGCCCTGCACGCCGAACTCGACCGCGCGAGCCGGCAGCTGACGCAGAGGGTGAAGGAACTGGCCGAGCGGTACGAGACGCCGATGGGGGTGCTGGCGGCGAGGGTGGCGGAGTTCGAGGGCAAAGTGGCGGGGCACCTGGAGCGAATGGGGTTTGCGTGGAGGTGAGGGAGCCGTCACCCCAGTACCTGACCGATGGTGCGGCGGCTTCCGCACCTACTGGCTGGGTAAGCACGGGGATTGGTCAACTCGGTGCCGTGGTGACGGGAAGCACACCGTCAACTGCCAATCCCGCCAACTACGGTGACGACTTCCCTTTCGTTGGCCCGGGCGACCTGAGCTACGGGAAGTGGGTTGCTCGAACTGAGAAGAGCCTCTCCATCACCGGCTTCGCCCGCGCGCGGCCACTCCCTCCAGGCGCAGTACTTTTCGTGTGCATCGGATCGACGATCGGCAAGTGCGCTGTTGCGGCAACCCGGCTGGCAACCAATCAGCAGATCAATGCCATCGTGCCGTCGACAGAGTTTGTCGGCGAGTTCGTGTACTACGCGGTGGCCGCTGTGGCCTCGCGGGTCCGCGCGTTGGCTGGGGAGCAGGCGGTTCCGATCGTCAACAAGGGGCAGTTCGCATCGACGACGATCGTGGTGCCGAAGGATCGGGGTGAGCAGGAAGAGATTGCACGCACTCTGAGCGACGCCGACGCACTCATCGAATCCCTGGAGCAACTCCTCGCCAAGAAGCGCCAGCTCAAGCAAGGCGCCATGCAGGAACTGCTCACCGGCAAGAACCGGCTGCCGGGGTTCGGCGGTGCTTGGACCACGCGCACGCTCGGTGAGATGTTCGCCTTCAGCGGCGGCCTTTCGGCGTCCCGCGAGCAGCTTAGCGCAGAGGGCATCGCGTACCTGCACTATGGCGACATTCATCTCGGCACGAGCACGCTGCTCGACCTTGACGCCCAGCACGCGTCGGTGCCGAAGCTCGACGTGCCCGCCTCCGAGGTGCCACGCAAGGCGTGGCTCGATGATGGCGATGTGGTGTTCGTCGATGCTTCCGAGGATGACGAGGGCACGTCGAAGCACGTGGTCGTTCGCAACGTTCTCGCGCGCCCCTTCGTCGCCGGCCTGCACACGATCGTGGCCAAGGCGAAGGGCGCCGACCTCGACAAGGAGTTCAGGCGCTACTGCTTTCAGTCGGCAGCCGTGAAGGCTCAGTTCAAGTTCTTCGCCGTGGGCACCAAGGTCTCCGGGGTCAGCAAGGGCAACATCGGCAAGATCACGCTTGCCTTTCCGTCGATCGAAGAGCAGTCCGCCATCGCCACCGTCCTCTCCGCCCTCGACACCGAACTCGAAGCCCTCGAGGCGCGCCTCGCCAAGGCCCGCGCGCTGAAGCAGGGCATGGCGCAGGCGCTGCTCACCGGCCGCATCCGTCTGGCGCCTTTTGGCGAGCAGCCTTCAGCCGCGCCGCCCGGCTGATCGCACCCGGCATCCGACGCGCAGCGCGGCAAAGGGCGGCGCGGGCAGGGCGTGGCGCTTAGCTGCGGCGGTCGGGCCCTGGGGGCCCGACTCCCCTGCGCTGCTCAGGCTCCTGGCCCGCGAACAACTCGCTTCACTCGCTGCGCTCGTTGCGCTCAAACAGTGTTCGCGAGTCAGAGGTGGATGCGCGCGAGTACGCGCGCGGCCAGGAGCCTTGCGCTGCTCGGCGCCGCAGATGCGCGCCACGCCCTGCCCGCACCGCCCTTTGCGGAACCGGGGTCTGTTCTCGATGGAACACAAACCCCGGTGCCGGCAAGGCCGCGGGCGGGAGCCCGGCGGGGCGCACATGCGGCGGCGAGCAGCACAGGCCTGGGGTCGGCGCGCGTACTCGCGCGCTTCGTAAACTGACTCGCGAACACTGTCTGAGCGAAACGAGCGCAGCGAGTGAAGCGAGTTGTTCGCGCGACCCCAGGCCGAGCAGCGCAGCGGAGTCGGGCCCCCCGGGGCCCGACCGCCGCATATGAGCCCCGCCGGGCTCCCGCCCGCGGCCTTGCCCGCCACGACCGCCGAGGGAGCCGCGGAGGGCCATCCGAGACGAGGCCGTACAGATCGCTACGCCGGCGATTGCAGATATTGACCGAGGATCAGTTACTCAAGGTACTGTCAATAAAGGACTTTTTGACGTACATTGCAGATGTTCCGGATGCACGATGCAGATGATTGCGCCCCATGTCTGAGCCACCTCGGTTCGTCCACCATGAGCTGCGGCTGCTGAACCCGTCGTTCAGCTCGCCGCTGCTGGACGTGCTCACCGAGCTGGAGTACCTGCGCCGGCTGCAGATGCGCGGCACCACGCCGCTGCCTGTGTTCCTGCAACTCAAGCGCGTGTTCCATCTGCTGGAGAGCCTGGCCTCGGCGCGCATCGAGGGCAATCACACCACGCTTGCGGAGGTCGTGGAGGCCGCGGCGGCCCCGGTCGCCGCGGCCCGTGCCGAGCGCGGCACGCCGGATGCCGCCGCCCGGGCGGAGGCACTGCGCGAAATCCAGAACATCGAAGCCGCCATGCGCGAGGTTGAAGCAGCCGTACCGCCCGCAGCGCCGATCACCGAGCACTTGCTGCGCAGCCTGCACGCTCTCACCGTGAAGGGGCTCGTGCGGGAGGGCGACCGCACGCCGGGCGCCTGGCGCAGCGGGCAGGTACAGATCGCCCAGGCCGAGCACCTGCCGCCCGAAGCAGTGCAGGTGCCCAGCTACATGACCGAGCTGGTGGCCTTCATCAACCGGCCCGACCCGCCCAAGTACGACCTGATGAAGGTGGCGCTGGCGCACCACCGTTTCGCGTGGGTGCACCCGTTCGGCAACGGCAACGGGCGGGTCGTGCGGCTGCTCACCTACGCGCTCCTGCTGAAGTACGGCTTCCAGGTGAGCATGAACGACAGCAACCTGGGAGACTTCGGCCGGCTGCTGAACCCGGCCGCGGTGTTCTGCGCCGACCGCGCGCGCTACTACGCCATGCTGGCCGAGGCCGACCGCGGCACCGAAGAGGGCCTGGAAGCCTGGTGCACCTACGTGCTCTCGGGCGTGTTGGAAGAGATGAAGAAACTCGACCGCCTGGCCGACCACGCGCACCTGCAGGCGCACGTGCTGCTGCCCGCCGTGGCGCATGCGCGCGAGCGGCAGCATGTCACCGCGCAAGAGGCGGCCGTACTCACCACGACGGTGAAGACCGGCGTCGTGAAGGCGGGCGACCTCGTCGGCGCGATGGCCGGCCTCAGCGCCACGCAGCGCACATACCAGGTGCGCAAGCTGGTCGACGCCGGGCTACTGCAGCCGATCTCCCCGGGGTCGCGGCAATACTGCATCGGCTTCTCGAACAACCTGCTGCTGCGCGGCGTGGTGCGCGCGCTGACCGACGAGGGCTTCATCCCGCAGGCGCTGGCGGGAGTACCGCCGGCCGCCTGACGAAGCCCTCACGCCTTCATGGGCACCAAGAACCGCGAGGGATCCACATGTCCGCCCGCTGCCGCCTGCCCCTGCGAAGGAAGGTCTCCGACAAGGCGTTGCTCGAAAGCTCCGCCGCATTGACTGAAACCTCGCTGGCCGACTTCTGCACGCACTTCGGCCTTGCTTCGCCCCAGGACGCGCGGATGACGCTGTACCTCCCGTTTTGGCGTTAGGCCGGCCGGCAACTGCCGCAGTCGCAGGCCCGCACCCGCCCGCCAGGGAGACGCCACGTGCCCGGAGCATCCACCGTCGGCCAGCCCGAGCGTGCCACGCAAGACCTGGCTTGCACACCACCGGGAACGACGCATAGACTGAGGAATCATGGCCCACGCACTGCAAGCGCCGCTCGAACTCGTCGATTACCTCGAACACGAGGTGGCGAGCGATCGCCGGCACGAATACGTGGCCGGGCGGATCCACGCGATGACGGGAGGCTCGATGCGGCACAACCGCATCGCCGGCAACCTGTACGGCAAGCTGCTGCTGCGTCTGGCCGATGGTCCATGTCAGGCCTTCGTCAACGACATGAAACTGCATGTCGAGGCGGCGGATTCGGTCTATTACCCGGATGTGTTCGTCTGGTGCGGCAGCGCCACGGCCGGCGCCGCCTTGACCGCGAACGACGCCACTTTCATCGCCGAGGTCTCGAGCCCGAGCACGGTGGAGATCGACCGCCGCGAGAAGCTCGCGGCCTACATGCGGCTGCCGAGCCTGCGCGCCTACGCCGTCGTGAGCCAGGACCAGCATCGCGTCGAGTTGCACCTGCGCGGCGACGACGGCCGCTGGGCGTTGGCGGTGCTGACCGAGGCCGAGGACCTGCTGTCGACGCCCGGCTTGCCAGGGCCGGGCGTACGCTTGGCCGAGCTCTACGCCGGCACCGACGTGGCGTTCTGATCCCGTGCCGGCCCTCCCACTTCCGGCACGCGCGTGACATGCCGGGCCAGCGGGCGGCACGATGAACTCCACCGTCGGCCAGCCCGAGCGCGCCACGCAGAAGCGCGTGCTGGCGCTGCTGTGCGATGAACTCGGCTGGCAGTACCTGGGCGACTGGAGCGAGCGCGCCGGCAACGCCGCCATCGAAGAAGGCCTGCTGACGGCGTGGCTCGCGAAGCGCGGCGTCAGCGCGCAGCAGGCGGCCGTGGTGCTGCACCGCCTGCGCACCGAGGCGGCCAACCCCACGCGCACGCTTTACGGCAACAACCAGGCCGTCTACTCGCTGCTGCGCTACGGCGTGCCGGTGAAGCTGGCGGCCAGCGAAAACACCGAAACGGTGTGGCTCGTGGACTGGGACGACCCCAAGGCCAACCAGTGGGCGGTGGCAGAAGAGGTGACGCTGCAGGGCCCTCAACCGGGATCGTTCGAACGGCGGCCCGACGTGGTGCTCTACCTCAACGGCCTGGCCATCGGCGTGCTGGAGCTGAAGAACAGCCGCGTCAGCATCGGCGAGGGCATCCGTCAGCTGCTCAGCAACCAACTGCCGGAGTTCCACGCCGGCTTCTTCAGCACCGTGCAGCTCGTGCTCGCCGGCAACGACAGCGAAGGCCTGCGCTACGGCACCACGGGCACGCCGGAGAAGCTGTTCCTCGCCTGGAAGGAAGACGAGCACGACAACACCCGCTTCAAGCTCGACAAGTACCTGCTCAAGCTGTGCGCAAAGCCGCGGCTGCTGGAGTTGCTGCGCGACTTCGTGCTCTTCGACGGTGGCATCAAGAAGCTGCCTCGCGTGCACCAGTACTTCGGCATCAAGGCGGCGCAGGCCTTCGTGGCGCGGCGCGAGAGTGGCGTCATCTGGCACACACAAGGCAGCGGCAAGAGCCTCGTGATGGTGCTGCTGGCGCGCTGGATCCTCGAGCAGCACCCACATGCGCGCATTGCCATCGTCACCGACCGCGACGAGCTGGACGGGCAGATCGAGCGCGTGTTCAACGAGGCCGGTACGCCGATGGCGCGCGCCGGCAGCGGGCGCGAGCTGATGCGCCTGCTGGCGCAGCCGGCGCCGCGGCTGCTGTGCTCGCTGGTGCACAAGTTCGGCGTGCAGGGCCGAGGGCGGGATGACGCGGCGTTCGAGAACTTCCTCGCCGAGCTGCAGGGCCAGCCGGCAGCCGCCGCCGGTGAACTCTTCGTCTTCGTGGACGAATGCCACCGCACACAGAGCGGCCGCCTGCACCGCGTGATGAAGGCGCTGCTGCCGCAGGCGGTGTTCATCGGCTTCACGGGCACGCCGCTGTTGAAGCAGGACAAGGCGACGAGCTTGGAGGTGTTCGGCCGCTACATCCACACCTACAAGTTCGGCGAGGCCGTGGAAGACGCCGTGGTGCTGGACCTCGTCTACGAGGCGCGCGACATCGACCAGCACCTGGGCTCCAAGGCCAAGGTCGATGCGTGGTTCGAGGCCAAGACGAAGGCCCTGAACGACTGGCAGAAGGACGAGCTGAAGAAGCAGTGGGGCACGATGCAGCAGGTGCTCAGCTCGCGCCAGCGGATGGAGCGCGTGGTGCAGGACATCGTGTTCGACTTCGGCACCAAGCGGCGCCTGATGAGCGAGCGCGGCAACGCCATGCTCGTGGCCGGCAGCATCTATGAGGCCTGCAAGTACTTCGTGCTCTTCAATCGCGGCGACACGGGGTTCAAGGGCCGCTGCGCCATCGTCACTTCCTACAACCCGCAGGCCCAGCACGTGACGCTGGAAGAGACCGGCGCGCACAACGAGACCGACAAACAGTTCATCTTCAACACCTACACCGAGCTGCTGAAGGACGTGGTGCCGCGCCCCGGCCTCACGCGCACCGAGAGCTACGAAGCAGCCGCAAAGGAACGCTTCATCAAGGAGCCGGCGCAGATGAAGCTGCTGGTGGTGGTGGACAAGCTGCTCACCGGCTTCGACGCGCCGCCTTGCACCTACCTCTACATCGACAAGGTGATGCAGGACCACGGCCTGTTCCAGGCCATCTGCCGCACCAACCGGCTCGACGGCGAGGACAAGGACTTCGGCTACATCGTCGACTACAAGCGCCTGCTCACGAAGGTGGAAAGGGCGATCGCGGTCTACACCTCCGAGCTGGACACCTCGGCCGGCGGCGCCAGCCCCGAGGTGTTGATGAAGGACCGCCTGGCCACCGGGCGCGAGAAGCTGGACGAGGCGCTGGAAGCGCTGCACCTGATCTGCGAGCCCGTGTTGCCACCGCGCGGCGAACTGGAGCACATCCACCACTTCTGTGGCAACACCGAAGTTGCCGGCGACCTGCGCGAACGCGAGCCGCAGCGCGCGGCGCTGTACAAGGCCGTGGCAGCGCTGCTGCGCGCCTACGCCAACATTGCCGACGAGCTGGAAGGGGCGGGCTATGGCGCCGCGGACCAGGCGCGCCTCCAGGAACGCCTGAAGCACTACCTGAACGTGCGCGACATCGTGCGCCAGGCGAGCGGCGAGACGCTCGACCTCAAGGCCTACGAGGCCGACATGCGCCACCTCATCGACGCCTACATCCAGGCCGACGAGCCGCGGCGCATCTCGCCGTTCGAGGGCATCGGCCTGCTGGACCTCATCGTCAAGACCGGCATCGCCGAGGCCATCGCAGCGCGGCTGGGTTCGATGAAGAACAACCGGCAGGCGATCGCCGAGACGATCGAGAACAACGTGCGGCGCAAGATCGCCCGCGAGCAGCTCACCGACCCGGCGTACTTCGAGACGATGTCGGCGCTGCTGGAGGAGATCATCCAGGCCAGGCGCGACAAGGCCATCGAGTACGAGGAGTACCTGCGGCGCATGGCCGACCTGGCCAAGCGCGTGACGCTCGGGCAAGCGGAGGACACGCCGCCGCAGCTGGACACGCCGGGCAGGCGGGCGCTGTACAACAACCTGAAGGCGCAGCCGCCGAAGGGGTTCAATTTCGCGGAGCCCGCGGCCGATGGCACAGAGCCGGCGGTGGCGCTGGCGCTGAGGCTTCACGCGGCCGTGACTGCCGCCCGGCCGAACGCGTGGCGCGGGGTGCGCGCAAAGGAATTGGTTGTGCAGCGCGCGCTCTACGACGTGCTGCAGGACGTCGACGAGGTGGAGCGCTTCTTCCGCATCGTGCAGCAGCACCCCGAGTTCTGACGGTGGCCGAGACGTTGCAGCTGGGCGAGCTGGCCATCGAGCTGGTGCGCAAGGACATCCGGCAGGTGCACCTGAGCGTGCACCCGCCCGCGGGCCGCGTTCGCATTGCGGCGCCCGAGCGCATGCGGCTGGAGACGGTGCGCGTGTTCGCCATCGCGCAGCTCGGCTGGATCCGCACGCAGCAGCGGCGCATGCGCGCGCAGCCGCGCGAGCCGCGGCGCGAGTTGGTCGAGCGCGAGAGCCACTGGCTGTGGGGGCGAAGGTTGCTGCTGGAACTCAGCGAGGCCGAAGGGCCGATGCGCATGCAGGCCACGGCCGGGCGGCTGCGCATGCAGATGCGGCCCGGCAGCGGCCGCGATGCGCGGGAGGTGCTGCTCGAACGCTGGTACCGCGATCAGGTGCGCGAGGTGGCGGCGCCCCTGATGGCGCACTGGTGCGGGCGCATGGGCGTGGAAGTGGCCCACCTGTTCGTGCAGCGCATGAAGACGCGCTGGGGCAGCTGCTCGCCGGCAATGCACTCGGTGCGCCTGAATACTGAGTTGGCGAAGAAGCCGGTCGAGTGCCTGGAGTTCGTTCTCGTGCACGAGCTGGCCCACCTGATCGAACCCGGGCACGGCGAGCGGTTCACCGATCTGATGAATGCGCTGCTGCCGCCTTGGCGGCACAGGCGCGACAAGCTCAATCGCCTGCCGCTGCCGCACGCGGCCTGGAAGTTGTAGGTCCCGCGCGGGCCGTGAGGCCGCGGCCCGCGCGCCCCGGCGAGACTCAATCCGCCTGCTTCCTCAGAAACGCCGGAATCTCGATCTCCTCCATCCCGTTGCTGGCCAGCGCCTCCACCTTGGCCGCGGCCTGGTCGGCGCGCGGGCGGCGCCACACGCTCGGGGTGTTGAGGTGGTCGTAGGGCTGCTGCGGCGGCATCGCGCCTTGCGGCAGACCGGCGCCCTGCGGCGCGGTGGCAAAGCCCACCGGCGCGCCGGCAGCCGCCCCGCCGGGCATGCCACCCACGGCGTGGTTCAGCACCGGCAGTCCGTCGGTACCGTTGCGCAACTGGGTGTGCGCGGCGGTGGCCGCGTGGGGGTGCGCATGCACCGGCGTACCAGGCTGGCCCTGCGCGGCGCCGGGGCCGCCGTTCGGGCCCTGGCCAGGGTGCTGCGGCGCCTGACCGTGCACCACCGTCAGCCCCTGCGGCGCCGTCACGGGCGCGGCCTTGCGCGCGGCGCTGGAAAGACCCGTGGCGATGACCGTCACGCGCAGCTGGTCGCCCAGCTCGTCGTCGTACGCGGTGCCGTAGATGACGTGCGCATCTTCCGAGGCGTAGCGGCGGATGGTGTTCATCACGTTGCGGCTCTCGGCGAGCTTGAAGTTGCTCTTCGACGCCGCAATCAGCACCAACACGCCGCGCGCGCCGCTCAAGTCGATGCCTTCCAGCAGCGGGCAGGCCACCGCCAGTTCGGCCGCCTTGGCGGCGCGGTCGGGGCCGCCGGCGTGCGCGGTGCCCATCATCGCCTTGCCCGGCTCGCTCATCACCGTCTTCACGTCTTCGAAGTCGACGTTGACGAGGCCCGGGATGTGGATGATGTCGCTGATGCCGCCCACCGCGTTGCGCAGCACGTCGTTGGCGTGCGCGAAGGCGTCTTCCTGCGTGACGTCGTCGCCCAGCACTTCCATCAGCTTCTCGTTGAGGATGACGATGAGGCTGTCGACGTTGGCTTCCAGCTCGGCCACGCCCTCGTTGGCCTGCTTGGCGCGCTTGCCGCCTTCGAACTCGAAGGGCTTGGTCACCACGCCGACGGTGAGGATGCCCATCTCGCGCGCGATGCGGGCGATGACGGGCGCCGCCCCGGTGCCCGTGCCGCCGCCCATGCCGGCGGTGATGAACAGCATGTGGGCGCCGTCGATCACGCCGCGGATGCGGTCGGCCGCTTCCTCGGCCGCCGCGCGCCCCACGGCGGGCTTGCCGCCGGCCCCCAGGCCGTTGGCGCCCAGCTGCACCAGCGTGTTGGCGTTGCTGCGGTTGAGCGCCTGCGCGTCGGTGTTGGCGCAGATGAACTCCACGCCCGCGACACCGTGGTCGATCATGTGCTCGACGGCGTTGCCGCCGCCGCCGCCGACACCGATCACCTTGATCTGGGTGCCTTGGCCGAAGTCGTCGATCATTTCGATGGGCATGGAGAACTCCTTGATTCGTTGCTTGGTTGCCAGTTGCCGTTGCTGTGGAAGAAGGGAATCGCCTGTCGTTCTGGTCTGAGCCGTCGTCGTTGTCGTTGTTGTCGTTGTCGTTGTTGTCGTTGTTGTCGTTGTCGCGCTTCGTGCGTCGTCATCGCCTTGGTCGTCTCTGTGAACCCAACGTCGTGGTTGTCTTGTTCGTGTTGCTGGTGGTGTCACCCGGCTTCAGAAGTTGCCGAGAAACCAGTCCTTGGCGCGGCCGAGCACGTTCTTCACGCTGCCGGCCTGCGCCGCCGCCTTGTGCCCGCGCGCACGCGCCAGGCGCGCCTCTTCGAGCAGCCCCATCACCGTGGCGCTGCGCGGGTTGGCCACCATGTCAAAGAGCGGCCCGCTGTAGGTGGGCGTGCCGCGCCGCACGGGCTTGAGGAAGATGTCTTCGCCCAGCTCCACCATGCCCGGCATCACCGCGCTGCCGCCGGTGAGCACGATGCCGCTGGAAAGCAGCTCTTCGTAGCCGCTCTCGCGGATGACCTGGTGCACGAGCGAGAAGATCTCCTCGATGCGCGGCTCGATCACGCCGGCCAGTGCCTGGCGGCTGAGCATCCTCGGGCCGCGGTCGCCCAGGCCGGGCACCTCCACCTGCTCGGCGGGGTCGGCGAGCAGCTGCTTGGCCACGCCATGCTCGAGCTTGATCTCCTCGGCGTCCTTGGTCGGCGTGCGCAGCGCCATCGCGATGTCGCTGGTGATCAGGTCGCCGGCGATCGGGATGACGGCCGTGTGGCGCACGCTGCCGTCGGTGTAGACCTGCACGTCGGTGGTGCCGGCGCCGATGTCGACTACCGCCACGCCCAGGCTCTTCTCGTCGTCGGTCAGCACCGCGGCGGCGCTGGCACTGGGGTTCAGCACGAGGCCGGCCACTTCCAGCCCGCAGCGGCGCACGCACTTCAAGATGTTCTCGGCCGCGCTGCCGGCGCCGGTGACGATGTGCACCCTCACCTCCAGCCGGCTACCGCTCATGCCGATCGGCTCCTTCACCTCGTGGCCGTCGATCACGAACTCCTGCGGCTCCACCAGCAGCAGGCGCTGGTCGTTGGGGATGTTGATGGCCTTGGCGGTTTCCACCACGCGCGCCACGTCGGCCGGCGACACCTCGCGGTTGTCGCGCACGATCACCATGCCGGTGGAGTTGATGCCGCGGATGTGGCTGCCGGTGATGCCGGTGAAGACCGCGCCGATCTTGCACGCAGCCATCATCTCGGCCTCCTTCAGCGCCGCCTGGATGCTCTGCACGGTGGCCTCGATGTTGACGACCACGCCGCGCTTCAGGCCGGAGGTGGGCGCCACGCCCATGCCGGCCAGGCGCAGCTCGCTGCCGCCCTCCACATTGGCCAGCACCTCGGCGGCAACCACCATCACCTTGTGGGTGCCGATGTCCAGCCCGAAGACCATGTCCTTGTATTCCTTGGCCATTGCTCTCTCGTCGCCTCGCCTCGCGTGTGCGGTCTCTCGTCGTTGCCTTCAGTTCGCGCGCGCGCCCTGCGGCGTGCCCGGCACGGTGCCCGGTACCCCTGCCGCGGGGCCGTTCGTGCCCACGCCGCGCAGCTTCAACGCATAGCCCTCGGCATGCCGCAGGTCGGCATACACGAACGGCTGGCGGTACTTGGCGGTCATCGTGCCCACGGTGCGCAGGAAGCGCTCGGTGCGCTCGGCCACTTCGGCCTCGGTGCCGCGGCCCAGCTCCACCACCACCCCCTTGCCCAGCTCGGCGCGCCACGAGCCGCGGCCCGACTGCGCCAGGTGCTGGATGCGCTGCCCACGCCCGGCGAAGGCCGGCTGCAGCCGTTTCCACAGCCCCAGCGCCTCGGCGGCGCGGCCTTCCGGGCCGGTGAACAGCGGCAGCGCCTCGTCCTCCACGTCGGCCAGGTTGGCCTCGAACACTTCGCCGAAGGTGTTGACCAGTCGCGTGAAGCCGGTCTGGCTGCCCTCGTTGGCCTCCCACAGCGCCAGCACCTCGTGCTCCTCGACCTGCACCACCAGGCGGTCGGGCCACAGGCGGCGCACGACGGCCCGCCGCACCCACGGCACGCTTTCGAAGGCGCGGCGCGCCGCGTCGAGGTCGATGCTGAAGAAGTTGCCGGCCAGCTCGGGCAGCGCGTGCGTGCGCAGCGTGGGCAGCTGGTTGCGCGTAAGCTCGCCCTTCACTTCGATGCTGCGCAGGTTGAACATCGGCGCGCGCGTCAGCCACCACGCGCCCGCCACCAGCAGGCTGAGTGCCGCACCGGCGACGACCAGCGCCACCACGGCGTTCATCAGGCGCACGTCGCCCGGCAGCCGCGCCGGCGTGGCCGGCGGGTTGGGGGTGCGGGGGCGATTCAGGCGCGCCATGTCGGCTTGCTCATGCGCCCGGCGGCGGCGCAGCGGATGCGGCCGGCGCAGCGGTACCGGCGCGCGTGCTGTCCAGCCGCGCCATGCGCAGGATCTCGAGGCACAGCGCCTCGTAGCCCAGGCCCGCGGCGCGCGCCGACATCGGCACCAGCGAGTGCCCCGTCATGCCCGGGCTGGTGTTCATCTCCAGCAGGAAGAAGCGACCGTCGCTGCGCCGCTGCATCAGGTCGGCGCGGCCCCAGCCGCGGCAGCCGAGCGCCCGGTAGGCGGCCAGCGTCAGCCGTTGCACCTCGGCTTCGTCTTCGGGCGGCAGGCCGCTCGGGCAGCGGTAGCCTGTCGCGTCGCTGAAGTACTTGTGCTCGTAGTCGTAGTTGCCGTCGGGCGCTTCGATGCGCACCACCGGCAGCGCGCGCGCCGCGGCGCCTTCGCCCAGCACCGGGCAGGTGAGCTCGGCGCCTTCGATGAACTCCTCGCACAGCACGTCGGCGTCGTAGCCCGCGGCCAGCGCCACCGCGTCCTGCATCTGCGAGTAGCCCAGCACCTTGGTCACGCCGATCGAGCTGCCCTCGCGCGGGGGCTTGACGATCAGCGGCAGGCCGAGCCCGTCGGGCACGGCGCGCAGGTCCTCGCGGCGCTGGTGGTCGGCATCCAGCCACGCCCAGCGCGGCGTGGGCAGGCCCTCGGCCTGCCACACCCGCTTGGTCATCACCTTGTCCAGCGCGATGGCGCTGGCCAGCACGCCGCTTCCGGTGTAGGGCAGGCCCAGCAGTTCCAGCGCGCCCTGCACGGTGCCGTCTTCGCCATGGCGGCCGTGCAGCGCGATGAAGACCCGCGCGAAGCCCTCGCGCCTGAGCTCCGCCAGCTCGCGCTCGGCGGGGTCGAAGGCATGCGCGTCCACGCCCTGCGAGCGCAGCGCAGCGAGCACGCCGCCGCCGCTCATCAGCGACACCTCGCGCTCGGCACTGGTGCCGCCCATCAGCACGGCCACCTTGCCGAAGGCTTTCACGTCGAGAGCGGAGGCCGCCTGGTTCATCGCGCCTGCTCCTTCAGGGCCGCGGGCACCTGGCCGATGGAGCCGGCACCCATGGTGATGACCACGTCGCCGTCGCGCGCGATGTCGTTGATAGCCGAGGGCAGGCTCATCACGTCGGCGACGAAGTCCGCGCGGCCGGCCAGCGCATGCGCCAGCGCGCGGCCATCGGCCCCGGCGATGGGTGCTTCGCCGGCCGCGTAGACCTCGGTCAGCAGCACGGCGTCGAAGCGGCCGAGCACGGCCACGAAGTCGGCGAAGCAGTCGCGCGTGCGCGTGTAGCGGTGCGGCTGGAAGGCCAGCACCAGCCGGCGGCCGGGGAACGCGCCGCGCGCCGCAGCCAGCACCGCGGCCATCTCCACCGGGTGGTGGCCGTAGTCGTCGACGAGGGTGAACCGGCCGCCGCCGTGCGCGGTGAACTCGCCCCAGCGCTCGAAGCGCCGGCCGACGCCGCTGAACTTCGCCAGCGCGCGCACCACCGGTTCGTCGGGCAGGCCGAGCTCCATCGCAACGCCGATGGCTGCGAGCGCATTGCGCACGTTGTGCTCGCCGGCCAGGTTCAGCATGACCGCGAGGTCGGGCAGGCCCCGGCGCTGCGCGGTGAAGCGCATCTGCCCGCCGGGCACCGCCTGCACGTCCACCGCGCGCAGGTCGGCGCCCTCGTCCAGGCCATAGCCGAGCAAAGGGCGCTCGAGGGCCGGCACGATGGCGCGCACACCCGGGTCGTCGGTGCACAGCACGGCGCGGCCGTAGAAGGGCAGCCGGTGCAGGAAGTCGACAAACGCGCGGCGCAGCCGGCCGACATCGTGGCCATACGTCTCCATGTGGTCGGCGTCGATGTTGGTGACCACCGCCACCACCGGGTTCAGCACCAGGAAGCTGGCGTCGCTTTCGTCGGCCTCCACGACGATGCACTCGCCCTGGCCGAGGCGCGAATTGGCGCCCACCGCCTCGAGCTTGCCACCGATGACGAAGGTGGGGTCTTCGCCGGCCTCGACGAGCACGCTGGCCGCCAGCGACGTGGTGGTGGTCTTGCCGTGCGTGCCGGCGATGGCGATGCCCTGCTTCAGGCGCATCAGTTCGGCCAGCAGCACCGCGCGCGCCACCACCGGCACGCGTGCGGCGCGCGCGGCCTGCACCTCGGGGTTGTCGGGCTTCACCGCCGTGGAGGTGACCACCGCCTGGGCGCCGGCGATCTGCGCCGCGGCGTGGCCGATGAAAACCTGCATGCCCAGCGAAGCCAGCCGGCGCGTCGTGTCGCTCTCGCTGGCGTCCGACCCCGAGACGCGGTAGCCCTGCGTGTGCAGGATCTCGGCGATGGCGCTCATGCCGGCGCCGCCCACGCCGACGAAGTGGATGTGCTTGACGGCGTGTTTCATGCCGCCCGCTCTTTCGCCACCAGCCGCTCGATCTCGTCGGCCACACGCGCCGCGGCGTGAGGCCGGGCGGCCGCGCGCGCGCTGGTCGCCATCTCGACCAGCCTGCCGCGGTCCAGCGAGCGCAGCACGTCAGCCAGCCGCTGTGGCGTCAGCTCGGCCTGCGGCATGTGGATCGCCGCGCCCTGCGCCGCCAGCCACTTCGCGTTGTCGACCTGGTGCGACGTGGTGCTGACGATCAGCGGCACCAGCACCGCCGGCACGCCGGCCGCGCACAGCTCGCTCACCGTGATGGCGCCGGCGCGGCAGATCATCACGTCGCAGGCGGCCAGGCGCGACGGCATGTCGTCGATGAAGGGCACCAGCTCGGCATCGATGCCGGCGCGCTGGTAGTCGGCGCGCACGGCTTCGAGGTGCGCGGCGCCGGTCTGGTGCACGACCTGCGGGCGCGCGTCGCGCGGCATGGCCGCCAGCGCGGCCGGCAGCGTCTGGTTCAGCACCTGCGCGCCGAGACTGCCGCCGACCACCAGCACGCGCAGCGGGCCGCTGCGGCCGGCACAGCGTTCGGCCGGCGGCGCGAGGGCTTCGATCTCCGCTCGCACGGGGTTGCCGGTGACGATGCCTCGGCGAGCCTTGCCGACAGCGTCGCCCTCGAAGCCGAAGGCCACCGTGTCAGCCAGCGGCAGCAGCGACTTGTTCGACAGCAGCAGCGCCGCGTCGGCGTTCACCAGCACCAGCGGCTTGTTCAGCAACGAGGCCATCAGCCCGCCGGGAAAGCAGACATAGCCGCCCATGCCCAGCACCGCGTCGGCGCCGCGGCGGCGCAGGATGGCGAGGCTGTCGGCCATCGCCTTGAGCAGGCGCAGGCCGCCGGTGAGGGTGTGCCACAGGCCCTTGCCGCGCAGCCCGCTGAAGGTGAGGCGGTCCATCGTGAAGCCGCCTTGCGGTTCACCGGGCACGAGGCGGTTTTCCATGCCGTGCGTGGTGCCGAGCCAGCTGACGGTCCAGCCGCGGCTTCGCATCTCGCGCGCGACGGCGAGCCCGGGCATCACGTGCCCGCCGGTGCCCGCGGCCATCACCACGAGATGCGGCATCAGGAACATGCCCCCACGCTCCCTCCGGTCGCTGCCCCCCGAGGGGGCTCTTGCAGCGGCCCGGCAAAGCCGGATCCGCGCAAGGCCCTTGGCTTGGTTCTCATGCCCGCCCTCCCCGCATCATCGAGCGCGACTCGGAATCGACACGCAGCACGATGGCCAGCGCCACCAGGTTCATGACGATGGCCGAACCGCCGTAGCTCATCAGCGGCAGCGTCAGCCCCTTGGTGGGCAACACGCCGAGGTTGACACCCATGTTGATGAAGGCCTGGAAGCCGAACCACACGCCGATGCCCTGCACCATGAGCCCGGCGAACACGCGGTCCAGCGACACCGCCTGGCGGCCGATGACGAAGATGCGCCGCGTGAGCCAGAAGAACAGCACGATGACGGTGGCCACGCCGACGAAGCCGAGTTCCTCGCCGATCACCGCCAGCAGGAAGTCGGTGTGCGCCTCGGGCAGGTAGTGCAGCTTCTCGACACTGTCGCCCAGGCCCTGGCCGAAGATCTCTCCGCGGCCGAAGGCGATGAGCGAGTGCGTCAGCTGGTAGGCCTTGCCTTGTGCGTAGGCCGGGTCCCACGGCTCGAGGTAGGCGAAGATGCGCTCACGCTTCTCGGGGCTCAAGGCGATGACCATCACGAAGGTGCCCACCAGCACCGCGCACGACAGCAGGAACATGCGGCCGTTGACACCGCCCAGGAACAGGATGCCCATCGAGATGACGGCCACCACCATGAAGGCGCCCATGTCGGGCTGGCGCAGCAGCAGCGCGCCGGTGAAGCCGAGCGCCACCGCCATCGGCCACACGGCCTTGATGAAGTCCTCCTTGAGGTCCATCTTGCGCACCATGTAGCTGGCCGCGTACATGGCCATCGCGAGCTTGGCCAGTTCACTCGGCTGGAAGTTCATCAACCCCAGCGGAATCCAGCGCCGCGAGTTGTTCACCACCTTGCCGATGCCCGGGATGAGCACGAGCACGAGCAGCACGAGTGCCACGACGAAGACCCAGGGCGCTGCCTTCTCCCAGAACTTGTTGGGCAGCTGCAGCACGATGAGCGCGGCGACGAAGCCCACGCCGATGGCGACCAGCTGCCGCGCGAGGAAGTAGGTGGGCGTGTAGCCGCGGTACTTGGGGCTGTCGGGCAGCGCGACGCTGGCCGAATAGACCATCACGACGCCCAGCGCGAGGAGGGCGATGATGACGGCGACCATCGCCTGGTCGAAGGCGAAGATGCGCAGCGGGCGGTCGCCACCGATATGCACCTGGTCGCGCACGGGCAGGGCTTTCGCGCTGGCGCTGGCCCAGGCGAAGCGGGTCTGGCTCAGCAGCTTGCCGATTGCGGCGAAGGGGGCGGCGAAAGGGGCGGCGAAGAGAGCGGCCATGTTGGCGAGCGGGCGCTTCATGGGTGCGCTCTCGCAGTGGTGGCGCTGTGGCGCTGGACCGGTGCGCGGTTCCTTGCGGCGATCGGAGGTGGTGGCGGCAAAGGGCTGTGCGGGCTCGGTGCAGCGCTTGGCTGCGGCGCAGATGCGCGCCGCACCGAGCCCGCACAGCCCTTTGAGCAAACCGACGAGGCGTTCGTCGCCTCGTACTCCGCAGGTGGTGCCGGCAAGGCCGCGGGCGGGAGCCCGGCGTGGCGCACTTGCGGTGCCGAGCAGCGCAGGGCTTGTGGCCCGCGCGTGTACTCACGCGCCTCCACATCTGGCTCTGCGCGGGTGTCTGAGTGGCACGAGCGCAGCGAGTGCAACGAGTTCCGCGCAGTGGGCCACAAGACCGAGCAGCGCAGGGCAGTCGGGCCCCCAGGGCCCGACCACCGCATATGCGCCCCGCCGGGCTCCCGCCCGCGGCCTTGCCCGCCACGACCGACGAAGGAATCCGAACGGCCGGCGTGCGGAGAGTTCATGCCACGCCCCCGCGCTCACTCGCCACCCCCTGCACCGCCGCCACGAACACCTCCGCCCGATGCCCATAGTTGCGGAACATGTCCAAGCTCGCGCAAGCCGGCGACAGCAGCACCGCATCCCCGGCGCGTGCCTGCGCGAAGCACCACCGAGTGGCCGCCTCCAGCGAATCGTGCCGCTGCACCACCACACCCGCCGCCACGGCTTCAACCAGCGCCGCCTCGACAGCACCCGCATCGCGCCCGATCGTCGCCACCGCCCGCGCGTGCTGCATCACCGGCGCCAACAGCGGCGAGAAGTCCTGCCCCTTGCCGTCGCCGCCGAGGACGACCACCAGCTTGGCCGGTGCCTTGTCGGCGCCCAGCCCGACCAGCGCCGCCACCGTGGCGCCGACATTCGTGCCCTTGCTGTCGTCGTAGGCCTCGATGCCATCGGCCGTGGCCACCCACTGCACGCGGTGCGGCTCGCCGGCGTATTCACGCAGGCCGTGCAGCATCGGCGCGAGCGGGCAGCCGATGGCCGTGGCCAGCGCCAGCGCCGCCAGGGCGTTGGCGGCGTTGTGCCGGCCGCGCACGCGCAGTGCGTCGGCGGGCATCAGCCGCTGCAAATGCAGTTCGGCCTCCTCGCCGCCCTTCGGTTTTTGCGTCTCGTCGGCCGGCAGCGCGCGCACCAGCCACGCCATGCCGTTCTCCACCACGAGGCCGAAGTCGCCGGGCCGCTGCGGCGGCTCCAGCCCGAAGCGCACCACCGGCCGCGGCGCCGGCCGTGGCGCCCCCTTCGGCTTGCCGCGCCCGCCCGCAGCCGCCGCGGGTGCGGCGAGGGGAGCCATCGCCTCCACCACGGCATCGTCTCGGTTGAGCACCATCACCCCGCGGCTCGCCTCGCCCGCGCTGCCGAACACCCGCCGCTTGGCCGCGGTATACGCCGGCATCGAGCCATGCCAGTCGAGGTGGTCCTGCGTCACGTTCAGCACCGCTGCGGCATCGGGCTCGAAGCCGGCCACGCCGGTGCCGCCGCCTTCGAGCTGGAAGCTCGACAGCTCCAGCACCCACACCTCGGGCAGATCGTCCTCGGCCAGCGCCGCGGCCAGCGTGTCCAGCAGCGTCGGGCCGATGTTGCCGGCCAGGGCCGCGCTGCGGCCGGCGCGCGCCACCAGCAGCGCCGTCATCGCGGTGGTGGTGGTCTTGCCGTTGGTGCCGGTGACGGCCAGCAGCTTCGGCGCGTAGCCGCGGGCTTCCTTCAGCTCGGCCAGCGCGCGCACGAAGAGGTCGAGCTCGCCCAGCACCGGAATGCCGCGCACGCGCGCTTCCTGCGTGAGCGGCGCGATGCGCGCGTCGTAGGGCGAGAGCCCCGGGCTCTTCAGCACCAGCGTCAGGCCCTCCACGGCGTCGGGCATCAACGCGCCGCTCAGGCGCTGGGCCTCGGGCCATTCACGCGCCAGTGTGTCGGCCTGCGGCGGCAGTTCGCGCGAGTCCCACACGCGCACGCGCGCGCCGGCCTTGGCGCACCAGCGGGCCATCGCCAGGCCGCTTTCGCCCAGGCCCAGGATGAGGACCGAGTCGTGCTGCATCGAGGACGAGGGTGACGACATGTCGCTCACCTCAGCGCAGCTTCAAGCTGGCCAGGCCGATCAGGCACAGCAGCATGGTGACGATCCAGAAGCGCACCACCACCTGGTTCTCGGCCCAGCCCTTCTTCTCGAAGTGGTGGTGCAGCGGCGCCATCAGGAAGACGCGCCGGCCCTCGCCGTACCTGCGCTTGGTGTACTTGAACCAGCTCACCTGGATCATCACCGAGAGCATCTCGGCGACGAAGATGCCGCCCATGATGCCCAGCAGAATCTCCTGCCGCGTGATGACGGCGATGGTGCCCAGCGCCCCGCCGAGCGCCAGCGCGCCGACGTCGCCCATGAAGACCTGCGCCGGGTTGGCGTTGAACCACAGGAACGCCAGGCCCGCGCCGGCCATGGCGGCGCCGAAGATGAGCAGCTCGCCCGAGCCCGGGATGTACGGGAACAGCAGGTAGCGGCTGAAGTTGATGTTGCCGGTGACGTAGGCGAACACGCCGAGCGCCGAGCCCACCATCACCACCGGCATGATGGCGAGGCCATCGAGCCCGTCGGTGAAGTTGACGGCGTTGCTCGCGCCGACGATGACGAACCAGGCCAGCGCGATGAAGCCCCACACCCCCAGCGGGTAGCTGTAGGTCTTGACGAACGGCACCATCAGGTCGGCGCGCGGCGGCAGCGAGGTGGACAGGCCGCTGCTCACCCAGCGCAGGAACAGCTCCAGCACGCGCACGTTGCTCGTCTCGGCCACGCTGAAGGCCAGGTAGATGGCGGCCACCAGGCCGATCAGCGTCTGCCAGAAGAATTTTTCGCGCGAGCGCATGCCTTCGGGGTCCTTCTTCACCACCTTGCGGTAGTCGTCCACCCAGCCCACGGCGCCGAAGCCGAAGGTCACCAGCATCACCACCCACACGAAGCGATTCGTCCAGTCGAACCACAGGATCGTGCTGACGCCGATGCCAATCAGCACCAGCACGCCGCCCATCGTGGGCGTGCCGCGCTTGCCCAGATGGCTTTGCATGCCGTACTCGCGGATCGGCTGGCCGACCTTCATCTCGACCAGCTTCTTGATGACCCGCGGCCCCAGCGCCAGGCCGAACAGCAGCGCGGTCATCGCCGCCAGCACGGCGCGGAAGGTCAGGTACTGGAACACGCGCAGGAAGCTCAGCTCCTGCGGGTACATCGCCAGCAGCAGCTCGGACAGCGCCAGCAGCATCAGCCCGCCCTCCCCGCCGCCGCGGTGGGCGCCGGCGCGGCCCACGCGGCCTCGAGCGCACGCACCACGTCCTCCATCTTCATCGCGCGAGACCCCTTCACCAGCACCGAGCAAGCCGCGGGTGCCTCGTGCAGCGCCGCGGCCAGCGCCGGCGTGTCGGCGAAGTGCCGGCCGATGCCCAGGCCGGCGCACAGCGGCCCGACCGACCAGCAATGCTCGATGCCGCGTGCGCCTGCGTAGCTGCCCACTTCGGCGTGGAACGCCGGGCCGTCGGCACCGACCTCGGCCATGTCGCCCAGCACCAGCCAGCGCGGGCCTGGCAGCGCGGCCAGCACATCGATCGCGGCGCGCACGCTGTCGGGGTTGGCGTTGTAGCTGTCGTCGACGAGTGTGAGCGGCGCACCATCTCGTTGCAGCGCCAGCACGCGGGTGCGGCCGCTCACCGGCCGAAAGCCCGCCAGGCCCGAGGCGATGGCCGGCGGCGCCACGCCGGCGGCCAGCGCGCACGCCGCCGCGGCGATGGCGTTCAGCGCGTTGTGGCGGCCGGGCTGGTGCAGCGTGGCATCGAACTCGCCGGCTGCCGTGCGCAGCCGCAGCTGCCACGCCCCCGGCGCCGGCTCCGGCGTCCACGTGGCCTGTCCGCGCACATCGGCCGCAGCCCCGAAACCGAAGGTCAGCACGCTTCGCCCCTCGGCCAGGCCGCGCCACAACGGCGCGTGGTCGTCGGCCTCGGGCAGCACCAGCGTGCCGGTGGCGGGCAGGCGCGCGATGACGCTGCCGTTCTCGCGCGCCACGGCCTCCACGCCGTGCAGGAACTCCTGGTGTTCGCGCTGCGCGTTGTTGATCAGCGCGATGGTCGGTCGCACCAGGTCGGCCAGCAGGCCGATCTCGCCGGCGTGGTTGGTACCCAGTTCCAGCACCGCCGCGCGGTGCTGCGCGCGCAGGCGCAGCAGCGTCAGCGGCACGCCGATGTGGTTGTTCAGGTTGCCTTGGGTGGCCAGCGCCGCTTCGCCAAGCGCGGCGCGCAGGATGGCGGCGAGCATCTGCGTCACCGTGGTCTTGCCGTTGCTGCCGGTCACCGCGATGAGCGTGAGCGCCGGCAGGCGCGCGCGCCAGGCAGCGGCCAGTTGCTGCAGGGCGGCCAGCGTGTCGGGCACCTCGAGGCCCGCCAGGCCGGGCACGACGGCGGCCAGGTGCCCCGTCTCGGCCAGTGCCGCCACGGCACCGGCGGCCTGCGCCTCTGGCAGGTAGTCATGGCCATCGAAGCGCTCGCCGCGCAGCGCAACGAACATGTCGCCCGGGCGCAGCGTGCGCGTGTCGCTGTGCACGCGGTGCAGCGACGTGGTGCCGTCACCGACCAGGCGGCTGCCGGGCAGCAGCGCATGGGCCTCGGCCAGCGTCATCCAGGGTGCGGCCGCGTCGGCGGTGGCGGGCAGGGGCGCTGCGTTCACCGGACCACCTGCGAGTTCATGCCGCCGCTCCTTGCGGGGGGTGCGGGGGGCGTGCAGCAGGCGGCAACGTCGGGGTGGACGCCGGGCCCACCTGGGGCGCGGCGGCGCCAACGTCGGCGCGCCGTTGCAGCGCCGCGCGCGCCTCGTCGAGGTCGGAGAAGGGGCGGCGCACGCCAGCGATCTCCTGATAGTCCTCGTGGCCCTTGCCGGCCAGCAGCACCACGTCGCCCGCGGCGGCATCGCGCACCGCCTGATCGATGGCCTCGCGGCGATCTTCGACCAGCACCACCTCGGGGGCGGCCGCCGCGATGCCGGCGCGGATCTGCTGCAGGATGGTCGCGGGCGCTTCGCTGCGCGGGTTGTCGCTGGTGATGACGACCCGGTCGGCGCCGCGCGCGGCGATGGCCCCCATCAGTGGCCGCTTGGTGGCGTCGCGGTCGCCGCCGCAGCCGAACACGCACACCAGCCGGCCGCCGCGGGCGCGCGCCAGCGGGCGCAGCGCCGCCAGCACCTTGTCCAGCGCGTCGGGCGTGTGCGCGTAGTCCACCACCACTTCGACCTCGCGGCCGGCGACACGTTGCATGCGCCCGGGCACCGGGGCCACCGTCGCCAGCGCCCGCGCCGCCACCCCCAGCGGCTGGCCGAGCGCGCGCAGCACGCCCAGCACGCCCAGCAGGTTGCTCGCGTTGTAGTCGCCAACCAGCGTGCTCGCCAGGGCGACACGGACCTCGCCGGCCGGCCCGGGGCCGCCAGCGGCGCCGGGCTCCAGGACCTCGAAGGCCAGGCCGCGCGGCTCGTGCCGCACCTGCACGGCGGCGAGGCGGGCGCCCGGGCGCGTGGCCACGGTCCACAGGTCCAGCGGCGTGCCGTGCAATTCGGCCGCCAGTGCCGCACCGTGCGCATCGTCGACGTTGATCACCGCCGCGCGCAGCCCCGGCCAGGCAAACAGGCGCCGCTTGGCCGCCCAGTAGGCCTCCATCGAGCCGTGGTAGTCGAGGTGATCGCGGGTGAAGTTGGTGAAGACCGCGGTGTCGATGTGCAGCGCGGCCAACCTCTCCTCGACGATGCCGATCGACGAGGCCTCGATGGCACAGGCGCCGCAGCCGGCATCGGCCAGCTCGCGCAGCGTGCGGTGCAGCGTCACGGGGTCGGGCGTGGTCAGGCCGGTGGCCTGGACCTGCGGCGGCTCGCCGACGCCCAGCGTGCCGATGACGCCGGCGCGCACGCCCAGCGCGCGCAGCGCCGCGGCCGTCCACCAGGCGCTGGAGGTCTTGCCGTTGGTGCCAGTGATGGCCACCACCTTCAGCGCATGGCCGGGGTGGCCGAACCAGGCATCGGCAATGGCACCGCAGGCCGACTTCAGGCCCGGCACGGCGGCCACGGCCGCGCCGGCTGTGCCGAAGTCGAAGGCTTGCGCGCCTTCGGCCTCGACCAGGCAGGCCGCGGCGCCGGCGCGCAGCACATCGACAACAAAGCGGCGGCCATCCTGCGCCTGGCCGGGCCAGGCGATGAAGGCATCGCCGGGCTGCACCTGGCGGCTGTCGGTGCGCAGCGTGCCCGAGCCCCGCAGGCGCGCGCGCAGCCAGGCCACGGCCGCGGTGGCATCGGGCAGGTGGTGGAGGCCCGCGCTCACAGGCTCTCCGTCTCGGCCGGCACCGGCTTGGCCGAGATCTGCGTTTTCACGTCGACGTCGGGCGGCACGTTCAACGAGCGCAGCGTGTTCTGCACCACCTGGCTGAACACCGGGGCGGCCACGTCGCCGGCGTAGTACTTGCCGGCTCGGGGTTCGTCCACCATCACCGCCACCACGATGCGCGGCGTGCCCACCGGCGCCAGCCCCACGAACCACGCCCGGTACTTGCCTTCGGCGTACTCGCCACCCACCAGCTTCTTGGCGGTGCCGGTCTTGCCGGCCACCGTGTAGCCCAGCGTCAGGCGCTGCAGGTCGGGCGCAGTGCCGCCGGGCGAGGCGGCGGCGCGCAGCATCTCGCGCATCTGCCGCGCGGTGGTGGCGCTGAACACCGGCGTTCCGGCGGCGGGGGGCGCGTCGGCCTCGCGCTTGAGCAGCGTCACCGGCGCCAGGTCGCCATCGCGCGCGAACACGGTGTAGGCACGCGCCATCTGCAGCACGCTGGCGCTGGCGCTGTAGCCGAAGGCCACGCGCGCGTGGTCGGTGGGGCGCCAGGTCGTCCAGGCGCGCAGCTTGCCGGTGGCCACGTGCGGCAGCTCGATGCGCGGCCGGCTGCCCAGGCCGAGTGCGGCGTAGGCTTCCCACAGGTCCTTGCGGTCCATCGCGAGAGCGATCTTCGCGGTGCCGACATTGGAGGACTTCTGCACCACCTCGGCCACGCTCAGCGTGCCGTGCGGGTGGGCGTCGGTGATGGTGGTGCCGGTGACGACCATGCGGCCGGGCGAGGTGTCGATGGCGGTGCCGGGCGCCACCTTCTTCATGTCCAGCGCCTTGGCGATGGTGAACGGTTTCATCGTCGAGCCGGGCTCGCTGGCGTCGCTGGCGGCACGGTTCTGCAGCACGGTGGCGGCGTTCGCGCCGCGCTTGTTGGGGTCGGCGCCGGGGTAGTTGGCCATCGCCAGCACTTCGCCCGTGCGGCTGTCCAGCACCACCACGCTGGCGGCGCGCGCGTTGTGCGCGAGCACCGCGTCGCGGGCGCGCTTCCAGGCATCGAACTGGATCTTGCTGTCGATGCTGAGCGTGACATCGCTGCCGTGCCGCGGCAGCTCGATGTCGCCCACGTCTTCCACGGCGCGGCCCAGGCGGTCGCGCACGAGCGTGCGGCTGCCCTTCTCGCCTTGCAGGTCGCGCTGCAACAGCAGTTCGATGCCGGCACGGCCGATGTCGTCGACATCGGTGTAGCCCACCAGGTGCGCGGCGGCCTCGCCCTCGGGGTAGCGGCGGCGGTACTCGCGTTCGTCGATCAGGCCCTTGAGCTTGTGAGTCTCGCCATAGGCCTGCAACTCGCGCCAGGCGGCCTCTTCGAGATGCCGGCGCAGCGTCACGGTGCCGCCGCCCTCGAGGCGCTCGTCCAGCTCGGCAGCGGTCAGGCCGAGCAGACGGGCCACCGCCTTGCGCTGCGCGGCCTCGGGCTTGAACAGCTTCGTGTCGGCCTTCACCGTGGGCAGCGCGACGCTGGTGGCCAGCACCAGGCCGTTGCGGTCGAGGATGCGCCCGCGCGTGGCCGGCAGCGTCTGCGTG
>JAEUPD010000063.1 GCA_016788525.1 Rubrivivax sp.
AATGGGTCAGGCGGTCGAGGAAATGACTCATGGTGTCGTCGTCCTTGGGTGAGTCGTCAGCAGGGCATCGGCGCGAAGCGGCGGCTGTAGTGCCACCACGTGATCGCGATGCAGGAAAGGTAGAAGGCGAAGAAGATCGCGAAGGCCGCCGTCGGTGCGCCGGTCATCGCCACCGAGGTGCCCACGGTCTTGGGGATGAAGAAGCCGCCATAGGCTGCGATGGCGCTGGAAAAGCCCAGCACCGCTGCGGCCTCCTTGTTGGCTTCGCGCAGCGCCTCGGCCTGCGCCTGCGGCGTGGCGGGCGCGGCGGCGCGCCGCTCGCGCAGGAAGATCAGCGGGATCATGCGGAACGTGCTGCCGTTGCCGATGCCGGCCGCGGTGAACAGCAACAGGCTGCAGGCGAGGAAGGCCGCAAATGCCGCGGGCGTGGCCGCCGGCCCCGAGGCGCTGGGCAGCATGGCCGGCAGCGCTGCAATGCCCAGCGCGAGGACCACGAACACCCAGAAGGTCACGCGCGCGCCGCCCAGCCGGTCGCTCAGCCAGCCGCCCAACGGCCGGGCCAGTGCGCCCACCAGGGGCCCCAGCCACACCGCCCAGCGGGTGTCGATGCCGGGAAAGTCGCGCGCGGCCAGCAGCGGAATCGCCGCCGCCAGGCCGATGAAGCTGCCGAAGGTGCCCGTATACAGCCAGCACATCAGCCAGTTGTGGCGCCGCTCGAAGATCACCGCCTGCTCGGCAAAGCTGCCGCGCGCCTCGTCCAGGTCGTCCATGCCGAGCCAGGCCGCCACGCTCGCCAGGGCGATGAACGGCACCCAGACGAAGCCCGCGTTCTGCAGCCACCAGTGCGCACCATGCGCATCGGTCTGCGCCGCACCGCCCCAGGCGCCGAAGACGCCCGCGGTGATGACCAGCGGCACGACCAGCTGCGCGAGAGGAACACCGAGGTTGCCCAGCCCCGCGTTCATGCCCAGCGCCGTGCCGACACGCGCCTTGGGGTAGAAGAAGCTGATGTGCGCCATGGAGCTGGCGAAGTTGCCGCCGCCCAGGCCGCACAGCAGCGCCAGACCCACCATCCACTCGAACGGCGTCGTCGGGTCCTGCACGGCGAAGCCCACGCCCAGCGCGGGGAGCATCAGGCTCGCGGTGGCCAGCGCCGTCCAGCGCCGTCCGCCGAACACCGGCACGGCAAAGGCGTAGACGAAGCGCAAGGTCGCGCCCGAGAGCGCCGGCAGCGCTGCCAGCCAATACAGCTGGTTGGTCGAGTAGCGGAACCCCACTGCCGGCAGGTGCACGACGACCACCGACCACATCATCCACACCGCGAACGACAAGGTCAGCGACGTGATGGACAGCCACAGGTTGCGCTGCGCCACGCGCTGGCCGCGCGCGCGCCAGAACCCCGAGTCTTCGGGATCCCAGTGCTCAATGACGTGGGCGGCAGCCATGGCAAGCAGGGGTCGAGGCAGGCCGGTCGGACTGGTGCGTGAGTCCGGGCGTTCAGGGGTTCTTCACGTACGCGTCGCGGCGCAGATAGAACCACCAGTTCAGCACCAGGCACACGGCGTAGAACGCCGCGAAACCGTACATCGCAACCTGCGGCGTGCCGGCCTTGATCTGGTCACCGATGACGATGGGCGCGACGAAGGCGCCGTAGGCAGCGATCGCCGAGGTCCAACCGAGGACGGGGCCAGCCTGCGTGCGGTCGAAGATGACGCCGATGGTGCGGAAGGTGCTGCCGTTGCCGATGCCGCTGGCCGCGAACAGCAGGATGAAGAGGCCGAGGAAGGCGGGGAAGTACTGCTCTGGCGTGGCCGACTGGTAGGCCTGCATCATCACGTAACCCACCGCCACCGATGCGGCCACCATCACGGCGCTGATGATCTGCGTGACGATCGAGCCGCCGACCTTGTCGCTGATCCATCCGCCCACCGGGCGGATGGCGGCGCCGACGAAGGGGCCGATCCACGCGTAGGTGAACGGCGATGGAGCGTTGGGGTTCTTCAGCGTGTGCTGCAGCACGCCAGCGGCATCGGGCACGTGGCTCACGCCGAAAATCACAGCGATCGACAGCGGCAGCGCCATCGAGAAGCCGATGAAGGAGCCGAAGGTCACGATGTACAGCGCGGTCAACGACCAGGTGTGCTTGTCCTTGAAGATGGCGAACTGCCTGGCGATGTTCTCCTTCATGGGCCCAAAGGCGGCCAGCTTCATGATCAAGAGCGCCGAGATCACGTCGAGCGGAATCGCCACCCACATGTTGATGAGGCCCAGCCCTGTGGGTCTCGGCAGGTACAGGTACAGGCCCAGGATCGACGGGATGAATGCCAGTGTGTAGAGGTAGGTGACCTTCGCAAACGCGACGACCGGGTGGCCCGTGTCAGGCGACACCGTCTTCAGGTTGTTCATGCCGAACCAGCAGAGGATCGACAAGGGCACCAGCGACAGCACCCACGCGAAGCCTGCGTTCTGGATCCAGGTCGGTGTGCCGGCCTTGATCTTGCCGAAGATCCACCCGCTGTCCTTCAGCAGCGTGCCGGGTTCGCCACCCAACGCGCCGAACAAGCCCGCCGTCATCACCAGCGGGATGACAATCTGCATTGTCGTGACGCCGAAATTGCCGATGCCCGCGTTGATGCCCAGCGCCGTGCCCTGCAGCCGCTTGGGGAAGAAGGTGCTGATGTTGGACATGGAGCTGGCGAAGTTGCCGCCGCCCACGCCACTCCACAGCGCCATCAACTGAAACACCCACAGCGGCCAGTCCTTGTGCTGCAAGGCGATCCCGGTGCCGATGGCCGGTGCGAGCAGCATCGCGGTGGTAAGGAAGATGGTGTTGCGGCCACCCGCGATGCGCACCAGGAATGATGCCGGGATGCGCATGGTGGCACCCGCAATGCCGGCGATGGCGGTCAGTGTGAACAGTTCGGCCTGGGTGAACGGGAAACCCAGGTTGAGCATCTGCACGCTGATGATTCCCCACATTCCCCACACCGCGAAGCCGCACAGCAATGCCGGCACTGAGATCGCGAGGTTGCGGTAGGCGATGCGCTTGCCGGTGCTTTCCCAGAAGCCCTCGTCTTCGGGACGCCAGTCGGCGATGTCGGCGCCAGCTTGGCGCTGTGGCGCCTTGGGCTGGGCGCTCGGATGGGTCGTGGTGGCCATGGCGGGCCCTCCGTGTTGAAAGAAGAGGCGGACGCTCGAAACGTGAGGAGGTGAGATGGGTAACCAGTGAGCGGCCGCGAAAAGCAACTCAGCCGGCTTGCTGCGCGGCCTGCAGCGGCGAAGGCGGCGCGTGCTGGCCCATGAGCTCGGTCTTGCGCACTTCGGTCCAGTACATCCAGATCAGCGACACCCACACCACGCCGTACATCAGCATGAAGGCCGAGGAGCGCACGCCCGTGAGGTCCATCAGCGCGCCGAACATGATCGGCAGCACGAACCCGCCCAGGCCGCCAGCCAGGCCGACGATGCCGCTGACGGTGCCGATGTTCTTCGGGTACTCGTCGCCGATGTACTTGAAGACGCTCGCCTTGCCGAAGGCCCAGGCCACGCCGAGCGCGCCCATCAGGGCCGTGAACGCGTAGACGTTCAGGCCGATGAAGAAGGTCTTCGGGCCGTTGACCGTCTGCACGGTCATGTGGGTCTGCGGGTAGCTCAGCAGGAACAGGCAGATCCAGCTCACCCACATCACCCACCAGGTGACCTTGTGGGCGCCGTACTTGTCGCTGAGCACGCCGCCGATGGCGCGCAGCACGCCGCCGGGCAGGCTGAAGCAGGCCGCCAGCAGCGCCGCGACGCGGATATCGAGGCCGTACTCGCCGACGTAGTACTGCACCATCCACAGGCTGAGCGCGACATAGCCGCCGAACACGATCGAGTAGTACTGGCAGTACTTGAGCACCACGGGATCCTTGAGCATCTTCAGCTGGTCGCTGAACTTGGTGTTGCTCGGCACCAGGTGCGCGGGGTCGTGGTGGCTGAAGAACCAGAACAGGATGACCGTGCCCAGCATCACCGCGGCGTAGACCTGCGGCACCATGGTCCAGCCGAAGGCCACCACGAGCACCGGCGCGAGGAACTTGTTCACCGCGGCGCCGGAGTTGCCCGCGCCGTACACGCCCATCGCCATGCCCTGCTGACTGCGCGGGAACCAGCGCGCCACGTATGGCGTGCCCACCGAGAACGAACCGCCGGCCAGGCCCACGAACAGGCCGATGACCAGGAAGTGCCAGTAGGCCGTGGCATACGCCATCAGCCAGATCGCCGGCACGGTGACGGCCATCAGCAGCGCCATCACGATGCGCCCGCCGTACTTGTCGGTCCAGATGCCCAGCGGCACCCGGATCAGCGAACCGGTCAGCACCGGCGTCGCGGTCAGCAGGCCGAACTCGGTGGCGTTGAGGTTGAGCGTCTTCTTCAGCGGGATGCCGATGACGCCGAACATCATCCACACCATGAAGCAGGTGGTGAAGGCGAGCGTGCTGACGATCAGCACCGACCAGGCCTTGCGACGGTACGCGGGGTCCGGTGCGGCGGCGGTGGCTTGGGTGGCGGTGGCAGCCATGGAAACCTCGTTCGGGGAATGCCCGCACTGTGGCCGCCGACGAGGCGGGGGAATATCCGCCGGGCGGCTGGTCGGACTCGCCGCGAAGAGCTAGTCCGGGCGTCGGCGCCCTCCGCCAATCGAACTAGTCAGGCCGGTCTTTGACGCCCGCTTGACCCAGCGCAAGGCCGCCTGCCACGACCAGCACCCCGCGTCCCGGGGGCACTGCAACGCACCGAGGGGCCGCGCGAACACACCACGCCGCAGGCCGCGCCGCTACACTCGGACGCCATGTTCCCGCTATCGGCTCGTCGCTTCACGTTGGGCGCCTGGATGGCGCTGACGGCGATGTTGGCGCTGGCGGCGCTGCCCACGGTTTCCAGGGCGCTGGCCTTTGCAGACGGCGACCTCCGCTGGGCCGAGGTGTGCACGGCCAGCGGCATGAAGCTCGCGCCCGTGGCAGTGCTGGGCGACGTCGCACCTTCGACGGGCGACACCACAATCCTGCCGGGTGACGACGGCCCCGCAATGGGCAGCAGCCACCTCGAGCATTGCAGTTACTGCGGGTTCTCCGGCGGCGCAGCGCCATTGCCCGCGGCGGCCGCGTCGGTCGTCACAGCGCCTGCGCTGCATCTGCCCCCTGCGCTGTTCCTTCAAGCGCCGCGAACGTTGTTCGCATGGCGCGGCGCGCAGCCGCGCGCACCTCCTCCCCTGGTCTGAGACGCTGAGCGAAGGATGGTGGTCGCCGCGCCAAGGCGCGCGGCGCCGCCGCCCGCGATCCGGCCTGTGCCCTCCTGTGGGCGCGGGCGCCAGGCGCCTCGGCCACGTCGAGCGAACCGGTACCACGCGCCCATGGCGCGCGGTGGCGCCGGGGCTTGCCGACACCGCTGGAGGCACCGTGAACTCGGTGAGGTGCTCCCTTGAACCTTGATTCATGCCCGCTGGCTCGCCGTGCCGGCCCCACGTTGCATCTGCCTCCGGAAGAGGCGACACGGCTCCTCCTGGTCGGCGGTTGGGTCCTGCTCCGCGGCGTGGCCACACTCGAGACGGTGGCGCCGCAGCAGCACGTCTTTCAGCTGGCACACGCCGGCGACATCGTCGGCTGGGAGCCCTCGCCCCAGGCCCGCGATGGCGCCGTGCTGCGCGCGCTGACGCCCTGCGTGCTGTGGCAGCTGCCGGAACCGGCCGACGAGGCGGCGCGCCTGCGCTGCTCAACACTTTGGCTGACCCAACAGGCCGCACGCGCCGGCGAAATGGCCGACTTGCGCAGCGGTGGTGCTTCCAGACGCCTGAGGTGCCTGTTGGCTCGCCTCTACGGACCGATGAATGCGGCACGTGGAACATCGGGTCGCGCCGCAGCCGCCGCGTCGCTGCCGTCGGTGGCACGCCTTTCCACCGTGGTCGGCCTGCCCCTGGCCACCGTCGGGCGGGCAATGCACAGACTGCTCGGGTCGCCGGTCTCCCCGCAGCCGACTTCCGGCGCGCGGGCTCTTCGCCTGCCGCGCACGCTCACGCGCGCCGGGAACGCCGTGCCGACAGCGTGGCGAGCCACGGCCGGGGAGTCGCCGTGGGCCACCGCCCGTTGACTGTCGCCATTGGCGTCGACATTGACGTCGACATTGACGTCGCCCTCCACCCGCCCCGTCTTGCCGCCCCTGCGACTGCAGCGCCAAGCCAACGGCCTCGCAGCCGGGGCGCACAGAGCCCGGGCGCTGTGCCACGCACACCGGCCTGCACCCCTACCTCCTGCACATCGGAATGCCCATGAAGATCGCTCACAAGCCGCTTCGGTTTCGCCTGCCTGCCGCCGCCGCACGAGCCTGCCTGCTCGCTCCGGCGCTGGCCGCAGCCCAGGCCACGCCCGGCACCGCACCCACCCCCATCGTCATCATCGGCACGGCACCCGGCTCGCTCGACACACCGGCCAGCACAACCTCGCGTCTCCCGATGAGCGTGCGTGAGACGCCGGCCACGGTGTCGGTCATCACGCGCGGCGAAGTCGAGGCGATGGGCGCCTTCCACACGCAGGACATCCTGGCCGCCATTGCGGGCGTCACCTTCTCCAGCCAGCCCGGCTCACCGGGCTCGGTGTTCTATCGCGGCTTCGGCGCAGCCAGCCTGGCGCAGCTCTACAACGGCATCTCGGTGCAGTACGACGCCATTGCCGCAAGGCCGGTGGACGCATGGCTGGTCGAGCGCATGGAGGCCGTCGGCGGACCTTCCAGCTTCCTCAATGGCGCCGGCGCCGTGGGCGGCACGATCAATGTCGTCACACGCATCGCCGACCTCCAAGGCGACCTGACCCAGGTGCGCGCTGGCCTCGGTGACGTGGGTCAGTTGGCGTTCGGCGTGCAGCGCAGTCTCGGTGCCGCGGCCGCACCGGACCACGTGCTGCGCCTGGACCTCAACGGCACGCAAAGCAGCGGCAACCGCCTGTGGGCCACCGGCCGCGAGCGCGAGGCCTGGCAGGCCGCCGCCTCGTGGCGCGCAGCGCTGGCCCCGGGCCTGGCGCATACGCTCGCCGTGGAGCAGCAGCACGAACAGGTGACGCAACCCTACTGGGGCACACCGGTGCTGCGCGACGCCACCAACGCCGCGCTGGGCGAGGTGGCCATCGACCCGCGCACGCGCGGTGTCAACTACAACGTGGTGGACGGCCGCTACCAGCAGGACGTGACCTGGGGCCGCTCGATCGTGCAGTGGGCCCCCTCGCCTGCCACCTCGGCCACGCACACGTTCTATTTCTACGACGCGCTGCGCCGCTACGAGAACGTCGAGACCTACACCCTCTTCACCAACAACACCGAAGTCGAGCGCTCCAACGCGCTGCTTCAGCGGCACGACCAGCAGGTATTCGGCAGCCGCGCGGAGCTCTCGCACCGCACCGAGCTCTTCGGCCAGCGCTCGGACTTCGCCTTCGGGTGGGACTACGCGTTCAACCGGCAGACACGCTTCCCGCTCAGCGTGGCCGGCCCGTTCGGCCGCACCGACCCCTACGCGCCCGGCGACACCTTCTTCTTCCAGACCCCCGGCGTCACACCCACGCTCACGCCCGACGCCACCAACCGGCTGCACATGTTTGCGCTGTTCGCCGAGAACCGCACCGTGCTTGCCCCGGGCTGGGCGCTGACGAGCGGCCTGCGCGCCGACACCATCTCGCTCAGCCGCCACTGGCAGCGCGCCGTGAGCGCCACCAACCCAGAGTACTTCGACCGCCGCTACAAGCCGGTGACGGGGCGGCTGGGCCTCGTGCACGACCTGGCGCCGACCTGGCAGGTGTACGCGCTGTACAGCACCGCAGCCGACCCGCCCTCGGGCATCCTGGCCACGGCCGGCCTGGCGGCGCTGCGCGACTTCGACCTCACGCGCGGACGGCAGTACGAGGTTGGCACCAAGGCCAGCTTCGAAGGACGGCGCGGCGAGCTCGCGCTCTCGGCCTACGACATCGTGCGCAAGAACCTCTCGACGACCGACCCGCTCGACCGCACCCGCGTGCTGGCGGTGGGGCAACAGTCGAGCCGCGGGCTGGAGCTCACTGCCTCGTGGCGGCCAGCCTCGGCGCTGCGCGTGGCGGCGCACGTGGCGTACACCGAAGCGCAGTTCGACGACTTCACCGAGGTGGTGGGCACGACGACCGTCTCGCGCGCGGGCAACCGGCCGGCGAACGTGCCGGCCACGGTGGCCGGCGCCACTGTCACCTGGGCGCCCCTGGCGAGCGTGAGCCTTTCGGTCGACTGGCGCCATGTCGGCCGCCGTTATGGCAACACGGCCAACACGGTGTGGGAAGGCGCCTACGACCTCTTCGGCTTCGGGGCCGGCTGGCGCATCACCAACGAGTGGACACTCAGCACGCGCGTGGCCAACCTCGCCGACGAAACCTACTCGGCCACGGTGGGTACGAACCAGGTCGTGCTCGGCGGGCCACGCACGATGCAAGTGGCGCTGGACTGGCGCTTCTGAGGCGTGACCGAGGCTGCGGCGTGAAGCGCGGGCTGTATCTCGTCCACCGTTGGCTGGGCATCGCCCTGTGCCTGCTGATGGCGGCATGGTTCCTGTCAGGTGTGGTGATGTTGTACGTGGGCTACCCCAAGCTCACGACCGAAGAGCGTCTCGCGGGCCTGCCCCCGCTGAGGGCCGAGACCTGCTGCGTGCCGCTGTCGCGCGCCCTGGCGGCGGCGCAAGCCGTGGCCCTGCCCGCGCAAACCGCCAGCGCCGCCCCGGCGCGCGGTGCGGCCACGCGTCAGTGGCGCCTGACGAGTGTCGCCGGTGAACCCCGCTACGTCCTCGCCGAGGGCCTGCGCCGGCTGGTGGCGGTGGATGCGCGCAGCGGCGAGGCCATCCGCGCTGTGAGCGCGGCCGATGCGCTGGCCAGCGCCCGACACTTCGCCGGTGGCCAGCTGGCGGGCGAGTACCTCGGGCGCGTCGACGAAGACGCCTGGACGCATTCGCGCGCGCTCGACGCGCACCGGCCGCTGCACCTCGTGGCCGTGCAGGACGAGTTCTCGCGCTGGCTGTACGTGAGCAGCCGCACCGGCGAGGTCGTGCGTGACGCCACGCGCACCGAGCGCACCTGGGGCTGGCTCGGGGCGTGGCTGCACTGGCTGTACATGTTCCGTGGCGGGCCGGTCGATGCGTGGTGGACGCGGATCATCATCGGGTTGTCCATCGCGTGCGGCGTATCGGTGCTTACCGGCCTCGTGGTCGGCGTGTGGCGCTGGCGCTTCCGCGGCACCTACAAGGGCGGTCGCCGTTCTCCTTACTCCGGCTTCGTGGCTCGGTGGCACCACATCCTGGGTCTCGTAGGCGGTCTGCTCGCCTTCACCTGGGTACTCAGCGGCCTGTTGTCGGTGAACCCCTGGAAGGTATTCGACGCCCCCGGGGCCAAGCCCGATCGCGCCGCCTACGCCGGCGGGCCGTTGGTGACCGACGCCGCGGCCGGCTTTCCCGAGGCAGCCGACGCGGTGGGCGGGCTGCTGGCGCTTGGCCTCGCACCGCGCGAGATCGAGTGGCGCCGCGTGGGCGGCGTGATGCACGCCGTGGCTCTGGGCCCCGGTGGGCCGTGGGTGGTGCAAGCCGACGGCGTGCCGGCACAGAGCTTGCCCGCAGCGCGCTGGCGAGAAGCCGCGGCGCGGTTGCTGCCGGGTGCACGCATCGTGCAAGCGGAACACGTCACCCGATTCGACCGCTACTACTACGCCCGCGAGCCGCACACCATGACCGGCCAGCGCGAGCGGCCGCTGCCCGTGTGGCGGCTGCGCTTCGACGACGCCAACGAGACCTGGATCACGTTGGACCCGCGCACCGGCGACATCGTCGCACAGAGCGACCGGCGACGGCGCGTCGACCGCTGGCTGTTCGCCTTCCTCCACAGCTTTGACCTCCCGCAGTGGCTGGCCGCACGCCCGGCCTGGGACGCCTGGATGTTGGGCTTCAGCCTCGCCGGCCTGGGAATGAGCCTCACGGCAGTGGTCGCCGGCTGGCGTCGGCTGCGACGCAAGCTGCGCGCGAACCAGCCGATCCCGCTCGCCGCGGCGGCCTCGAGCGCCCGGCCGCAGCCGTGAAGGCATGGCAGCATGCATGCTTGGTTTCCACGCGCATTTCAAGACAGGATCGCATTCCCTGGCACACGGCCCGCTCGTACCCGATCCGCGAGATGTCCCGACGGCCGAACGCCATCGCCCATCAGGAGAGAACCATGCGTCCCACGCTTCGCCGCTTCACGTTTGCCCTTGCCCTGGGGCTCGCCATGGCGGGCAGCGCACTTGCACAGACCACCGTCAAGGAGCCCTGGGTGCGCGGCACCGTCGCGCAGCAGAAGGCCACCGGCCTGTTCGCGCAGATCACCTCGGCTTCGGGCGGCAAGCTGGTGGCGGCCAGCTCGCCGGTGGCCGGGGTCGTGGAGATCCACGAGATGGCGATGGTCGGCGACGTCATGCGCATGCGCGCCATTGCCGCGCTCGAGCTGCCCGCGGGCAAGGCCGTGAAGCTCGAGCCCGGCGGCTATCACGTGATGCTGCTGGACCTGAAGCAGCAGCTCAAGGCAGGCGACACGGTCAGCGTCACCCTCGTCATCGAAGGCGCTGGCGGCAAGCGTGAGAACGTGGAGGTCAAAGCCCCGGTGCGGCCGCTGGCCGGCGGCAAGGACGATCACTCGGGGCACGGGCACAAGCACTGAGCTGAGCCTGAGTCTGGCGGTTGGCTTTTCGAGGCCGGCATCGGGCCAAGGCCGCAGGGTGGCCGGCAGTTCAAACCGTCGTTGTCACCCGCGCATGGAAGTCGCGGCGAGCAGCGGTCCGGCCCGAAGCGCAGCGCCACGCGGGACGCGAGGCCCGGCGTCGCCGCCGGGCCCTGCGGGCCCGCCGGCGATGACGGCCGACGGATACACCGTCGGCCTACCCGGCTTGCAAGCAAGCCGGGACCCCTGCGCTGCGCTCCGGGGCGCCGATCGCATCCCGCGCGGCGCTGCGCTTCGGGCCGAACCTCTGCA
>JAEUPD010000062.1 GCA_016788525.1 Rubrivivax sp.
GTAGGCCGACGGTGTATCCGTCGGCCGTCATCCGCGACAGGCGCAGCCTGGCGCGGACGCCGGGCCTCGCCCTCGGGCGCGGCAGGGCAGGCCACCCGGGTCTGTGCGCGCCACAGCCGTCAAAAAAGCCGGGCTCAATCGCCCGCCTTCGCCACCCCTTCGTCATCCACCGCCTTCTGCACCGCCCGGTAGAACGCCTCGCGCGCATCGCTGGAAGCCGGGTCGCGCGCCCCACCGCCCCAGTTCGCGTTCGAAGCAATCACCAGCTTGCGCTTCGGGTCGATGAAGATGCCCTGGCCGAAGATGCCGCGCGCCGCGAAGGTGCCGTCGGTGTACGTCCACCACTGAAAGCCGTAGCCGCGGCCGGGCTGGCCGATGCCGGTGCGCTCGGTGGTGGCCTCGGCCAGCCAGCCTTCGGGCACCACGCTTTGCCCGTTGGCGGCCCGCGCACCGTTCAGCACGAACAGGCCATAGCGCGCGAAGTCGCGCGTCGCCGCCTGGATGCAGCAGCCGCTGATCTCGCGCCCCGTGCGGCTCAGGATCCAGGTGGCCGGCTGCTCCATGCCCGCCGGCACCCAGACCTTCTCCGACAGGTACTGCGCCAGCGGCTTGCCCACCGCCTGCGCGACGAGGATGCCCACGAGGTTGGTCTCGCCGGTGCTGTAGTTCCAGCGCGTGCCGGCCGGCGCGGCGCGCGGCAGGCCGCGCAGGTAGCTGACCAGCGACTCCATGCCCTCGGGCGGCTTGTGCTTGTCGAACAGCGCCACGTCGGACTGCGGGTCGACGTAGTCCTCGTTCCACTTCACGCCCGAAGTCATCGTCAGCAGCTGGCGGATGCTCACATCGTCGTAGGCCGAGCCCTTCATCTGCGGCAGGTAGGCGCTGACCTTGTCGTCCATGCTCTTGATGTGGCCGTCGCGCAGCGCCGCGCCCACCAGCGTGGAGGTCATCGACTTGGCCACCGAGAAGCTCGTCCAGCGACCGGCGCCGCCGAAGTCCAGGCCGTAGCGCTCGAGCCTGAGCTTGCCGTCGTGAACCACCAGCAGCGCGGCGCTGCGCTGGCCGGCCATGTAGGCACCGACATCCAGCGCCAGCTTCAACGGCGGGCCGGGCGGCAGCGGCAGCGGCTGGCTGCCGGCGGCGATGGGGCGCGACTTGGCCAGGAACGGCAGCCGGTCCAGCGCGCGGAAGGTGGCGTCGCGCTGCGGCTGCGTCCAGAACAGCACGTCGCGGTTGGTGGGCAGCGCGGTCAGCAGCCCGCGGGTCTCCGCGTCGAGGCTCAGCCAGCCGGCCGCGCCCGCCACGACCAACGCACCGAGCGCGCCCAGAACAACTCGCTTAGCCTTCATCACGACCACACGCGGGTAGCAAACGAAGGCCGCATTGGACACCATGCGGCGGCAGCCCCCCCCGGGGGCGGGCCCCGGGGCGCTCAGCGGTCTTCGCTGCCGATGAAGCGGTAGACGCCCGCGCCCAGCACCGCGCCGACGATCGGCGCCACCCAGAACAGCCACAGCTGCTGCACGGCCAGCCCGCCGGCGAACACCGCCACGCCCGTGCTGCGCGCCGGGTTCACCGACGTGTTGGTGACCGGGATGCTGATGAGGTGGATGAGCGTGAGGCCCAGGCCGATGGCGATGGGCGCGAAGCCCGCCGGCGCGCGCTTGTCGGTGGCGCCGAGGATGATGACCAGGAAGAACGCGGTCATCACCACCTCGCACACCAGCGCCGCCACCATCGAGTACCTGCCCGGCGAGAACTCGGCATAGCCGTTGCTGGCAAAACCCTTGCCCGCATCGAACCCGGCCGCGCCCGAAGCGATGACGTACAGCACCGCGCCGGCGGCAATCGCGCCGGCCACCTGGGCAATGATGTACGGAACCAGTTGGCCCGCCGGAAAGCGCCCGCCCGCCCACAGCCCCACCGACACTGCCGGGTTCAGGTGGCAGCCCGAGATGTGGCCGATGGCATAGGCCATCGTCAGCACCGTCAGGCCGAAGGCCAGCGACACGCCCAGCAGGCCGATGCCCACCTGCGGAAAGGCGGCGGCCAGCACCGCGCTGCCGCAGCCGCCGAGCACGAGCCAGAAAGTGCCGAAGAACTCTGCGCCGTAGGCTTTCATCTTGGGGTCTCCTCGTGTGGTGGTGTGATCGGCGCCGGCCCGATGCCAAGGCGCACACGCCGCGGCGGAATGGTCGCACGAAGGGGTGGCCACCTTCGCCAGCCACAAGGCTGGGAAGCGCGGGGCCGGGCAGCGCCCGGTAGCATCGCCGCCCACCATGGCCCTCAAGAAGTCCGAGCTCTACTCGTCCCTGTGGCAAAGCTGCGACGAACTGCGCGGCGGCATGGACGCCAGCCAGTACAAGGACTACGTGCTGGTGCTGCTGTTCATCAAGTACGTCAGCGACAAGTACGCCGGGCAGCCCTTCGCGCCCATCACCATCCCCCAGGGCGCGAGCTTCGCCGACATGGCGGCGCTGAAGGGCAAACCCGACATCGGCGACCGCATCAACAAGCAGATCGTCGGCCCGCTGGCCGCGGCCAACCGGCTGGCCGACATGCCCGACTTCAACGACGCCACCAAGCTCGGCAGCGGCCCCGAGATGGTGGACAAGCTGACGAACCTGATCGCCATCTTCGAGAACAAGGCGCTCGACTTCTCGAACAACCGCGCCGAGGGCGACGACATCCTCGGCGACGCGTACGAGTACCTGATGCGCCACTTCGCCACCGAAAGCGGCAAGAGCAAGGGGCAGTTCTACACGCCGGCCGAGGTGAGCCGCGTCATCGCACAGCTGCTGGGCATCCGCCAGGCGAAGACGAGCGCGGCCACCACGGTGTACGACCCCACCTGCGGCTCGGGCTCGCTGTTGCTGAAGGTGGCCGACGAGGCGCGCACGCCGCTCACGCTGTACGGCCAGGAGAAGGATGCCGCCACCAGCGGCCTGGCGCGCATGAACATGATCCTGCACAGCAACCCGACCGCGCTGGTCGAGCAGGGCAACACGCTCGCGGACCCGAAGTTCCTCGAAGGCGGGCGGCTCAAGACCTTCGACTACGTGGTCGCCAATCCACCCTTCTCCGACAAACGCTGGAGCACCGGGCTCGACGCCGCCAACGACGCGCACGAGCGTTTCGTGCCCTTCGGCATTCCGCCGGGCAAGCAGGGCGACTACGCCTACCTGCTGCACATCGTGCGCAGCCTGAAGAGCACCGGCCGGGCGGCTTGCATCCTGCCGCACGGCGTGCTCTTCCGCGGCAACGCCGAGGCCGACATCCGCCGCGCGCTGCTGCAGCGCGGCTACATCGAGGCGCTGATCGGGCTGCCCGCCAACCTCTTCTACGGCACCGGCATCCCGGCGTGCATCGTCGTCGTCGACAAGCGCCACGCGCACCAGCGCGCGATGGGTGCCGAAGGGGCCGGCGTCTTCATGGTCGACGCGAGCGCGGGCTTCCGCAAGGACGGCCCGAAGAACCGCCTGCGCGCGCAGGACATCCACCGCATCGTCGACGCCTTTGCGCGCAAAGAGGAGCAGCCGCGCTACAGCCGCTTCGTGCCGCTGGCGGAGATCGAGCGCAACGGCTTCAACCTCAACCTGCCGCGCTACATCGACGCGAGCGTGCCCGAGGACATGCAGGACATCGCGGGCCACCTGCAAGGCGGCATCCCGCTGGCCGACGTGCAGGCGCTGCAGCACTGGTGGGCCGTGTGCCCGGCGCTCGAAGCGGCGCTCTTCAAGCCGAACCGCGCGGGCTACGTGGACTTGGCCGTGGACGACAAGGCCGCCATCAAGGCCACGATCCACGGCCACCCGCAGTTCGTGGCGCTGCGCGAGGGGCTCGAAGCGCATTTCGCGAAGTGGCGCACGGCCACCGCGAAGGAGCTGAAGTCACTGAAGGCGCCGACTGCCACTTCGCCCGGCTTCCACCCCAAGGAGCTGATCGCCCGGCTCGGCGAAAGCCTGCTCGAACACTTCCAGGGCCGGCCGCTCGTGGACCCCTACGGCCTGTACCAGCACGTGATGGACTTCTGGGACGCCACGATGCAGGACGACGCCTACCTCGTAGCCGCCGACGGCTGGCGGGCGGTGCCGGCGCGCGTGCTGGAGGAGAAGAAGAACAAGGAAGGCGAGGTGGTGAAGACCGTGGACCGCGGCTGGGCCTGCGACCTGGTGCCCAAGGCACTGATCGTGGCGAAGTACTTCGCCACCGAGCAGGCCGAGATCGACGCACTGGCCGCGAAGATCGAGAGCACCGCCGCCGAGCTGGCCGAGCTGGAGGAAGAGCACGCCGGCGACGATGGCGCGTTCGGCGCCTTCGACAACGGCAAGGTCAACGCCGCGGGCGTGAAGGAGCGGCTCGACGAGATCGCCACGGAGCTCGGCAAGAGCCGGCCCGACGACGACACGCGCGCCGAGATCGAGGTGCTGAAACGCTGGCTCGCGTTGAACAACGAGGCGGCAGCGCTGAAGAAGAAGCAGCGCGACGCCGAGGTCAGGCTGGACCGGCTTGCGCACGACCGCTACGCCACGCTGGCCGAAGCCGACGCGAAGGCGCTGGTGGTGGACGACAAGTGGCTGCCCGCGCTGGACGCCGCACTGCACGCCGAACTCGACCGCGCGAGCCGGCAGCTGACGCAGCGGGTGAAGGAGCTGGCCGAGCGTTACGAGACGCCGATGGGGGTGCTGGCGGCGAGGGTTGCGGAGTTGGAGGGGAAGGTGGCCGGGCACCTGGAGCGGATGGGATTCGCATGGCAGTGAGGGAGCCGGCGCTTGATGATTCCCCGACGGATGCCTGGGAGACGACATCGCTGGGAGCGATCCTTGAAGGCGGCCAGCTTGGAGGGAACTACAAGAACGGGCCATTGGAGTCCGACTGGCCGCTCATCAAGATGGGGAATCTCGGGCGCGGAAGGATCACGCTGAGCGAACTTGAGTTCATCGACCGTCAGTCCCCGCCCAGCGCACGGGATCGACTCCGGCATGGCGACGTTCTCTTCAATACGCGCAACACGCTCGACCTCGTAGGCAAGGTTGCGGTCTGGCGCGAGGAGATCCCAGAGGCGTACTTCAACTCCAACCTCATGCGGCTGACCTTTCGTCCCGACCGCGTTGAGGACCCGATGTTGATGGGCCATGTTCTCAACACACCACTGTCGGTGTCGCGGCTCAGGGCTTTGGCAACCGGAACCACGAGCGTGGCGGCAATCTATACGCGCGACCTCTTGGGCATGGAAGTCCTACTGCCACCGCGCGGTCTTCAGCGTCCAATTCGCGAGGCTCTGGAAGACGCCGACGCCCTCATCGAATCCCTGGAGCAACTCCTCGCCAAGAAGCGCCAGCTCAAGCAAGGTGCCATGCAGGAACTGCTCACCGGCAAGAAGCGGCTGCCGGGGTTCACTGATCCGTGGAGCAGGCTCTTGGCTCGCGATCTGGGATTCTTTCGGGGAGGAACGGGATTCCCTGTAGCCGCTCAAGGCGAGACCTCCGGGGATCTTCCCTACTTCAAGGTCTCGGACATGAACCTGGAGGGGAATGCCGTCTTCATGCAGACGGCCAACAACTACGTTTCGGAGACTACTCGGCGAGAACTCGGTGCGACGGCCTTTCCCAAAGGCAGCATCGTGTTCGCCAAGGTGGGCGCGGCCGTGTTTCTGGAGAGAAAGCGAATCCTCGAGCAGCCAAGCTGCCTCGACAACAACATGGCAGCCTACGTGCTTGATGGCGGTCGAGTCGAATCCCGCTTCATCCACTATCAGCTGCTGAACCTCAAGTTGAGTTCGCTTGTCAGCACCACAGCCCTTCCATCGCTGAATTCGAAAGTCCTCGGCGAGATCGAGTTCTCGCTGCCAAACGTGGCGGAACAGCGCGCCATCACCTCTGTCCTCTCCACCCTCGACGCCGAACTCGAAGCCCTCGAAGCGCGCCTCGCCAAGGCCCGCGCGCTGAAGCAGGGCATGGCGCAGGCGCTGCTCACCAGCCGCATCCGCTTGGCGCCTTTCGGCGGGCAGGCTTCCGCCGCGCCGCCCGGCTGACCGCGCCCGGCGCACCACGGCCAGCGCGGCAAAGGGCGGTGCGGGCAGGGCGTGGCGCTTAGCTGCGGCGGTCGGGCCCTGGGGGGCCCGACTCCCCTGGCCTTGCAGGCCGCGCCGGGCGCAAGCGCCCGGCCGCTCGCCAGGCACAAACAGTCCCCCGGACTGTTTGTGTCCGGGCTCGCCTGCTCAGGCTCCTGGCCCGCTCACAACTCGCTTCACCCTAGAAACCGCAGTTGCCCGCCAGTGATCGCCTGAACTGCAAGCGCTGGCGCGGCTTGCGGCGAGGTTGGTACTCTCACCCGATGGGTGAGAGCCGACGCAAGCAAGAGGGCGCTGTGGTCGAGGCTGGCGCGAGCGC
>JAEUPD010000105.1 GCA_016788525.1 Rubrivivax sp.
TCAGCTCCAACCCGAAGGGCCGAGGCGCTTTGCCGTGCCGGGCGGCGTTGCACGCTCGTTGCGTGGCCCCGCCACGCGCCTCGCGTGCGCCGTGCCCGACACGGCATAGCGCCTCGGCGCGGGCCTCGATTTCTGCCGCGCAGACTCCTAGATCCGCCCTTCCTGCACGGCGTGGCAGGCCACGCGCACGCCCTTGAATTCGCTGAGCACCGGCCGCTCGGCCGAGCAGCGCGCATTGGCGTGCGGGCAGCGCGGGTGGAAGGCGCAGCCACTGGGGGGGTTGAGCGGATTGGGCACCTCGCCTTGCACCGGCGTGCGCGCGCGGCCCGTCATGTGGATGTCGGGAATGGCGTCCAGCAGCATGCGTGTGTACGGATGCCGCGGCCGCGCGAAGAGCTCGCGCTTGTCGGCCAGCTCGACCAGGCGGCCCAGGTACATCACCCCCACCTCGTCGGAGACGTGGCGCACGACGGCCAGGTTGTGCGAGATGAACAGGTACGTGAGGCCGCGGCTCCTTTGCAGGTCCTTCATGATGTTGAGGACCTGCGCCTGCACCGACACGTCCAGCGCCGAGGTCGGCTCGTCGCAGACCAGGAACTCCGGCTGCGTGGCCAGTGCCCGCGCGATGCTGATGCGCTGGCGCTGCCCGCCGCTGAACTGGTGCGGGAACTTCTCGCTGTCGGCAGCCGCCAGGCCCACGCTCAACAGCAGCTCGGCGACGCGTGCGCGCAGCGCTTCCTCGCCCGGCACCAGGCCATGCTCGGTGAGCGGCTCGCCGACGATCTGCAGCACCTTCCAGCGCGGGTTGAGGCTGGCGTAGGGGTCCTGGAAGATCATCTGCATGCGCCGGCGCAGCGTGCGCAGTTCGGCGCCGGCGATCTCGGCGGTGCGCTGGCCGCCGAAGACCACCTCGCCCCGCGTCGGGCTGTACAGCCCCACCAGCATGCGCGCGACGGTGCTCTTGCCGCAGCCCGACTCGCCCACCAGCGCCAGCGTGCGGCCGCGCTCGATGGAGAAGCTGACGCCGTCGACCGCGTGCACGAACTGCCGCGGCTTGCGCTCCACCACGCGGTTCAGCCAGGGCGCCGAGACGTCGAAGGTCTTGGCCAGGTCGCGCACCTCGACCAGCGGGCCGACGGAACCGCCCGGGCCGGCGCCGGCGCGGCCGGTGGCCGACGAGGAGGTCGTTGCGATGCTGCTCATGCCGCGGCCTGCCGGGTTTCACTCACCAGCCAGCAGGCGGCGCGTGTCGCACCGGCCGGCATCAGCTCGGGGCGTTGGCTGCGGCAGCGCTCCATCACGCGCGGGCAGCGCGGGTTGAAGGCGCAGCCGCGCGGTATGGCCGTCAGCCGCGGCATCGCGCCTTCGATCTGCGCCAGGCGCTCGCGGTCTTCGTCCATCGCCGGAATCGAGCCCATGAGGCCCACGGTGTACGGGTGGGCGGGCCGGTTGATGACCTCGTGCACCGGGCCGATCTCGGCGATGCGCCCGGCGTACATCACCGCCACGCGGTCGCAGGTCTCGGCGATCACGCCCATGTCGTGCGTGACCAGCATCACCGCGGCACCATGCTCTTTGCACAGGCGCTTGAGCAGGGCAATGATCTGCGCCTGGATCGAGACATCGAGTGCGGTGGTCGGCTCGTCGGCGACGATCAGCTTGGGCTCGGCGGCCAGCGCCAGCGCGATCACCACGCGCTGGCGCATGCCGCCGGAGAACTGGTGCGGATACTGGTCGATGCGCTGTTCGGCCGCCGGGATGCCGGTCTCCTGCAGCAGGCGGATGGCGCGCTGCCGGGCTTCCTCGCCGCCGACCGGCAGGTGCGTCTGGATGGTCTCGGTGAGCTGGCGGCCGATCGTGTACAGCGGGTTCAGCGAGGTCAGCGGGTCCTGGAAGATGGCGCCGATCTTGCGACCGCGGATGGTGCGCATCTGCTCGTGGGGCAGGTTGTCAATGCGGCGGCCCTCGAGGCGCACCTCGCCGGCGGCGATGCGCCCGGGCGGCTCGAGCAGGCCGATGATCGCCGCGCCGGTGAGCGACTTGCCCGCGCCCGACTCGCCGACCACGCCGAGCACCTCGCCGGGCGAGATGGCGAACGAGATGTCGTCCAGCGCCAGCAGCGTACCGTGGCGCGTGGGGAACTCCACGCGCAGGTTCTTCACTTCGAGCAGCGGTGCGGCGGCCGTCATGTTGATCGCACCTTCAGCGCAAGCGCGGGTTGAGCGCGTCGCGCAGCCAGTCGCCCAGAAGGTTCACGCTGAGCGCGATCATCACCAGCATGATCCCGGGGAAGATGGTGATCCACCAGTCGCCCGAGAACAGCGTGTCGTTGCCAATGCGGATCAGCGTGCCGAGCGACGGCGAGGTGGGCGGCACGCCCACGCCGAGAAACGACAGCGTCGCCTCGGTGAGGATGGCCGCGGCCACCTGGATGGTGGCCAGCACCAGCACCGGCCCCAGCACGTTGGGCAGCACGTGGCGGAACATGATGCGCCACGGTGCTACGCCGATCACGCGCGCGGCCTGCACGTATTCCTTGTTGCGCTCGACCATCGTCGAGCCGCGCACCGTGCGCGCGTACTGCACCCAGCCGCCCAGGGCGATGGCGAAGATCAGCACGCCGAAGGCCAGCGTGTCGTGGGCGTTGGGAAACATCGCGCGGCCGACGCCGTCGATCAACAGCGCGATCAGGATCGACGGGAAGCTCAGCATCACGTCGCACACGCGCATGATGAAGGCGTCGATCCTGCCGCCGGCGAAGCCCGACAGCAGCCCGAGGCCGACGCCCACGATCATTGACAGCACCACCGACGCCAGACCCACCGCCAGCGAGATGCGCGCGCCGTAGAACAGCGCCGAGAGGATGTCGCGCCCCTGGTCGTCGGTGCCGAGCAGGTACTGGCGCTGGCCGCCTTCGGTCCACGCCGGCGGCAGCCGCGCATCGGCCAGGTTCAGCGACGCCAGGTCGAACGGGTTGTGCGGTGCCACCCAGGGCGCGAAGGCGGCGCAGAAGATGCACACGAAGGCGATTGCCGCGGCCAGCATCGCCACCGGCGAGTTCTTGAAGCTGTACCAGACGTCGCCGTCGAGGAAGCGGCGCAGTGCCGACGGCGCCGCGGCCGGGGTGGCAGAAGGGGGGGCTTGTTCGCTGGGAGCCATGCGGTGGGGTTCCGGTCGCGCTCAATGCCCGCCGGCCGGTCGCTCGAGGCGAAGGCGCGGGTCGACGGCGAAATACAGCAGGTCGACCGCCAGGTTGACGAGCACGAAGATGAGCGCGATCAGGCACAGGTAGGCGGCCATCACCGGCACGTCGGCGAACTGCACCGCCTGGATGAACAGGAACCCCATGCCGGGCCACTGGAACACCGTCTCGGTGATGATGGCAAACGCGATCAGCGAGCCCAGCTGCAGGCCGGTGATGGTGATCACCGGCACCAGCGTGTTCTTCAGCGCATGGCCGAAGTACACGGCGCGGTCGGTGAGCCCGCGCGCACGCGCGAACTTCACGTAGTCGGTGCGCAGCACCTCCAGCATCTCGGAGCGCACCAGGCGCAGGATGAGCGCGAGCTGGAACACGCTCAGCGTGATGGCCGGCAGCACGAGGTGCTTCCAGCCGTCCCAGGTGAGCAGGCCGGTGGTCCAGGCGCTGCCGCCGAACAGCGCCACGGTGTCGCCGCGGCCGAAGCTCGGCAGCCACTTCAGCAGCACCGCGAACACCAGGATGAGCAGGATGCCGATCAGGAAGGTCGGCAGCGATACGCCCAGCAGCGAGGCGGTCATCACCACCTGCGAGCCGATGCCGCCGCGCCTGAGCGCGGCGTACACGCCCAGCGGCACGCCGACCACGAGGGCGATGACCGCGGCCGCCACGGCCAGCTCGAGCGTGGCCGGAAAGCGCTCGGCGATCAGCGTGGAGACCTTGCGGCCCTGGCGCAGGCTGAGGCCGAACTCGCCCTGCACGGCGTTGCCGACGAACTTGGCAAATTGCACCGGGAAGGGCTGGTCCAGGCCGAGATCGCGGCGCAGCTCCTCGCGCTGCTGCTGCGTGGCGTCCTGCCCGAGCAGGCTCGTGACCGGGTCGCCGACATACTGGAACAGCATGAAGGCCAGGAAGGCCACCGTGAGCATCACGACGATGGCCTGCAGCAGCCGGCGCAGGATGAAGGCGAGCATGAGGCGGGAGGGTGGAAGCGCGGGGCCGTGCAGGGCCGGTGATGGGCCGGTGATGGGCCGGTGATGGGCCGGTGCGGGGCTAGTGCAAGGCCACCGTTCCGTAGAACGAGGTTGCTTGCGAGCGGGTGTTGTCGCTGTCGGTCATCACGGCGATCGACTGCAGCGGGCCCGGGTCCTCGCCGAAGGCCATGCGGAAGTCGGCGGCCAGGTCGCGGCGGTGGTCTCGCCAGCGACGCAGGTTCTGCGGCCCCGAGTCGACGACGATCTTGCGGACGCGGTCGGTGCGCGGGTTGACGATCACGCTGCCCACGGGCGCCTGGGCATCCCAGACGTACATCAACGTCGCGTACGGCGGCGTCTCGCCGGTCAGCGCGGCGGCCAGCTCAAACATCATGCGTGTGCGCGCCGGCAGCTTGGCGTGGTCGCCGCCGAAGCCCAGCAGCACGCGGGCCGGGGCGTCTTCGCGGTCGATGTCGGCGACGCTGGCGCCTTCGATCAGGTCTTCCACCCACCACGAAAAGGTGATGTGCCCGAGCTGGTCTGCGTGGCGTTGCACGCGCTTGCGCAACATGCTGGCCGAGCGCTCCGAGCGCGCCGCGACGGCGTCGCGGCCGGCCTTGCGCGTGGCGGCGTAGTGCGTCTGCCGCTTGCCCGGCAGGGTGACTGGCTGCCATCCGGCCGGCAGTGCCTGCGGTTCAGGCGCTGGCTGCTCCGGCGGCGGTGATGCGCAGGCCATCAGCACCAGCGCGAACGCAGCGCACAGCCGAGCCCGGTGACGGGCCATTGGGCCACGGAGGCCTCTGAAGGGCATGGCTTGACCGAGATCTGCGAAATGGGGGGTCAAGAAAACGGCCGCCCGAAGGCGGCCGCATCGTCTGCCGAACCAAGCCGCCTTCGGAGCACCGAAGGCGGCTGGCCGTGATCAGAAGCTGTGACGCACGCCGATGGCGAAGCCGCTCGACTTCTCGCCACCGACCGTCATCGCCGCGCCGGTGCCGATGCTGAACAGCGAGCCCGTGGCGGCCACGCCGTCGTTGTCCAGCGTCGAGTACACGCCGTACAGCGCGGTGCGCTTGGACATGTCGTACTGGTAGCCGAACGCGACCTGCTTGGCGTCGAAGTCGCGCGCGCTGCTGCCCTGGGCACCCTTGCTGTTGGTGAGCGAGGCCTTCAGCGTGCTGGCGCCGAACGCGAGCGTGCCGCCGACCATGGTGGTCTTCTGGTCGCGGTTCGCGAAGTCGCGCATGCTGTACTGGGCCATCAGCGTGAACGCGCCCATGCGGAACGAGCCACCGACGTTCTTGTCGGTGTAGTCGTCGGTCAGGCCACCGTCCTTCGGGGTCTTGCCCAGGGCCACGGCGATGTTCACCGGGCCACCCGCGAAGCCGATGCGGCCGCCGGTGTACTTGTTGCCGGCAACGCCTTCACCCGCGGCCACTTGCACCTGGCCGTACACGCCACCCATCGCCGGCAGGAAATAGCCGACGGTGTTGTTGGCGCGCACCAGCGTGCCGGCGCCGGAGCCCAGCGTCGACACGATGTTCAGCATCGAGCCCGGGCCGTTCGTGCCGAACGGATCGAAGATCGTGTAGTTCCAGAAGCTCGGGGTGTAGTCGCGACCCAGGCGCAGTTCACCGAACCCGCCCATCAGGCTGACGGTCGAACGACGCTGCCAGGTCTGGCCGGCGGCGTTGCCGTCGTCGTTGCTCATCGCGCCTTCGATCCAGAAGCCGGCACGCAGGCCGCCACCCAGGTCTTCAACGCCACGGAAGCCAAGGCGGTTGCTGTTCAGCTGGTTGTTGGTCAGGTCCTTGCGCGACACGCTGCCGTTCTTGGAGCTCACCGCCGACAGGTCGACGATGCCGAACAGCGTGACCGACGACTGGGCCGAAGCCGCGCCCGCGAACGCCGTCAGCGCGGCCAGGGCGAGCAGAGATTTTTTCATTGCAGAGATCTCCTAGGTTGATACAAGAGGTCCC
>JAEUPD010000073.1 GCA_016788525.1 Rubrivivax sp.
CGACTGGTGCGCCGTGAACGCCGCGCAGGAGGCGGCCAAGCTCGGCTACGAGTCGATCATGCTGAACCACAACCCGGAGACGGTCAGCACCGACTACGACATCTGCGACCGCCTGTACTTCGACGAGATCAGCCTGGAGACGGTGCTCGACCTGGTGGAGCACGAGAAGCCCGACGGCGTGGTGGTCAGCATGGGCGGCCAGGTGGCCAACAACCTGGCGCTGGCGCTGGCCAAGGCCGGCGTGCCCGTGCTCGGCACGCACGCCGAGTCGATCGACCGCGCCGAGGACCGGGCCAAGTTCGGCGCACTGCTCGATCGGCTGGGCATCGACCAGCCGCGCTGGGCGCATGTCACCGACGTCGCGGCGGCCGACACCATCGTCGAACAGCTCGGCGGCTTTCCGGTGCTGGTGCGGCCCAGCTACGTGCTCAGCGGCGCTGCGATGGCCGTGGCGCACGAGCCGGCCGAGCTCAGGCGCATCCTGGCGCGCGCCGCCGACGTGTCGCGCGAGCACCCGGTGGTGGTGTCGAAGTTCGAGAGCCACGCGCGCGAAGTCGAGATCGACGCCGTGGCCGACCAGGGCGAACTCGTCCTGTGGGCGATCTCCGAGCACATCGAGGACGCGGGCGTGCACAGCGGCGACGCGACGCTGGTGCTGCCGCCGCAGACGCTGTACATCGCCACCATCCGCCGCGTGCGGCAGATCGCCACGCTGCTGGCGCGCGAGCTGCAGATCACCGGCCCCTTCAACGTGCAGTTCCTGGCCCGCCACAACGCGGTGAAGGTGATCGAGTGCAACCTGCGCGCCTCGCGCAGCTTCCCGTTCGTGAGCAAGGTGGTGGGCGAGAACTTTGCCGCCGAGGCCATGCGGCGCATGCTGGGCGTGCGGCGCGACATCGTCAACCGCAGCCTCGACCTCGACTTCGTTGGCGTCAAGGCGCCGATGTTCTCGTTCTCGCGCCTGGCCGGCGCCGACCCGATGCTCGGCGTGGAGATGCTGTCCACCGGCGAGGTGGGTTGCATCGGGCGCGACCTCGGCGAGGCGCTGATCCATGCGCTGCTGGCCACCGGCCTGCGGCTGCCGCGCCGTGGCGTGCTGCTGTCGCTGGGAAAGGTGGCCGACAAGTACTGGTTCGCCGACGAGGCGCGCGTCATCGCCGAGGTGCTGCGGCTGCCGATCTACGCCACCCCGGGCACCGCCGAGATGCTGGCCGACGTGGGCATCGCCGCCACGCCGGTGGGCAAGGGCGACGACGACGGCCTCAGTGCGCTGGAGGTGATGGACCGCGGGCTGGTCGACCTGGTCATCAACATCCCGCGCGAGTACGACGCGATGGGCCGGCCCGACGGCTACCGAATCCGGCGCCACGCCGCCGATGCCGGGCTGTCGCTGATCACCGACCTGCAGCTGGCGCGCGCCTTGGTCGAGGCGCTGCGCAGCGGTTCGCACGAGCGCCTGGCGATGGTCGCCTGGGACGAGATCACCCAGGCGCCGGCATGAACGCGGCGCGTCCCGGCGGCACCGAAGCCGACACCGCCTGCTCGAGGAGGTTCCCGTGAGTGATCACATCGCGCCCGCCTCGCCCATGCCGGCGGGCTCCCCACGGCCGCCACGTTCGGCGCTGGCCCGGGCGGCCGGGAGCGTGGCGCTCGCCGGCCTGGGCATCGTGATGGCCCTCGGGCTGGCCGAGGTGGCGTTGCGCCTGGCGGGCATCACCTACCCGGTGTTCGAGACGCCCGACGCCACCCGCGGCGTGGCGCTTCGCCCGGGCAAGGAAGGCTGGTACCGCAAGGAAGGCGAGGCGCTGGTGCGCATCAATGCCCACGGCTACCGTGACAGCGAGCGCCAGCTGGCCAAGCCGGCGGGCACCTTTCGCATCGCCGTGCTCGGCGACTCGTTCGTCGAGTCGCGGCAGGTGGCCCTCGAGGCGTCGTTCCCGGTGGTGATGGAGAAGGCGCTGGCCGGCTGCCCGGCCCTGGGCGGCCATGCGGTGGAGGTGCTGAACTTCGGCGTCAGCGGCTACGCCACCACCGAGGCGCTGCTGACGCTGCGGCAGGACGCGCTGCGCTTCGCGCCCGACCTCGTGCTGCTGGCTCTGTACCCCGGCAACGACATCGGCGAGAACTCCAAGAAGGTGGTGCAAGGCGCGGGCGCGGCCGACTGGCGCATGCCCAAGCCGATCCACACGCTCGATGCGCGCGGCGAGCTGGTGCTCGAAGGCGGCGTGCAGCCCACGCTGCTGCGGCGCGCGCTGTACGTCGGCATCCACCACTCGCGGTTGCTGGAGATCGTCAACGAAGTGCGGCGGATCTGGGAAGTGCGCAAGCTGCGACAGGCGGCCAGCCAGGCACAGGACACCTTCGAGCTGGGCATCAGCAAGGAGGTCTACGCGCCGCCGGCCGACGATGCCTGGCGCGAGGCCTGGCAGGTGACCGAAGGGCTGCTGGCGCGCGTGCAGCGCGAGGCCACGGCCGGCCAGGCGCGCTTCGCCGTCGGCGTGGTGACGATGGCCGAACAGGTGCACCCGCAAGCCGCTCAGCGCGCCGCCGTGCAGCAACGGCTGGGCGTGCCCGACCTACTGTACGCCGAGCGCCGCATCGGCGAGATCGGCGCCAAGACGGGCTTCGCGGTGGTGCGCCTGGCCGAGCCGCTGCGCGCTGCCGCCGAGCGCGACCAGGTGTTCCTGCATGGCTTCAAGAACACCGTGATGGGCTTCGGTCACTGGAACGAGGCCGGCCACCGTGTCGCCGGCCAGACCCTGGCGCGCGAGCTGTGCGCCGGCGGGCTGGGCGCCAGGCCGTAGCGAGCCTTCGGCCCGCGTCTTCAGGCACGCGCGCGCCGGAAAAGAACGGGCGGCACGTCGGGCCGCCGGTACGCCGTCAGCGCAGCGGCGGCAACGCCAGGCAGCGTTCGATGCCCTCCACGAAGCGCTGCACCATGTTCTCCAGCGTGTAGCGCCGGGCGTCGTCGCTGGCGGCGTCGCGTACGCGCTGCAGGCGCGCCGGGTCGCGCAGCAGTTCGATCACCGTGTCGGCGTAGACCTTCGCATCGTCGTCGACGACGAACCCGTTCTCGCCCGATCGCAGGTAGGCCACCTCGGGGCCGTGGCGGGCGTTGCCGGTGGTGATCATCGGTGTGCCGGCGCAGAAGGCGTCCAGCACGTGCAGGCCCACGGCCCCGGGGCTGAGATACAGCTGCGAGATCGCGAACCAGGCCGCCTTCTCGGCGCCACGCTGCACGCCCACCGCGTGCAGCCAGGGCCGGCTCGCGGCGGCCTGGGCAATGACGTCCCGACTCGGCCCGTCGCCCACGATGACGAGGCGGAACGCCGGCATCGCCGCCTGCACGCGGTCGGCCGCCGCAAGCAGCAGCTCCAGCCGCTTGTCGGGGTACAGCGAGCCGCAGTACAGCGCCACGGGCGCATCGGCCGTCGCGCCGATGCGCGCGCGGCAGGATGCACGCACTTCGTCGCTCACCGCGCGCAGGTCGCGCTGGAACTGCTCGTTGTCGATGGCGTTGTTGAGCACCGCGATGCGCTCGGGCGGGAAGCCGTCGCCTTCCAGCAACTCGCGGGTCGACTCCGTGTAGGCGAACCAGCCATCGACGCGATTCACGAACCAGCGCTTCCAGCGCTCGCGCAAGCCGGTGGGCGCGGCGCTTTGCAGGTTGCGCCCGTGGCCCCAGTAGGCCACGCGCTGCCCGGGCCGCACGCCGATGCGCAGCAGCCAGGGGTAGTTGGACAGGATGCGGTTCTCCTGGATCAGCACCACCAGGTCGGCATCGCGCAGCCCGGGCGGGAACGGCTGCCAGATGACGTCCACGCCGCGCACGCGCCAGAAGCGGTTGACCATCACGTCGGCCCAGGGCAGCTGGCCGGTGTCCTTCTTCAGCGCCTCGGTGGCCGAGGGCTGGCCGTGCACGAGGCGGACCTCGATGCCGCGCGCCGCGGCAGCGGTGCGCAGGCGGTCGAAGAAGGCCTGGCGGTAGTGCAGCAGGCGATGCTGGGTGATGACGACACGGGCGCGCAGGCGCGCCGGGGCGATGGGCGAATCGGACATGAGCGGCGGGGCCGGGAGCTGAGGTGCCGGGTCGATCAAGGCGGGCCGGGCTGGACCTTCCAATGATCGAATCCCTTCTCCGAGGAGCGATAGGTGCCGCCGGCCACCATCCTCTCGTGCCGCGCGATCTCTTCTTCGGTCTTGAAGCGCCGCCCGATCGGCACGGCCGGATTGCCGCCGACGATGGTGTAGGGCGGCACGTCGTTCTTCACCACCGAGCCGGCCGCGACGATGGCCCCACGGCCGATGCGCACACCGCTGAGCAGTACGGCCCCGAACCCGACCCAGACGTCCTCATCGATCTCGACCCCTTCGCCACGGAACGGTGAAGGCGACTTCAGACTGCCCACCCAGTGGCCGAAGCGCACGGGCACGCCCGGCGCCCGGAAGTCGTGATCGCGGCGCCCGACCAGTGCCACGCGATTGGCCATGATGACAAAACGGCCGATGCGGCAGTTGGTCTCGATGACCACCTCGTGGCCGAGATAGCAGTGGTCACCGATCTCGATGCTCTCGGGCGCCCACAGCCGCGGGCGCGAGCCCACGTGCAGGTCGGTGCCGAACCTGCGCAACGGCGCCTTGCAGCGCGCCAGCCGCACGCGCGTGGCGATGCGGCGCAGCGCGGCAGCGACGGTCAGCTTCAAGGACCCCAGCATCGACTTCGCGACAAGGTATGACCGGCAAGCGGCACGCCCTCGACCCTCTGGGTCCAAACGACCGGCTGGCAGCGGACATTCTGCAACACGCTTGACCGACACACTCACTTGGACGCACCACGGCGTCACAAACGACCGATCAGGTTACGAAGCGGGCGCAGCGCCTAACAACTCGCCCGTGCTGCAGCGCCGCAGCCAGCCGACCATCCTGGCACCCCTCATTTCGGGGGGTGCCCACAGACCTCTGAGGCAAATCCCAGTGGTTGGAGAAGAAGGATGGCCCACTTGTTCGTTGCCGCCAAGCGCCCCGCCCGTTTCACCCTGGCCCTGCTGGCCGCAGCCACCCTGGCCGCTTGCGGCTCGGGCGATGACATCACATCGGCGAGCACCGGCGGCGGCCCCTCGGCTGGCGCACCGGCGCCGGCCCCCGCGCCAGCCCCGGCACCGCCCCCCGCAGCGGCGCCCGCACCGCCAATCGCCGCGGCGTGGGACGAGTGCGCCAGGGAGCACCAGACGTGCAACTTCGAAGGCATGCGCAAAGTGCGCTTCGGCACCGAGGGAAGCCACGTCACACAGACGCGCAACGCGAGCCTGTTGTGCAACAGCCTGACCTTCGGCTCCGACCCCGCCGTCGGCGTGCTGAAGACCTGCTGGGTGGAGCGCACAGCCGGCGCGCCCGGCCCCGCGCCGGCTCCTGCGCCTTCGCCCGCTCCTGCACCGGCGCCTGCACCGGCACCTGCACCAGTCCCTGCGCCCGCCCCTGAACCCGCCCCGGCCCCGGCCCCGGGCGGCCCGGCCGGCCCGCGGGTCACGACGTTCACCGCCTCCGGCCCGATCACGGCGACTTCGGGACAAGTCATCTCC
>JAEUPD010000170.1 GCA_016788525.1 Rubrivivax sp.
GCCTTGAGCGCGCAATGGTGGCCCTCGAGCAGCTCGATTGACTCAGCTCCTCCCCCGTCATTGCGGCCGTCCCTCCCACAATCCTCCCAGCAAGGCCGCGGGCGGGAGCCCGGCGGGGCGCATTTGCGGCGCTGAGCAGCGCAGTGCCTGGGGTCGGCGTGCGTACTCGCGCGCTTCCACGCCTGACTCGCGAACACTGTCTGAGCGAAACGAGCGCAGCGAGTGAAGCGAGTTGTGAGCGCGACCCCAGGCCGAGCAGCGCAGCGGAGTCGGGCCCCCCAGGGCCCGACCGCCGCATATAAGCCCCGCCGGGCTCCCGCCCGCGGCCTTGCCCGCCACCACGGCCTGAGTGCAGATCACACCAATGCGGTTCGCCCGCATCCGAGGACTTGCCGGCGATATCGTGCTCCGATATCATGTGCCGGTGAACTCGAAGCAGCGCAAGGTCCTCGCCGCGATCTTCGCCAAGCCAACGCTCGCGTCCATCGTCTTCTCGGACATAGAGTCCTTGATCAAGGCGCTTGGCGGTACGGTTCTCGAGCGCGAAGGCTCTCGAATCAGCATCCAACTCATGGGAGAGGAATGGCGCTGCCATCGGCCTCACCCTGGCAAGGAGGCGAAGCGGTATCAGGTCGAAGAGGCACGAGAACTGCTTGAACGTGTGGGAGTCAACCCATGAGCAGCATGAATCATCGCGGCTACACGGCCCGCATCGACTACGACGAGCGTGACAACATCTTCGTCGGACGCATCCTCGGCATTCGAGGGATCATCAGCTTTCACGGCGTGACAGTCGATGAGCTCCGAACCGAGTTCGCACGGGCCATCGACGACTACCTGGCCGAGTGCGCCGAAAAGGGCGCCCAGCCGGAGAAGCCGGCTTCGGGCAAGTTGCTGCTCCGCCTGTCGCCGGAAGTGCACGGCAAGGCCATGGTGGTGGCACAAGCTTCGGGCAAGAGCCTGAACCAGTGGGTCGCGGAGATCCTCGAGCGAGCGGTGGTCAGCGCTGATGCTTGACCGCCTCGCCTTGTTCGAAGGGGCCAGCTGAACCGGCGCCAGGCGAGGGAGGCTCGATGCCCGCCGCATCCACCGTCGGCCAGCCCGAACGCGCCACGCAGAACCGCGTGCTGGCGCTGCTGTGCGGTGAACTCGGCTGGAGCTACCTCGGCGACCGGAGCGAGCGCGCCGGCAACGCTGCCATCGAAGAAGGCTTGCTGACGGCGTGGCTCGCCCAGCGTGGCGTCAGCGCGCAGCAGGCGGCCGTGGTGCTGCACCGCCTGCGCACCGAGGCGGCCAACCCCACGCGCACCCTCTACGGCAACAACCAGGCCGTGTACTCGCTGCTGCGCTACGGCGTGCCGGTGAAGCTGGCAGCCAGTGAGAACACCGAGACGGTGTGGCTGGTGGACTGGGCCGACCCCGAGGCCAACCACTGGGCGGTGGCCGAAGAGGTGACGCTGCAAGGCCCGCTCGAACGGCGGCCCGACGTCGTGCTCTACCTCAACGGCCTGGCCATCGGCGTGCTGGAGCTGAAGAACAGCCGCGTCAGCATCGGCGAGGGCATCCGCCAGCTGCTGAGCAACCAGTTGCCGGAATTCCACGCCCACTTCTTCGGCACCGTGCAGCTCGTGCTGGCGGGCAACGACAGCGAAGGCCTGCGCTACGGCACCACCGGCACGCCAGAGAAGCTGTTCCTCGCCTGGAAGGAAGACGAGCACGACAACACGCGCTTCAAGCTCGACAAGTACCTGCTGAAGCTGTGCAGCAAACCGCGCCTCTTGGAGCTGCTGCGTGACTTCGTGCTCTTCGACGGTGGTGTGAAGAAGCTGCCGCGCGTGCACCAGTACTTCGGCCTCAAGGCGGCGCAAGCCTTCGTGGCGCGGCGCGAGGGCGGCGTGATCTGGCACACCCAAGGCAGCGGCAAGAGCCTCGTGATGGTGCTGCTGGCGCGCTGGATCCTTCAGAACCACCCGCACGCCCGCGTGGCCATCGTCACCGACCGCGACGAGCTGGACGGGCAGATCGAGCGCGTGTTCAACGAAGCCGGCACGCCGATGGCGCGTGCCGGCAGCGGCCGCGAGCTGATGCGCCTGCTGGCGCAGCCGGCGCCGCGGCTGCTGTGCTCGCTGGTGCACAAGTTCGGCGCGCAGGCGCGGGGCCGGGACGATGCGGCGTTCGAAGCCTTCCTCGCCGAACTGCAGGGCCAGCCAGCGGCGGCGGCCGGCGAGCTGTTCGTCTTCGTCGACGAGTGCCACCGCACGCAGAGCGGCCGCCTGCACCGCGTGATGAAGGCGCTGCTGCCGCAGGCGGTGTTCATCGGCTTCACCGGCACGCCGCTGTTGAAGCAGGACAAGGCGACGAGCCTGGAGGTGTTCGGCCGCTACATCCACACCTACAAGTTCGGCGAGGCGGTGGAAGACGCCGTGGTGCTGGACCTTGTCTACGAGGCGCGCGACATCGACCAGCACCTGGGCTCCAAGGCCAAGGTCGACGCCTGGTTCGAGGCCAAGACGAAGGCGCTGAACGACTGGCAGAAGGACGAGCTGAAGAAGCAGTGGGGCACGATGCAGCAGGTGCTCAGCTCGCGCCAGCGCATGGAGCGCGTGGTGCAGGACATCGTCTGCGACTTCGGCACCAAGCGGCGCCTGATGAGCGAGCGCGGCAACGCGTTGCTGGTGGCCGGCAGCATCTACGAGGCCTGCAGGTACTTCACCCTCTTCAACCAGGGGCACTCCGGCTTCAAGGGCCGGGTGGCGGTCGTCACTTCGTACAACCCGCAGGCCAAAGACGTGACGCTGGAAGAGACCGGCGCGCACAACGAGACCGACAAGCAGTTCATCTTCAACACCTACACCGAGCTGCTGAAGGACGTGGCGCCCCGCCCCGGCCTCACGCGCACCGAGACCTACGAGGCCATGGCGAAGGAGCGCTTCATCAAGGAGCCGGCACAGATGAAGCTGCTGGTGGTGGTGGACAAGCTGCTCACGGGCTTCGACGCGCCGCCCTGCACCTACCTCTACATCGACAAGGTGATGCAGGACCACGGCCTGTTCCAGGCCATCTGCCGCACCAACCGGCTCGACGGCGAGGACAAGGACTTCGGCTACATCGTCGACTACAAGCGCCTGCTCGGCAAGGTGGAGAAGGCGATCGCCGTCTACACCTCCGAGCTCGATACCTCGGCCGGCGGCGCCAGCCCCGAGGTGCTGATGAAGGACCGCCTGGCCACCGGCCGCGAGAAGCTCGACGAGGCACTGGAAGCGCTGCACCTGATCTGCGAGCCGGTGTTGCCGCCACGCGGCGAGCTGGAACACATCCACCACTTCTGCGGCAACACCGAAGTGGCCGGCGACCTGCGCGAGCGCGAGCCGCAGCGCGCGGCGCTGTACAAGGGCGTGGTGGCGCTGCTGCGCGCCTACGCCAACATCGCCGACGAGTTGGGAGGGGCCGGCTACGGCGCGGCCGATGCGGCGCAAATCCAGGAGCGGCTGAAGCACTACCTGAACGTGCGCGACATCGTGCGCCAGGCCAGCGGCGAGACGCTCGACCTCAAGGCCTACGAGGCCGACATGCGCCACCTCATCGATGCCTACATCCAGGCCGACGAGCCGCGGCGCATCTCGCCGTTCGAGGGCATCGGCCTCTTGGACCTCATCGTCAAGACCGGCATTGCCGACGCCATCACGGCGCGGCTCGGCTCGATGAAGGGCAACAAGCAGGCGATTGCCGAGACGATCGAGAACAACGTGCGGCGCAAGATCGCCCGCGAGCAGCTCACCGACCCGGCCTACTTCGAGACGATGTCGGCGCTGCTGGAGGAGATCATCCAGGCGCGGCGCGACAAGGCCATCGAGTACGAGGAGTACCTGCGCCGCATGGCCGACCTCGCCAAGCGCGTGACGCTGGGGCAGGCCGACGACACGCCGCGCGAACTGGATACGCCGGGCAAGCGCGCGCTATTCAACAACCTGAAGGCGCAGCCGCCGAAGGGCCTGAACGTCGCAGAGCCCACGGCCGATGGCGCCGGCCCCGCGGTGGCCCTGGCGCTGAGGCTTCACGCGGCAGTGACAGCAGCAAGGCCGAGCGACTGGCGCGGCGTACGAACGAGAGAGCTTGTCGTGCAGCGAGCGCTCTACGACGTGCTACAGGATGTGAACGAGGTGGACCGCTTCTTCCGCATCGTGCAGCAGCACGTCGAGTTCTGATGGCCGTGGCCGAGACGTTGCGACTCGGGGAGCTGGCCATCGAGCTGGTGCGCAAGGACATCCGGCAGGTGCACTTGAGCGTGCACCCGCCCGCGGGCCGCGTGCGCATCGCGGCGCCGCAGCGCATGCGGATGGAGACCGTGCGTGTGTTCGCCATCGCGCAGCTCGGCTGGATCCGCGCCCAGCAGCGTCGCATGCGGGCGCAGCCACGCGAACCGCAGCGCGACATGGTTGATCGCGAGAGCCATTGGCTGTGGGGGCAGCGGCTGCTGCTGCAGCTGAGCGAGGCCGACGGGCCGATGCGCGTGCAGGCCACGGCCAGGCACCTTTGCATGCAGGTACGGCCCGGCACCCACCGGGCCACCCGCGAGGCGCTGCTCGAACGCTGGTACCGCGATCAGGTGCGCGAAGCCGCTGTGCCCATGCTCGGGACCTGGTGCGGGCGCATGGGCGTGGAGGTGGAGCACCTGTTCGTGCAACGCATGAAGACGCGCTGGGGCAGTTGCCCACCCGCCATGCGCTCGGTGCGCCTGAACACCGAACTGGCCAAGAAGCCGATCGAGTGCCTGGAGTTCGTGCTCGTGCACGAGCTCGCCCACCTGCTCGAGCCGCACCACGGCCCGCGGTTCGCCGACCTGATGGACGCGCTGCTGCCGCCGTGGCGGCAGTGGCGCGACAGGCTCAACCGGCTGCCGCTGCCGCACGCCACCTGGACGCTTTGAGGCACCTTGCCTCGTGGGGGTTCATGCAGGGGCGCTCGATGCGCGCGCCCCTGTCCCGAGAACGAAACTCAATCCGCCTGCTTCCTCAAGAACGCCGGAATCTCGATCTCCTCCATCCCGTTGCTCGCCAGCGCCTCCACCTTGGCCGCGGCCTGGTCGGCGCGCGGGCGGCGCCACACGCTCGGGGTGTTGAGGTGGTCGTAGGGCTGCTGCGGCGGCATTGCGCCTTGCGGCATGCCGGCACCCTGCGGCGCGGTGGCAAAGCCGACCGGTGCGCCAGCCGCCGCCCCGCCCGGCATGCCGCCCACGGCGTGGTTCAGCACCGGCAGGCCGTCGGTGCCGTTGCGCAGCTGCGTGTGCGCGGCCGAGGCCGCGTTGGGGTGCGCGTGCACCGGCGTGCCGGGGTGGCCCTGCGCGGCGCCGGGGCCACCGTTGGGGCCGTGCGGTTGATGCTGAGGCGCCTGCCCATGCACCACCGTCAGCCCCTGCGGCGCCGTCACCGGCGCGGCCTTGCGCGCCGCGCTGGAAAGCCCGGTGGCGATCACCGTCACGCGCAGCTGGTCGCCCAGTTCGTCGTCGTAGGCGGTGCCGTAGATGACATGCGCGTCCTCCGAGGCATAGCGGCGGATGGTGTTCATCACGTTGCGGCTCTCGGCGAGCTTGAAGTTGTTCTTCGATGCCGCGATGAGCACCAGCACGCCGCGCGCACCGGAGAGATCAATGCCTTCCAGCAGCGGGCAGGCCACCGCCAGTTCGGCCGCCTTGGCGGCGCGGTCGGGGCCGCCGGCGTGCGCGGTGCCCATCATCGCCTTGCCCGGCTCGCTCATCACCGTCTTCACGTCTTCGAAGTCGACGTTCACGAGGCCCGGGATGTGGATGATGTCGCTGATGCCGCCCACCGCGTTGCGCAGCACGTCGTTGGCGTGCGCGAAGGCGTCTTCCTGCGTCACGTCGTCGCCCAGCACCTCCATCAGCTTCTCGTTCAGGATGACG
>JAEUPD010000178.1 GCA_016788525.1 Rubrivivax sp.
GGGGATCGGCGCCCCGGAGCGCAGCGCCGGGGTCCCGGCGCGGCCCGAGCCGGGTAGGCCGACGGTGCATCCGTCGGCCGTCATCCGCGACAGGCGCAGCCTGGCGCGGACGCCGGGCCTCGCCCTCGGGCGCGGCAGGGCAGGCCGCCCGGGTCTGTGCCCGCAGTAACCTGACACTGACACTGACCCTGTTCAGCCCTGACGCTGCGCAAACGCGCCCAGCAGCGCCGCCCCCGCATCGCGGAACGGCCGCGCACCAGCCGTGTCGGTGATGCGGCTCCAGTTCGCCGCCACGAACTCCGGTGTCGCCGCTTCGTCGCCGGCGTGCACGCCCAGGTTCTCGACGATGCGCACGGCCGAGTAGTAGCCGGCACCGGCGGCCAGCACGATGCCGCTTTCCTCGCACGACTCGTGCACGAGCCAGGCCACGCCGGCGGCCACGCGTTCGGGCGTGGCCTCGGTCAACATGCGCGCGAACGGCAGCCCTTCGGTCATCCGCGTCAGGGCCACGGGCGCCACGGTGTTGACGCGGATGCCGTGCTTCTCGCCTTCGAGCTTGAGCGTGTTCATCAGGCCCACCACCCCGAGCTTGGCCGCGGCGTAGTTGCTCTGGCCGAAATTGCCGTACAGGCCCGCGGCCGAAGTGGTCATCACGATGCGGCCGTACTGCTGCTGCTGCATTGCCGGCAGCACGGCGCGCGAGCACCAGGCCGAGCCGAGCAGGTGCACGCGCACCACCGCCTCGAAGTCGGCGGTGTCCATCTTGTGCAGCGTCTTGTCGCGCAGGATGCCGGCGTTGTTGATGAGGATGTCGATGCGGCCGAAGGCGGCCAGCGCGGCGCCGGCCAGGCGGGCAGCGCCTTCGGCGCTGGCGATGTTCTCGAAGTTGGCGATGGCGCGGCCGCCGGCCGCCTCGATCTCGCGCACCACCTGGCTTGCCGCGGCGTCGCTGCCGCCGGCGCCGTCGACGCTGCCGCCGAGGTCGTTGACGACCACCGCCGCGCCGCGCGAGGCCAGCAGCAGCGCGTGCGCGCGGCCGAGGCCGCCGCCGGCCCCGGTGACGATGGCGACGCGTTGGTCGAAGCGCAGGGTGGGGGTGGCTGGCATGAAGGGCGCTCGGGCAGGCAGTGGAGGGCGCGGCCATTCTCGCGCCGGGCGTGGCCCGGCCGCCCGCCTCAGGCCGCCTTCATCGCCTCGACGATGCTGGCCAGCGACACGCCCTCGTTGGCGGCATAAGTGCCCGGCTTGCCGTTGAGCATCGGCATGCCGAGCTTGCCGCCCTTGTGGTGCAGCGCAATCACCTCCCAGCCGCTGGCGTTGAACACCGGGCTGCCCGAGCTGCCGCCCTCGGTGGGGGCGCGGTAGTGCACGCGCACCACGCCGTCGATGGCCGGCTTTCCGGCCAGCGGGCCTTCATGGTCGATGAGCGCGTTGTCCTGCAGCGAGTAGGCCAGGCTGCGCCCGCCCGGGTAGCCGATGACGTAGACACGCGCGGTGGCCTCCACCAGCGGCAGGCCCTTGGCCAGCGGCAGCGGCGCGATGCCCTGCACGGGCTCGTGCAGGCGCAGCAGCGCGGCGTCGTGGCGCTCGGGCGGTGAAGACCACACGAGCGGGCTTTGCACCGTGTAGACCTTCTCCAGGTCGACCGCCTCGAAGACGACCTCGGCGTTGTCGGGCGTCAGGCCCTCGTGCGAGCCCTCGGCGTTGACGACGTGGTAGTTGGTCATCACCAGCAGCTCGTCGGCCGGCGTGCGGCCCAGGTCGCCGGCGCGCACCAGCCAGCCGGTGCCCAGGCGCTGGCCCAGCTTGGAGCGCACCACGCACACCGCGGCGGCGCGGTCCAGGCCGGTCTTCCACCACTTCCAGGTGCTGGTGCCGAAGTCGCCGAGCACCGCCTCGAGCTGGGTGCGGCCGGGCTCGGGCAGGCGGCGGGCCTGCATCACCGCCTCGGGCGCCAGCCGCAGCTCGCCCTGGGAGACGGCGAGCAGCCGCGCGCGCAGCATGGCCACCAGCTCGGCGCCGGCCGGTTGCGCTTCCAGGCTCCACACCTGGGTGAACTGGCGCAGCGTGCCGGCGATCATGAAGGCCTTGGCCTGCGGCGAGCCGACGTAGCTCTTGAGCGCAGCGTGCACGGTGTCCCAGTCGCCCAGGCCGAGCGCGGCCTCGGCGCGCGTGGCGGCGTGCCACTCGTCGCGCTGGTCGGCGGGCACGGCATCGAGCGCGGCCAGCACCCGGGCGGCCACGGCGCTGGCCTTCGGCGCGCCACGCAGCGGCGGCCCGTCGCGTTCGACGCGCGCCAGCAGTGCCACCAGGTTCACGCCGTGCCAGGTGCTGGGCGGCTCGCGCTCGAAGGGCTTGCGGTAGGCGGCGATCGCTGCGCGCAGCGCGGCGCGCGCGGTGGGGCTGGCCTTGTCCTTGGCGTCGAAGTAGATCTGCTTGTGCGCGCGGCCGAGCAGCCCCATCGCCTCGCCGTGTTCGCGGTGGTCGGGCTTCAGGCGCGCGGCCAGCCGTTCCAGCACGTCGATGGCGGCGGTGACCTGCCCCTGCTCGATGAGCGCCTGGCCGTACAGCCGCCGGTTGCGCGCCTCGTCGGGCCGCTTGCGGCTGATCGCTTCGGCCAGGCGCAGCATCAGCGGGTACTCGCGCGCGTTGCGCAGCTCCTCGACCAGCCGGCCGGCCTCCTTCGGGTCGTCGCCCTCGACGCGGGCGATCATCCACTCGGCGCGCGTGCGCAGGTCGGGCACCTCGGCGTCGCCCGCCATGCCGGCACCCAAGGTGGGCCCGGTGCTCATGCCGCAACCTCCGTGCCCGCGCGCTGCGGTGGCAGCGCCTTGGAGCGGCCTGGCGCGCTCACAGCTTCAGCAGGCTGCGCAGCGCCTGCCCGAAGGCCGGCTGGCGCAGGTACTTGGTGGCCGAATGGCGCCAGGCCCCCGGGTTGCCCACCGCCTGGTCGAGCACCGTGCCCTGGCCGCCGCGCTGGTAGTCGTTGGAGAGTTTGGGGTCGAAGCCGCACACCGGGTCGAGCCGGTCGAACAGGTTGAACCAGCGGTCGCGCAGGCGCTCGGCGGGAAAGCCGTCGCCCCGGCTCCAGCCGGGCTGCAGCTGGTCTTGCACCTCGTCCAGCCCGAGCGGGCTGCCGATGGTGATGAGGCCGTCCACCGCGGGGCAGCCGGCCACGCGCTTCAGGCAGTCGTAGGCGATCACCGTGCCCATGCTGTGCGAGACCACGACATGCGCTCCGTTGCCCGTGCCCACCTCGGCCAGCTTGTCGACGAAGCGCTTGCGGATCGTCTGCTGGATGCGCACGGCCGGCTTGCCCGGCGGGCCGAACTCCTTGTCGAACAGGTAGTGGTGCACGTCGCGCAGCAGCACGCTCATCAGGGGCTTTTTCA
>JAEUPD010000190.1 GCA_016788525.1 Rubrivivax sp.
AGCCGCCCGGCGGCGGCCAGCCCAAGCGCGCCGGCACCGACACCTCGCGCGCCCGCCAGGTGTGGGTGCTGCAGGAAGGCCGGCCGCAGGCCGTGCCGGTGACGCCCGGCGTCAGCGACGGCCGCATGACCGAGGTGACCAGCGAGGCTTTGCGCCCGGGCATGGAGGTGATCGTCGACCAGGCGGTCGCCAAGCGCTAAGCGCTGAGCGCTGCGCCCTGAGCAGGCACGCCGCCCTGATTCGAACGACGCGAACCGCGAGCATCCATGACCCGCGACCCCGACACGGCCCGCGCCGCCCCGCTCATCGAGCTGCGCGGCGTCACCAAGACCTACGGCAGCGGCAGCGCCGCCTTCCAGGCACTGCGCGGCATCGACCTCGCGATTGGCGAGGGCGACTTCGTCGCCGTCATGGGGCCGAGCGGCTCGGGCAAGTCGACGGTGATGAACATCCTCGGCTGCCTCGACGTGCCCACCGAGGGCGCCTACCTCTTCCGTGGCGTGCCGGTGCAGCGCCTCACGCGCGACCAGCGGGCGCTCTTGCGCCGGCGGCACTTCGGCTTCGTGTTCCAGGGCTTCAACCTGCTGCCGCGCACGAGCGCGCAGGAGAACGTGGAGCTGCCGCTGCTCTATCGCGGCGAAGGCACGGCGGCCCGTCACACGGCCGCGCGCGAGGCGCTGGCCGCCGTCGGCTTGGCGGGTTGGGAGCACCACACGCCCGCCGAGCTCTCGGGCGGCCAGCAGCAGCGCGTGGCCATCGCCCGCGCGCTGGTGACGCAGCCCACCGTGCTGCTCGCCGACGAGCCCACCGGCAACCTCGACACGCAGCGTGGGCGCGAGATCATGGACCTGCTCGCCTCGCTGAACCACGTGCGCGGCATCACGGTGCTGATGGTGACGCACGAGCCGGACATGGCCGCCTACGCGCGCCGCGTCGTGCGTTTCGTCGACGGCCGCGTGGCCACGGACACGGTGAACGGCGCCGCGCCCGGGCGGCCGGTCCAACCCGCCGAGGAGGCCGCCTGATGGCCACCGCCCGCATGCCCATCTGGGGCCAGTGGCTCAACACGCTGTTGCTGGCGCTGCGCGAGATCCGGCGCAACCTGCTGCGCTCGTTCCTCACCATTCTCGGCATCGTCATCGGTGTCGCCGCGGTGATCACCATGGTCACGGTGGGCAACGGCGCGACGCAGGCGGTGCAGGACCAGATCACGAGCCTGGGCACCAACCTCCTGCAGATCCGGCCCGGGCAACGCCTGGGCCCCGGGCGCGACGCGGCGGGGTCGCCGCCGTTCCGCGCCACCGACGCCGACGCCATTGCGGCACAGGTGGGTGGCGTGCGCGCGGTGGCGCCGCAGGCCACCGCGGGCGGCGTGGCGGTGTACGGCGCGCGCAACTGGTCCACGGTGGCCTACGGCACCACCAACGCCTACTTCGAAACCAACAACTGGCGGCTCGAGTCGGGGCGCCTCTTCGAACCCACCGAGGAGCGCGCCGGTGCTTCGGTGTGCGTGATCGGCGCCACCGTGCGGCGCGAGCTGTTCGGCAGTGTCGACCCGCTTGGCGAGCGCATCCGTCTGCGCCAGATGAGTTGCGAGGTCATCGGCCTGCTGGCCGGCAAGGGCCAGGCGGCGATGGGCATGGACCAGGACGACGTGGTCGTGATGCCCATTGCCACGGTGCAGCGCCGGCTCACCGGCAACGTCAACGTCGGGACGCTGCTGGTCTCGATGACGGACGGCGCCGACCCCGCGCGCGTGAAGGCCGAGATCACGCGGCTGCTGCGCGAGCGGCGCAAGCTGGCCGAGGGCGACGAGAACAACTTCAACGTGCTGGACACCGCGCAGCTGGCGCAGACACTTTCGGGCACGACGGCGGTGATGACGGCACTGCTGGGCGCAGTGGCCGCGGTGAGCCTGCTCGTGGGCGGCATCGGCATCATGAACATCATGCTGGTCAGCGTCACGGAGCGCACGCGCGAGATCGGCATCCGGCTGGCCATCGGTGCGCTCGGGCACGAGGTGCTGCTGCAATTCCTCATCGAGGCGGTGGTGCTGGCCGCGCTGGGAGGCATCGTGGGCATCGCGTTGGCCACCGCGGCCTCGGCGGCGCTGACGCGGTGGATGGGCGTGCCCTACCTCTTCGACGCCGGCATCAACCTGGCGAGCTTTGCCTTCGCGGCGCTGATCGGCGTGGTCTTCGGCTTCTTCCCGGCGCGTCGCGCGGCCCGGCTGGACCCGATCGAGGCCCTGCGGCACGAATAGCCGCTCGGCTGCTGCTCGCCGCAAGGGGCATGCCGGCGCGCGGTCGCACCGCGGCCGCTCGGCTGGGGTTTCCCCTCCTCCGGCAAGTGCCGCGAAGCGTCCACGCTGTCGATCGCCGCCCACACTTCGGCCGGCGTGGAGAACCATGAGCTACGGCGACGGAGGAGCCTGCGGCGTGCCGGCTTCTCGTGGATCGTCTGGCCTTCGCGCCGAGGTGCGCGACGCGGCGTGGCAGGCCATGATGGACGACCCGCGCGTGAAGCGCGCACACAACCCGGTGCCGCTCGACGGCCGGCGCATGATTCATGGCGGATTGCGGACCATCGCCGAGAGCTGAGCCCCACGCCACCGCCGCCGCCGCGCTGGCCCGGCCTGCCAAGGCCACGCGCCGCGAGTGGACGGGGCTGGCGGTCATCGCGCTGCCTTGCGCGGTGTACGCGATGGACCTCACGGTGCTGAACCTGGCGATGCCGGCCATCGAGTCCCTCGAGCGTGCACGGCCCGAGGCGGTTCGCATCGGCGGCAGCCGGGCCCAGCGCGACCTGGTCGAAGAGACGTTGGTGGCGGCGTACCTGCACGCGGCGCGGCCGGAAGAAGCGCGGCGACTGGTGGCGCAGCGTGTGCACCGCCGGCCGGCAGTGGCGGTCGCCGGGTTCGCCCCGAGCTGACCGCGTCTGGCGCTCCCCCGCCCCGCCGGCCATTGCGGCCTTGGCCGCAGCGCCTTCGCTTCAGGCGCGGGCCCGGACCAGCGGCGCGAGCGCCAGCAGCCCCAGCGCCGGCCCCAGGGCCAGCCACGGCAACACCTGGGCGACCGAGGAGGCGGCGGCGGCACGCACGAAGACCTCGATGCTCAGTGCGGAGACCGCAAAGCCGATGCTGTTGGTCAGCGTGAGCACGCTGCCCACGGCCTCGCGCGGCGCGTTGGCCGCCGTCAGCGCACTGAACTGCGGCGAGTCACCCGCGACGGTGATGCCCCACAGCATGAGCCACGCACCGAACAGCGGCAGCGGCGCAACCAGCATCCATGGCGCGGCCAGGCAGCAGCCCCCGCTCACCGCCAGCTGCACTGCCGCCACGCGGGCGCTGCCGGCGCGCGCCACGAGCAGGCCGCCACCGATGCAGCCCACGGCCCCGGCACCCAGGGCGGCGAAGACCCACCACGACACCCCCACCGAGTCGGCAATGCGAAGGCCCACGATCGCCGGCATCAGCACCCAGACCGTGTACAGCTCCCACATGTGCCCGAAGTAGCCGAAGGCCGATGCCCGCACCCGCCGGTCGCGCCACACGCTGGCCAGCGCCGTGAAGCGCAGCCCCGGCCCAGCACCGGGCCGGGCCGCGGCCACCGCGGGCGCGTCGGGCACACCGAGCACCATCGCCAGCCCGGCCGCGGTGCACAGCACTGCAACAGCCACAAACACCACCTGCCACGGCAGCGCGTGGCCATCAGCCGCCAGCGCGCGCAGCGCGTGGGCGCTGGCGCTGCCCACCACCAGCGCACCCAGCAACCATCCCAACGCCGCACCCAGACCGCGTGGGAACCACTGCGCTGCGATCTTCATGCCCACCGGGTAGATGCCGGCGATGAAGAATCCCGTGAGCGCCCGCAACACGAGCAGCGCATGGAACGACGCCGCCGCTGCGGCAGCGGCCAGGGTGCAGGCGGCGGCGGCCAGCGCGCTCGCGAGGAACACCCGGCGCGCGGGGTAGCGGTCGGCCACTGCGAGCAGCGCGAACACCAGCGTGCCCCCGATGAACCCCAGCTGCAGCGCCGACGACAGCGTGCCCACGGCCGCCTCGGGCCAGCCGGTGGCCGCGCGCAGATCGGGCATGACCGCGTTCACCGCGAACCAGGGTGACGTGCCCAGCAGCTGTGCCAGCACGATCAGCGGCAGCACGCGGCGCGGCGGTGTGGACATCACCCTTGACCTTACTCAAGCGGGTGCCCGCCTGCCACGCGGTGTTCACCCTTGTGCGCCTCGGCGCGATCCCTTACGCTGGGCCGTCGCTTCCGCGCTCGGCGCGAATCGTTCCTTCATCCCCGCTTCCTTTCCCACCCATCGATGCCGGCCGCCGCAGCGGCTCGCGGGGCGGCATGTCCCGGCGATCCGCGCGGCGCCCGCGAGGAGAACCAGCATGCCAAGCCCAGCCACGACCGGCACCGCCAAGGCGGTGTCGGACATCCGCACCCTCGCCCTGGTCGGCCCCGCGGCCGGCGGCAAGACGAGCCTGGCCGAGGCGCTGCTCGTCAAGAGTGGGGCCATCGGCGCGGCCGGCAGCCTGGAACGCGGTAGCACGGTCAGCGACTACGACCCGCTCGAACGAAAGATGCAGCATTCGCTGAACGCCGCGGTGCTGCACACGGAGCACGCGGGCACGCGCATCCACATCATCGACACGCCCGGCGGCAGCGACTTCCTCGGCCAGAGCCTGCCGGCCCTCGAGGCGGTGGAAACGGCCGCCGTCGTCATCAACGCCGCGGTGGGCATCGAGCCGATGGCCGAGCGCATGATGGACTACGCGGCCGACCGCGCGCTCGACCGGCTCATCATCGTCAACAAGATCGACGCGCAGGGCGTCAACCTGCCCGGGCTGCTGGAGCAGATCCAGGCCCGCTTCGGCAAGGAGTGCCTGCCGCTGAACCTGCCGGATGCCGGCGGCAGCAAGGTCGTCGACTGCTTCTACAACCGTGAGGGCCACAGCGACTTCGGCAGCGTCGATGCCGCACACCGCGCGCTGGTGGAGCAGGTGGTGGAGGTCGACGCGGCGTTCGTCGACCGCTACCTCAACGACGGCGACATCGATGCCGGCGAGCTGCACGCGCCGCTGGAGCAGGCGCTGCGCGAGGGGCATCTGATCCCGGTGTGCTTCGTCTCGGCGCGCAGCGGTGCCGGCGTGGCCGAGCTGCTGGACATCATCGTCAAGCTGCTGCCCAACCCGACCGAGGCCAACCTGCCCGATTTCCTCGAAGGCGAGGGGGCCGCCGCCAAGCTCAAGCATGCCGAGGTCGACCCGGCCAAGCACGTGCTGGCGCATGTGTTCAAGGTGACCGTCGACCCCTATGTCGGCCGCATGGGCATCTTCCGCATCCACCAGGGCACGGTCACCAAGGACTCGATGCTCTTTATCGGCGATGGCCGCAAGCCCTTCAAGGTGGGGCACCTGTTCATGCTGCAGGGCAAGGACCATGTCGAGGTGCCGCGGGCGGTGCCCGGCGACATCGTCGCGGTGGCCAAGGTCGACGAGATTCACTTCGATGCCGTGCTGCACGACGCCGCCGAGGACGACCACATTCACCTGAAGCCCCTGGATTTCCCGAAGCCTGTGCACGGCATCGCGGTGCAGGCCAAGAAGCGCGGTGACGAGCAGAAGATGTGGGAGATTCTCGGCAAGCTGGTCGATGAAGACCCGTGCCTGAAGATCGAGCACGTGGCGACCACCAACGAGACGATCGTCTATGGCCTCGGCGAGCTGCACCTGCGCGTGCTGCTCGAGCGCATGAAGGAAACCTACAAGTTCGAGGTCGACACGCGGCCGCCGCGCATCGCCTACCGCGAGACCATCAGCGCCAAGGCCGACGGGCACCACCGCCACAAGAAGCAGACCGGCGGCGCCGGCCAGTTCGGCGAGGTGTACCTGCGCGTCGAGCCGCTGCCGCGCGGCGGGGGCTTCGAGTTTGCCGATGAATCCAAGGGCGGCGTGATCCCTCACCAGTTCATCCCCGCGGTCGAGAAGGGCGTGCGCGAGGTGCTGGCGCATGGCGCCATCGCCGGCTACCCGGTGGTCGACGTGAAGGTCACCGTCTATGACGGCAAGCACCACAGCGTGGACAGCAAGGAGATTGCCTTTGCCACCGCCGGCAAGAAGGCGTTCATGGCCGCCATCCGCGAGGCGAGGCCGATCGTGCTGGAGCCGATCGTGCATGTGGAGATCGCGGCACCCGACAGTGCGATGGGCGACATCACCGGCGACCTGTCCGGCAAGCGCGGCATCGTCAGCGGCACGGCGAACGGCGCCAACGGCACGGTGGTCATCAAGGGCCAGGCGCCGCTGTCCGAACTCGCCGGCTACCAGAACCGGCTCAACGCGATGACGGCCGGCCAAGGCCGCTACACCATCGAACTCAGCCACTATGAAGCGGTGCCGCCCACGGTGCAGCAGCAGCTGGTGGGGCAGTTCCAGGTCAAGGAAGAAGACTGATCTGATCTGCCCCACGGGCTGAAGCGCGCGCAGGGCGCCGAGGTCGGGCCGAAAGCGGCCTGGAAGCGGCACATCGGTGGCTTGGCAGCGGCGCGTGCCCGCCTGGGCCGGCGCGCCGCACCGCGCGCGCTACTTCGTCAGGATCAGCTTGCCGGTGAGCGTGCGCCGCAGCCGATAGGTTTGCGGCCCATGGCCGATCAACACCTCGGCCCGCCCGGCAAGCAGGTCTTCGCTGCGCAAGACCCGAGGCTCGCCTTGCGCAGGGTCGGTGGCGACGGAGTCGGGTCGGCCAGAGCCGCTTGCCGGGGCTGACGCGGCCGGGTCGGTTGCTGGGTCGGGCATGGCAGCATCGCGGGCTTGTAATGCGAATGATTCGCATTATATACTTGGATCCCTCGCTCCGTTCATCGGGGCCGCACTCACGAAGCCAGCCGTCGCCAGCCTCGTTCCACCAACCGCGCGACTTGTCGCCCCCATGCGGAGGCGAGCGCGCCCGCAAGAGGAACGCCCATGCAACTGGCGCTGGCCACCTCGCCTCAACCTGGTTTCGGTAAAGGGCCGCGAGCCGCACGCCGAACGGTCGCGACCGCGGTGGTCGCGCTGCACGTCGGCCTGGCTGCCGTGCTGTGGCACCAGGCCGCCGCCCGGCTGCGCGCCCCGGTGGCGCCGTTGATGGTGAGCCTGCGGCTCGACAGCGCCCCGCCGGCGCGCGGGGCCGAGCCGCACCAGGCAGATCTGCCGCTGCCCGCCCGGCCCCTGCCACGGCAGCAGACCCTACCAATCCCCGAGGCGCTCATCCAGGCCGGGGCGCCCCCGGTGGCCGCGCCCCCAGCCGAAGCACCGCTGCAGGCCGCACCGGCGATCGCCGCAGAACCGGTCCCCATTCAGGCGGGGCCGGCTGCGGTGACAGGCGTAGCGACCGTTGCGCCACCGCCCGCCGCGCCGCGAACGCGCAAGGAAGTGGCAGCCTCGGCGGTCAGTTACCTCGTCTTGCCGCCGGTCGAGGTACCCACGCTCTCACGGCGCGCGCGCGAATCGGGCACCGTATGGCTGCGCGTCGTCGTCGATGTGCGCGGCTTGCCCATCGAGGTGCGCCTGCTGCGAAGTTCGGGCCACCCGCGGCTGGACGAGCAGGCGCTGTGGGCGATGCGACAGGCGCGCTTCCGGCCACACACCGAAGACGGGCTCGCCGTCGAGGTTGCCGTCACGGCCCCGATCGAGTACGCGCTCGACTAGCGCGCTTCGGCCGGCCCCAGCGCCCACGCCTGCGCCGCTGCTGCGGCCGCCGTTCGACCGCCAGAACCCACAACCTGGCGGCAGCACGTTGCCGCTCCCTTTGCGCTCACCTGCCGCCCACCGTGGCATGCGCTTCTTCGCCCTTCATCCCCCGCTGTTCACACCCGCAAAATGAACAACCCCGCTGCGTTCCTTGCGCTTTGCCTCAGGACCCGCGCCCCCGAACGGCGCGGCTGGGCACGCCGTCCCGTCACGGCGGCCTGCCTCATCGTGCTGGCCTCGGCCCCGCTGACCCCGCCCGCCAGGGCGCAGGCTGGGCAGCCGCCTGCCACCACCGAACCTGCAACGCCGCCGGCCGATGGCAGCGTGCTGCCGGTCGTGCGTGCGCGGGCCGCCGCCGAACCCCAGGGCAAGGACGGCGTGAAGGCCACCGCCACGCGCATCGGCAAAGGGCAGCAGGAACTGCGTGACGTGCCGCAGTCGGTGACGGTGGTGACCGAACGCCTGATCGACGACCGCAACCTCGACACGCTGAAGGACACGCTGCGCCAGACCTCGGGCATCAGCTTCCTGGCTGCCGAAGGCGGCGAAGAGGACATCCGGTTGCGCGGCTTTTCGCTGCAAGGCACTGGCGACGTGTTCGTGGACGCCATGCGCGACCCCGCGTTCTACGAGCGCGACACGTTCTTCTTTGACCGCATCGAGGTGCTGCGCGGGTCGGCGTCGATGCTGTTCGGCCGAGGCTCCACCGGCGGCGCGGTCAACATGGTGACCAAGGCGCCGCGCCTGCTGACCGAGCACCAGGTCGACGTCACGATGGGCAGCCACAACTACCTGCGCGCGGTCGGCGACTTCAACCTGCTTTTGGCGCCCGACACCGCGCTGCGCCTGGGCACCATGGCCACCGAGGCCGACAACAACGGCGCCGGCACGCGCCTGAGCAAGAGCGGCGTCGCCGCCACGCTGGCGTGGGGCATCGGGCTGCGCCACGCGTTCGCGGTGAGCGGCTACCACCTCGACAACGACAACGGCATCAACTACGGGCTGCCGTACATCCGGCCCACGGCCACGTCGCCCGTGTCGGAAACGACGCTGCTGCCTGTTTCACCCACCACCTACTACGGCATGGCCAGCGACCGCAACCACGGCTCGGCCAGCACGCTGGGCTTCACGCACACCTGGCGGCCCGAGCGTGGCCAGGAACTCGTGACGCGGGTGCGCAGCGGCCACTACGAACGTGACCAGCGCGCCAGCACCTTGCGCTTCGCCGCCGCGGCCCAGCAGCCCGACGGGCTGGCGGCGAGCCTGGCCACCTTGCGCGCCGGCACCGTGCTCAACCGCGGTGCGCCCCTGAAGATCCAAGACCTCGATACGCTGTTCGTGCAGAGCGATTTCGACGGCAGGTTCAAGGCCTTCGGCCTGCCGCACCAGCTCCAGGCGGGTGTCGACCTCGCGCAGGAACGCAAGCGGGTGTGGGCGGCGCGAAATGCCGCGCAAGGCGGCGTGGTACCTGTCAAGCCGCCCACGCTGGTGGGCACAACCGATGACGGCGCCTGGATCGACGAGGACTCGCGCATCCTGCGCCTGGCCAATCGCTACGAGAGCCGGGGCGAGGGCCTGTACCTGCAGGACCTGGTCGAATTCGCGCCGAACTGGAAGCTGCTGGCCGGCCTTCGCTACGACCACCTCATCGGCGACTATGACGCCTTCGCCCTCCCCACCAACGCGGCCAGCCCCGAGACAACGACGAGCTACCGCATGAAGGTCTCGGAGCTGAGCCAGCGGGTGGGGCTGCTGTTCCAGCCCGGTGAGCGGCTGAGCTTCCACTTCTCGTACGCCACCTCCTTCAACACCTCCGGCGATGCGTACTCGCTGTCGGCCACCAACGTCGACATTCCGCCGGAGCAGAGCATCAACCTCGAGCTCGGTGCCAACATCGATTCGGCCGACGGCAGGTTCACCGGCCGCGTTGCAATCTTCCGCAGCACCAAGCTGCACGAGCGCAACACCGATCCGCTGGTGAACCTGGTGACGCTCTCGGGCAAGCGCCACGTCGCCGGCCTCGAGCTCGACCTCGCCGGGCGGCTCACGCCGCGCTGGGAGGTGTTCGGCTCGTACATGTGGCTGCCGGTGGCGAACATCGATGTCGGGGTGGCCGGCGCCGAAGGGCAAGGCACTCGCCCATCGCTCACGCCGCAGCACACCGGCGCACTGTGGAGCACCTACCAGCTCACCCAGGCGCTGCGCCTGGGCGGCGGGCTCACGGCACGCTCGGGCCAGCAGCCCAACCGCAACCCCGGTTTCCACGTGCCGAAGTTCGTGGTGGCCGACCTGATGGCCGAGTACCACTGGGTGCAGGACAAGCTGATCTTCAAGGCGAACCTGAACAACGTGGGCGACAAGCTGTACGGCGACCAGCTCTACACCGGCCACTACATCCCCGGGCCCGGCCGCATGCTGCTGATGACCGGCACCTACAAGTTCAACTGACCGGCACCATGCCCGAGCGACTCGAGCAGTGTGCGGTGCGATGGACTTCTGCAAGCCTGAACTCCCACCACACCGGCGCGCGCTGCTGACCGCCTTCGCGATGGCGGCGGTGGCGCCCCCCGGGCTGGCCCACGCGCGCGGCACTGCCGCGGGCCACGGCGCCGACACGATGCGCCTGGCGATGGCCTGGCGCGGGCCGGGCGATGCGGCGATGGGCAAGGCATCGCCGTCCGGCGACATGATCGGCGTGATGGAACTCGACTGGGCGGCGGGCCGCATGCGCGTGGCCGGCGCGTGCGCCGTACCGACCCGGGCCCACGGGCTGGCCGCGCTTGCGGGCGGCGGCTTCGTGGCCACAGCCAACCGGCCTGGCCGCTGGTTGCTGCGCTGCGACGGCCAGGCGCGTGTGGAAGCGCGCCTGGCGCTGGACGACGCCGGCAGCGAGGGGAAGCGCACACTCAACGGGCACGCGCACGTGTCGGCCGACGGCCACTGGCTGTTCACCAGCGAAACCGACCCCGCCGATGGCCGCGGCTACGTTGCTGTGCGTGACCTGCGCACGCTGCGGCGCATCGCCGAATTCGACAGCGGCGGCATCGACCCGCATGACCTCTCGATCGGCGCCGACGGCAGTCTGTGGGTGGGCAATGGGGGCATCCTTCGCACGCCCGATGGGCGCAAGGTCGAGCGCGCCGAGATGGCGTCTGCGCTGGTGCGGCTGCATCCCGCCACAGGTGCCTTGCTCGACCGCTTCACGCTGGACGATCCACAGTTGAGCCTGCGGCACCTGGCTTGGTCGCATGCGCTCGGCGACAGCGCCGCGTGGCTCGGCGTGGCGCTGCAGGCGGAACACGCTCAACCGCATCAGCGGGCGGCAGCACCGGCACTCGCCGTGCACGATGGCCAAGCCCTGCGCATCGCCACCTCGGACGCCTCTGGAAGCGGCTACGCCGGCGACATCGTCGCCGGCCCCGGCGGCGGATTCGTGCTGAGCGCCCAGAAGGCGCGTCGCGTGCTGTGGTGGAACCCGGCGCGGCCACAACATCTGGCGACCGTGGGCGAGCTGTCCGATCCCTGCGCGCTGGTGGCGCTGGCGCCGCGGCGCGAGGGCGTGGTCGTGGGTGCTGCGCGTGGCGCCGGGCGGTGGCAGCTGCGCGGAGAAGCGGGCATGCTGGCCTGGCCGGTGGCGCTGGCACCGGACAACCACGCCGTGGCTTTGCACGACGCGTGACGGCGGGGCGGCATGGGCGCCGCGTTCGGCAGCCGCGCGCGAGGCCCGGCACTCAGCGTGCTGCTGCTGGTGCGCTGGCGGCCGCCGGCGTAGCCGCGGCCGCGCGGCTGCGTTCGAGTTGCGCGAGCCAGGGTTGCCAGTCGATGGGCCCCTGCTCGAAGCGCTTCTTGAGATTGCCGAGCACGAACCCCCAGGCGCGGTCGAAGTAGGCGTAGGCCTTGTCCCACTCGCCGCCATCGCCCCATCCCGTGTGGTGCAGCGTGACGCGCGTCATCCTGGCGTCGATGGGCGCCAGCCGCACGATGACGAAGGTGCGCTGCTGCCGGGCCTCGGGCAGCGAGGGCGGCGCGTTCCAGTCGAAGCTGAGCATCTTCTTGGGTTGCAGCGCGAGGTAGCGCATGTCGTCGGCACCCTTGGCGCCGGGCGGCGCGCCGGGGTCGAATTGAATCTCGAACGCACCGCCGACCCGCGCCTCGATGCGCGCATCCGGGGCGAAGAAGCTGGTCACGCCCTCGCGTGTGGTCCACGCGGCCCACACTTGGTCGACACCCGCGGGCACGTCGATCTGCTTGTCGATGGCGCGCTCGGCGGCGGGCGCAGGCGACGTCCAGATGAGCGCGGCCAGGAACCCGGCGGCCGCGGCAAACGGGATGCGGCGGGCAGGGCGGGCCGGCTTCGACACTTGAACCGTCATGGCGTGGTCCTCGCAAGGGCTGCGGCGGTGAATGCCGCGAGGGTGAACGGCCAGCCTTCGTCGTACTGGTCGCGCTTCAGGTCGGCGGCTGCGCCGCGCGCCTCCCAGCCGTCGTGGTGGACCAGGACCTTGGTACCCGACTCTTCGGGAGTGAAGGTCACGCGCAGTTGCGTGGCCTCGGCAGCCGGCAGGCCGGGGTGCCAGCGCATGGCGAAGGACCGTGGCGGGTCCCAGTGCGTCAGGGTGCCCCACGTCCAGCGCTGGCCCTTCCTGCCCAGTTCGGTGACTGCGCCTGCGGGGCGCGGCTCGAACTGCACGTCGAGTGCGTCCTCGCCGCCGCACGAGTGACCGGTGAACGGCCACCACAGGCGCATGTGGCCGGTGAACAGATCGAAGGCCTCTTGCGGGGCGAGCGGCACGAATACCGAGTGCACCACGGGTGCAGGGGCGACCATGGTGCCGGTGGCACCTGGAGTTCGGTTCGCGTCGTCGATCATCGTTTGCCCTTCGCCACTGCGCCGTCGCGCGATCTTCGGGTCCTGGCCACCAGGGCGTAGCGGGCGAGCGCGGTTCGCCACAAGGCGTCGATCTCGTCGCGAAGCGTAGCCAGCGCGGCGGGCTCCAGTTGGTACAGGTTGCGGGTGCCCTCGCTTCGATGGCGGACCAGACCCGCCCCTTCGAGGAGGCGCAGGTGTTTGGAGACCGCCGGCCGGGTGACGGGCAGCATGTCGGCGAGTTCGCCGACCGAGTGCTGGCGCTGGGCAAGCAGGCGAACGATGGCTGCCCGCGTGGGGTCGGCCAGGGCGGCGTGAAGCTGCGCGGCGGCGGGCATGAAACGGCGGGGTGCGGGGCGGGTGGTTCCGTAACCGTGTGGTAACGGTAACCTGCGAGCTACGGTTGGTCAACCCGGGCCTTCGCTGCGGCTGCGGGGAATCTCGGCACGGGGCATGCCTGGGTGCAGGCTCATCGCATCGCCAGGGCGCGCTTGCGTCGCGGCGGTGGAAACGCCTTGTCCAGCACTGCGAGGTCCGACGGGGCCAAAGCCAGCGTGGCACTGGCCCAGTTCTCCTGCAACCGCTGCGGGTCGGATGACTTCGGGATGACCATCACACCCGGCTGCGCCATCAGGGCGGCCAGCGCAACCTGCGCCGGGGTCGCGCCAAGGCGCTGCGCGACCTCTGAGAGGCCGGTGTGGCGAGCGAGTACTCCCTGGTCGAGCGGGCTGTAGGCCATCAGTGGCAGGCGGCGCCCGCGCTGCCAGGGAATCAGTTCGAACTCCGGGCCTCGTTCCGCAAGCGAGTGGTAGACCTGGTTGGCCGCGCAGTCGGTGCCTGCCGGCAAGGCGAACAGCTCCTCGAGGTCCGCGGTGTCGAAGTTGCTCACCCCGAAGCGGTTGATCCAGCCGCGTGCGCGCAGGTCCTGGAACCCGGCCAGCGTGTCGGCCAGTGGAACGCCGCCGCGCCAATGCAGCAGGTACAGGTCGATGCTGTCCACCCCAAGCCGGCGGCGGCTGGCGTCGCAGGCCTGGCGCATGGCTTCGGGTGACGCGTTGTGAGGGTAGACCTTGGTGACGATGTGCACGTCGTCGCGCGTCAGGGTGCCGGCGGCGATGGACTGGCGCAGCGCTTCGCCCACGACCTCTTCGGCGCCGCCTTCTCCGTACATCTCAGCGGTGTCGATGACGCGGTAGCCAATCTCGAGCGCCAGGCGCAAGGCTGCGACCTCGTCAAGGCGGCGCGCGGCGCTCTCGCCATACCGCCAGGTGCCCAAGCCGAGCGACGGCCAGCGCACACCGTCGGGGAGTTCGACTTCGGGCAGGGTTCGGGCGGGTCGGGTCATGCGGGGCATGGTAGGCGGTGCCCCATGGCAAGTGAGCCTCATCAACGGCGCAAGGTGGATTTATCATTGCGGCTCATCATGTCTGCTGGCCCACCCGACCTCGCGCAGGTGCGCCTTGACAATGCGTTGCTGCTGTTCGAGGAGTTTGTTCGCGCCACGGCGCGGCATGCCGATGCCGCCGCGCTGCGCGGGTTGGAGCGGCGCTTCGCGGAGCGCGTGCAGGTTCAGCCGAGCTACTGGAGTCAGATCAAGAGTCGCTCGCGGCAGATCGGCGAGCGCCTGGCCCGCCAGTTCGAGCATCTGATGCACAAGCCGCGCGGTTGGATGGACCAGCCGCATACGCTTGGGGCCGGGAGCGAGGCCACGGTGCGGGCCGCCGGCGGTCTGCTAGGGCACGGCGGCACGGCTGGGGGCATGGGGCTTGCCGGCAGCGAGGAGGGTCGTGATGACCGGGATCCGCGCGACGAAGATGAGCGGTTCATTGTCGGGCTGGTGCTGACCTACTACCGTCGGCATCCGCAGCGCGCGCGGACCAGCCTGCTCGGTCTTCTGGGCGAGGTCTTGGTGCCAACGGCTGACGCCGCGGCCACAGCACCGCGGGTCGAGAGCGGCGGCGCCAGTGCAGTCGGGGTGCCCGAGGATCCGGGGTCTCTTTGGCAGCAGGCTCAGCGCGGTGTGGCGCCGCTCAAACGCAAGAGGTGAGCGGGCGCGCCGGGGAGTCCGGTCGTCTTCCTCGACCTGCCGCGGGGGCTTCATTTGTCCACCGCATGAGGGATTTCCCGGCCTGGATGGGGGTTGCGCGTTGATTACGTTGGCTTTATCATTTGAGCAAGTAGTCAGTGATGCGTGCTGGGTCTGCTTGGCCCTCCAGGTCTGCAGCACCGCACGTCCCATCCACCCGAACCACTCGTTCATGACCCTGTTTCTGTCCATCGCGATGCGTGCGCTGGTCCTGGTTGGCCGAGACAACGCTGTCGCTTCCGGTGGCCGGCGGCTGGGCCGTTGCATGGATAAGGTTGCCCTGCCCGGGGCGGGGGTGAGTTGGCGCCTCTAGGTGCACGGGGCGCTTCAGCGCACTTCCAGGCCCGGGCTGCCAGCAGCGCCGGGCCTGTTTGTTTTTTGTCCCGCTCGTTCCTTGGCCCATTGCCGCCGGTGATGAGCGTTTACGTCAAACCTGAAGGAGAGACTCATGAAGCTGATCGTCAAGACCTCCAAGCCTCGGAATCCGCTGGTTGCCCCGTGCTTGCGACGTAGAGCTGGCAGCCACCGTGCCAGTGTGGGCGGGTTGCGCCAGAGCGCAGCTGCGTCGCTGCGGCGTGAACTCGAGCACCTCGTGCGCCCGAGCCCATAGATCTGATCCGTCCAATCCAGCGCCGCGCGGAGGCGCGCCCAGGAGACACCCATGGTCCGCGAACTTCACTACCACCCACTGCCCGGCCGAGCCTACCCGGCATCGAGCGGCCGTGAGCTCGCCGCGGCACTGCTGCGCCGTGCCAGTCAGATGCTGGCCCGCATGGCGCTCAGCGTTGCCGGGGCCGCCAGCCCAATGGTTGCCCGCGAATCCGTCAGCGACCCGGTGCTGGAGTTCTACGCTGAGGCCGGTGCCCCGGAGGGCGCGCTCTATGTTGACGGTGAACTTGTCGGCATGCTGGTCGGCGTCACCCGGCTCTGACGGTGGGGCAGGTCATCGACGCCTGCCCGGGTGCGGGCTGTGCGCTTGCTGCGTCCTCCTGCGCTCGGTCTTTCGGGCCAGGTCGGCGCGGCGCGCCTTGGTTGAGCCTTCGAGTGCCTGGCCTTTCCTTGGCGCGGCCATTGCACAGGGCAGGGGCGGGAAATGATCGCCAGGGCCGGCAAACTGGCGTCCAATGGGGGCCGTCCAGGGTGCAGGTCGCGCCTTGAGACGGATGCCACCTTTCCTAGGCCCAACGTAGAAGGCGGATTGAGTATGCGTCTGTTGGTTCACCGTACTGATCTCCTGCGAACCCGCCTGGTGCCTGACCCCGATGCTTCCGTCGCGCTTAGGGAGGGCCAGGCGCGGCTGGCGATGGATTGCTTTGCGCTGACTGCAAACAACATCACCTATGCCGCCTTCGGGGAGTCGATGAAGTATTGGCAGTTCTTCCCGGCAGCGGAAAACGACCGGGGCGAGTGGGGGTGCCTGCCGGTTTGGGGGTTTGCCGAGGTCGTTGAGTCGCATGCCGAGGGTTTGCTAGTGGGCGAGCGGATTTGGGGCTATTACCCGGCGGGTACCAATTTGGTTGTGCGGGCTTCCCGCGTCGGGCAGGCTGGCTTTACCGAGGGCAGCGCGCATCGGCAGGAGCTGGCCGGGGTCTATAACCAGTACGCCTTCACGCGAATGGACCCTGGCTGGGCGCCGGCGCGGGAGGGTTTTCAGGCGGTGCTGAAACCTCTGTTCATCACTTCGTTCCTCATTGATGATTTCCTTGCCGACAACGCGTTCTTTGGGGCGCAGCAGTTGCTCTTCTCCAGCGCCTCGAGCAAGACGGCCTTTGGCACGGCGTTCTGCTTGGCGCGGAGGCGGGGAGCCCAGGGGTTGCCGAGGATTGTGGGGCTGACGTCGCCGGGCAATGTGGCATTCGCGCGTGCGCTTGGCTGTTACGACGAGGTGCGGCCGTATCCCGAGGTGGGCACGCTTAGCAACGAACAGCCGGCGGCTTATATCGATTTCGCCGGCGACGCGCGGCTGCGTCGGGTTGTGCATGAGCATTTTGGGGAGAGGGCGCTGATGCATAGTGCTTCCATCGGCGGCACGCACTGGCAAGCCCTTGGTGGCGGCGGTGGGCTGCCCGGGCCCCGGCCGGAACTTTTCTTCGCGCCGGCGCAGGTGAAGAGGCGCAGCGCCCCACCTCCCCATGGGTGGGGCCCGGCGTTGCTGCAAGAGCGCCTCGGGGAAGCCTGGGTGTCGTTTGTTTCGCGGGTGGTGACCGCGCAGCCGCCTTGGGTTCAGATTGAGAATCTGGTGGGCCCAGCGGCACTCGAGGCGGCCTATCGCGATCTGCTTGGCGGTCGTGTAGACCCAAGCGTCGGGCTGCTGATCTCGCCCTCGCCCGCGTCCGCTGCGGGCGTTGTAGCTGGCTGACGGGACTTGCGGCGCTTGGTTTCATCCGCTTGCCGCGCGGCAGTCGGCCGGGCGCGTTCAAGTTTGTTCGAGTCAGAGTCGATACAGCCGGTCAGCGCGGCCCTTGCGGGCCTCGTGTCCGAGAGACATGCCATCCACCTCGCCCACCCTCCTCACAACACGCCCGCCACGCGACCTCGCAGAGTGGGCAGTGCGCTTCGATTCTGAGTGCCTCCCTGTACTGGAGGGAACTGCAGCTCGGATCGAGGAGCTTCGGGGTTCGGAGGATGGGGTTGACGCCCACCTGTTGGCCGAGCAGATCGAAAATGATCCGCTCATGACCTTGAAGGTTCTCGCGCATCTGGCCAGGCTGCGTCGCGGCCGCGAGGGCAGTGACGTGGAGACTCTCACAGCTGCGTTAGTGATGCTCGGCATACCGCCCTTCTTTCAGGCGTTCGGTCCGCAGCCCACCGCCGAAGCGCGCCTCGTGGGGCGGCCGCACGCGCTGGAGGGCTTTCGGCGCGTGCTGCGCCGGTCGCATCGCGCGGCGCGGTTTGCAATCGGTTTTGCGGTGCACCGGATGGACCACGACGCACCGGTCATCCACGCAGCAGCGCTGCTGCATGATTTCGCGGAGCTTTTGTTATGGCTGGAGGCACCCGAGCTTGCTGTTCAAATCGCCTGCCGCCAGCGGGCAGATCCGACCTTGCGTTCCGCGGTGGTTCAACGTGACGTGTTGAAGATCGAACTGGCAAGTCTGCAGCATCACCTCATGGTCACTTGGCGACTGCCGCGGTTGCTTGTGGAGATCACAAACGATCATGCCGAGCGGGAGACGCCACAGCTGGCGAATGTTCGCTTGGCGATTCGGGTTGCGCGGCACAGCGCCGAGGGATGGGACAACGCGGCGCTCCCTGACGACTTTGCCGATATCGGCAAGCTATTGCAGCTGAGGCCCGCGCACGTGGAGCGGCTGCTGCAGGACATCGACTCGGAGTAGTCCGCCCTGACGAGCACCAGAACCCGCTGCCAGTGCTTGCATTGCGGGCGATTGCCTAGTCCGCCCCTGAACAACTCGTCTCGCAAATGGGAAAGGCCCGGTCTGAAGACCGGGCCTTTGCATTAATTAGCCTGACAATGTCCTACTTTCACACGGGAATCCGCACTATCATCGGCGCAGAGGCGTTTCACTGTCCTGTTCGGGATGGGAAGGAGTGGGGCCACCTCGCTATGGTCGTCAGGCTTAACTTGTTGCCTGGCAGTCGGGAGACTGCTGGGCCAATTCAAAAGAGTCGAATTAGATGATTGCGTACACCGTACCACGGTATAACTATAAATTCT
>JAEUPD010000218.1 GCA_016788525.1 Rubrivivax sp.
ACAGCGTCGAATGCGCCGGGAGCCCAGTCTTGACTGCAAGGTCGAGCCCTCAGGAGGCATCACGGGCTTGCCCCGGCGCGGCTCCCTGTTGCGCTTGCGGGAGCTGGGGCGAAGATATCAGGATGCATCTGAGTGCCATGCGAAGCAGGGCCCTGAGAAAAGGACATTCGCGGAGCAGGGCACCCCGGCGGCCTGGTCCCGCCACAACGCACGCAGGCCACCCCGGCGGCCCGGTACCGCCACCACGCAAGCCGTGCGCCCCGATCGACCTCCACTGAGCTGAGACGGACGTGCCGGGTTCAACTCCGCCCCGCCCGCGCGCGCCGCGGTCTTCAGCCGCCTTGCACCCAGCGCCGTGCCCGCGCCAGCCGCGCCAGCGAGGCAGCATCGACCTTCCCTTCGCGCTGCTGCAATGCCGGCCACACCCGCAGCAGCAGCTCGGCGGTGGCCAGCGTGTCGGCGATCGCCTGGTGGCGCTTGATGCACCGGATGTCGAAGTGCGTGAGCCACTCGTCGAGCGCGCGGGCCTTCACCTCGGGGTAGGCGATCGCCGCCAGCGGCTCGATGTCGATCCACGGCACACGGGCCGGAGGGCCTTCGCCATGCAGATGCTGGCGCTCGGCGCGCTCGATCACCGCCTGGTCGAAGGCCACGTGGAAGCCCAGCCGCGGCGCCGGCCCGGCCCAGGCGCGAAAGGCGCGCAGCACTTCGGCCGGGTCGGCGCCGGCACGCATCGCGCCGACCCCGATGCCGTGCACCAGGATGTTGGCCTTGTCGGCCACGGCGCCGGCGGCTTGGCCGTCCTGGCGCAGCACGGCGTCGAAGCTGTCGTGCAGGTCGACGACCGGCCGCTCGCCCTCGAGGCGCAGCGCGATGGCCGCGATGGCCAGCAGCCGGTCGGTGCGCGGGTCGAGGCCCGTCGTCTCGACATCGAGCACCACCCAGCGCGAGCCCGGCGGCATGCCGCCACCTGCCAGGCGCCGCCATGCCTCGCGCGGCGCCGACCACCAGGAGCCCGCGCTCACCCCGGATAGTCCAGTTCGATGCGCTGCTGCAGCGCGCGCGCCGCGCGCATCGCCTCCTTCAGCAGACGCCGGTCGATTTCGGTGAGCCGGTTCACGTCGACGCGGTTGGGCTGTGCCGCGTCGGCATCGGCGCGCACCTGCTGGCGCAGGCGCAGCAGCTGCAGCAGGTCGAAGGCCGCCACCTGGCTTTCGGCCTCCTCGGCCGGCAGGCCCTGGGCGGCAGCGCTTTGCAGCAGGCGCTCGCGCGTGCCGGTGGTGCCCACGCCGGTGGCCAGCGCGAACAGACGTGCGGCATCGACGAAGATCGCTGTGCCGCTCATCTTGAGGTCGATCCAGGCGGCCTCGCCTTGGTCTGTGGTGTCCAGCGCACCGCGCCAGTTCAGTGCCGGCTTCATGCGCAGCGCGTTGTCTGCCAGCTGCTTGCGAAAGCGCGGCAGCTCGCGCGCGCGCTCGGTGATGCGCTCGCGCAGCGGCGCCACCAGCGCTGCCGGCCCGGCCAGAGTGCGCACGTCGAAGTAGATGCTGGCGTTGAGCAGGTCTTCGGGTGCTCCTTGCTCCATCCAGCGGTCGAAGCGCGCCAGCCAGTCGCGCTGGCGCAGGCAGCATGCCGGGTTGCCGGCCATGATGTGGCCCTTGCACAGGGGGTAGCCGCAGGCATCGAGCATGTCGTTGACCTCGCGCGCCATGCCGAGCCACCGCCCGTGCTCGGCCTCGTCGACGTCGTCGGCGAGCACCAGGCCGTTGTCCTGGTCGGTGGCGATGGTCTGCTCCGAGCGGCCCTCCGAGCCGAAGGCGACCCACGCCGCATGGGTGGCGTCCAGCCCGTGCGCGCGGGCGGCCAGCCGCACGATGCGTTCGGTGAGCAGGTCGTTCAGGTGCGACAGCATCTCGGTCAATGAGCGTGCCGACAGCCCCTGCGTCAGCAGATGGCGCGCCAGGCGCCGGATGGCCTCGCCGCAGGCCACCAGTGCGTCGCGCGCCTCGCGCCAGTCGTGGCCCGGCTCCACCGAGATGGCGCGGATCATGCCGCTCACGTGCTTGAGCGACAGCCGCTGCAGCGCGAACAGGTCGCGCTCGGAGACCACGCTCACCACGCGAGCGCTGTCGTCGGTGAGCGGCAGGTGGCGCACCCCGTGGCGCGACATCGTCAGCGCCGCCTGCTGGGCCGTGCCATGGATGGGCAGCGTGCACACGGGCGAGGACATCACAGCGTCGATCGGCGTGTCCTCTGGGGGCCGGGCCAGCGCCACCCGCTCCAGCACGTCGTGCCGGGTGAGGATGCCGCGCGCCGTGCCGGCCGCGTCGATGACCAGCACCGAGCCCACGCGTGCGCCGTGCATGAGCCGCAGTACCTCGATCAGCGGGGTGCCCGGCGCACAAGCCACCGGGGCCCGCCGCGGCAGGTTCGACAGCGGGGACTCGAGCGAGTGCTCGGCCAGCGCCTGTGCGCCCTGCTCGGCCTGCAGCGCAGCGCGCGAGAGTTCCAGCAGGTGTTGCGCGCGGTGGGCCAGGTAGTCGGCCCACGCAGCGCTGCGGCCGGCCAGGGCGCGCGCTGTCTCGGCCGCAACCTCCAGGCAGAACAGGTCCTCGGTGGCCTCGTAGGTGGCGGTCACGGCACGCGCCGCCGTCACGGCGGCCGCCGGGAAGAGGTCGCCGGCGTCGTAGTGCAGGCCGCCGTCGGCCAGGTCGGCCACACCGCCTCGCGCGCTTGCCGCCCCCCGGCGGATGAAGACCAGGCGCGGCGCCGGCCCGTCGGCAGGCGAGGCCACCACCTCGCCCGGCGCGTAGTAGGTCTGGCGGGCGGCGGCGACGAACTCGGCCACGTCGGCCGGTGCCATCTGCGCAAACGGCGGATGGGCCCGCAACTCGGCGGCCAGCTGCGTCAGCAGCTGCGCGGCCGGGCTGAAGGTGCGCGCGGTGGAGCGTCCCGGTCCTTCAGCGGCAGCACCGGGTGCGATGGGGGGGGTGGGCACTGCGGTCATCCGCGCATGCTCCTTTGCCAGCGGCCAGGCCCGATTGATGCGGGTCATGCGGCCGCCCGGGCGGCCGGCACCCTGTGCGGCCAGTGTGGGGCTATCGCGACTGGGCCTGGTTGGCGCCGCCGCTGGGTCGGCCCGGCACCGGCACCGCTTGCCCGGCGGCAGGGGCCGGCTGAATGGGCAGGGCCGGAACCAGCGGTGTCGGGGCGGCCGGCGCCGATGGGGTGGGTGCCATGCCGCGCCGTGGGGTGGTCCCAGGCGCAGGCGCCGGAGCTGGCGCGGTGATGGTCGGGCGTGGCGCGGTGGCAGCAGCGCCCGGGGCGCCCGGGGACCGGGCATCGGGCAGGGTGCCGGTGGCCGGGGGCGCCGGCGGCGGGATGTTCAATGCCACCACCACCTTGCCGCCCAGCGGCCCGAGGTCGGCGCCACGTGCGCGGATGGCCTGCACGACGTTGTCGCCCTCGACCACAGCGCCGATGCGGAAGGCCTTGGCCGGCTTGCCGTCCACCGCGATCAGGGCCACGCCGCCGCGCGCCGTCTCGCTGCCGCGCGGGGCCACGACGCCGACGAGCTGGAAGCGGGCATCGCCCGACGCACCGGCCAGCGTCTCGCCGGCCGTGGGGTCCACCGGCGGGGGGGCGTCGGCCCCGAGCACGCGCGTCACGTCGCCGCGCGGCAGCTGCGACTGGCCGGCCACCGCCACCTGCGGTGGCGCCCCCGGCGCTGTGACGAAGAGTTTCAGGCCCCAGGCCGCCGCGCTTGCCGCCACCACGGCCCAGACGAGAAAGGTGACCCAGCGCGCCGACATGCGGCCATTATGATTCACGCCCCTCTCGGCGCGGCAGGCACCACGGGTGCCGGCACGTATCAAAACACGTGCGAACTGCATCAGATGCACACTGCGCCCGAGGGCCGGAAAGACGCAGCGTCGCGCCACCGGCCTGGCAAGCCGATCGGCCGCGCAGCGCTCGCGGCCGGCGGCAGACGAGCCGGTCTCCACGACCGTTCCTGTTCCTTGCACCCACACCCATGACGAACATCCTCCCACGCCTGCCGGCCAACCCTGCGCGGCGCGCGCCGGCTGCAAGCCCGTCTGCCCCGCGATCGGCCATGCGTCGCCGTGGCTTCACGCTGATCGAGCTGATGGTGGTGCTGGTCATCATCGGCGTGCTCGGTGCGCTGATCGTGCCCAACTTCCTCGATCGTGCCGACGACGCCCGCGTCACTGCCGCCCGCACCGACGTGAACAACCTGATGCAGGCGCTGAAGCTGTACCGCCTGGACAACCAGCGGTACCCGAGCACCGAGCAGGGCCTGGAGGCGCTGGTGCGCAAGCCCACCTCCGGCAACATCCCGCCGAACTGGAAGCCCTACCTCGACAAGCTGCCGGCCGACCCGTGGGCGCGGCCGTACCAGTTCCTGAACCCCGGCGTGAAAGGCGAGATCGACGTGTTCAGCTTCGGCGCCGACGGCCAGCCCGGTGGCGAGGGCCGCAATGCCGACATCGGCTCATGGCAGTGAGCTGAAAGCGGTGCCGCATGAGCGGCGGCACGCCCGCCGGCCCTCGGCCCGGGTGCCGGGCGCGGGTGCGCCGCCGGCGGCGGCGCGCGCACGCGCTGCCCGGGGCTTCACGCTGATCGAGCTGCTGGTGGCGCTGGTGCTGGTGGCCATCGGCGCGGGCATCGTCAGCCTGGCCCTGCGCGACCCGGCGGCCACCAAGCTCGAAGAGGAAGGGGCCCGGCTCACCGCCTTGCTCGAAGCCGCGCGGGCCGAGTCGCGCGCGGCCGGCGTACCCGTGCAGTGGGTGCCAGCGGGCGGCGACGAGCGCGCCGCGGCGGTGGCCGACAGCCCGGACGAGGCCCCGGGGTTCCGCTTCGTCGGGCTGCCGGCCAGCGTGGCCCTGCCCACGCGCTGGCTCGAACCGCGAATCAGCGCCCAGGTCGTCGGCGCGAAGGCGCTGGTGCTCGGCCCGGATGCCATCGTGCCGCCGCAGCGCCTGGTGCTGAGCCTGGACGACCGCCGGCTGGAGATCGCCACCGATGGCCTGGCACCCTTCGCCGTGGCCCCCGGTCCGCAGGAGCCGCGATGAATTCGGGCGCACTGGCCCTGCGGGCGCGGCAGCGGCGCGGCTTCACGCTGCTCGAAGTGCTGGTGGCGTTGGCCATCGTGGCCATCGCGCTTTCTGCCGGGCTGCGCGCCGCGGGCGTTCTGACCGACAACGCCGGCCGCCTGGCCGAAGTCACCGCTGCGCAGTGGTGTGCCGACAACCAGCTCACCGCCATGCGGCTGGCGCGCGCCTTCCCGGGCGTGGGCGATGCCGACTTCAGCTGCGAACAGCTTGGTCGCAGCTACGCCGGCAAGCTTGTCGTCCGGCCCACGCCGAACCCGAACTTCCGCCGCGTCGACGCGGTGATGCTCGACGAGGCGGGGCGGCCGCTGGTGTCGATCTCCACCGTGCTGGGGCGGCTGTGAGGCGCCGCGCAGGCCCGCTCGAGCCGCGCCGCGGCTTCACGCTCGTCGAGGTGCTGGTGGCGCTGATGGTGATGGCCATCCTGTCCACCATCACCTGGCAGGGGCTGGACGGCATCTTGCGCGCGCGCGAAGGCAGCAAGGCGGCGCTGGACCGCACGGCGCGCCTGGCCACGGTGGTCGTGCAATGGGAGCAGGACCTGCAGGCGCTGCACGAGACGCAGGCCGTGCCGGCGCTGCACTTCGACGGGCGCACCGTGCGCATGACGCGGCGCATCGCCGGCGGCGTGGCGCTGGTGGCGTGGTCGGTGCGTGAAGGGCGCTGGCAGCGCTGGGTGGGCCCGGCCACCGCGCGCATCGCCGACCTGCAGGAGGCGTGGATCGCCAGCCAGGGCTTCCTCGGCAACGAGCCCGGTCAGCTGACGCTGGCGCAGGGCGCGGGCGACTGGCAGATCTACTTCCACCGCGGCGGCGCGTGGACCAACGCGCAGTCCACCGGCGACGCCGCGGCCGCGCCTGCGGTGCCGGCCGGCGTGGGCGCGGCCATCGAAGCGCTGCCCACCGCCGTGCGGCTGGTGATCACGCTGGAGGGCAAGGCGCTGACGCGCGACATCGCGCTGGGGCCCTCGGGATGAGGCGCCCTGCCGCACCGGCCGCATGCCAGCGCGGCGCTGCGCTGCTGCTGGCGATGGTCATCCTGACCATCGTCGCCACCATCGCCTCGGGCATGGTGTGGCAGCAGAACCGGGCCATCCATGTCGAGGCGGCCGAGCGCGCACGCACGCAGTCGGCGTGGATCCTGGCCGGAGCGCTGGACTGGGCGCGCCTCATCCTGCGCGAGGACGACCGCGTCAACCAGCAGCGCCAGCGCAATGGCCAGCTGCCCTACGACGGCCTGGACGAACCCTGGGCCACGCCTCTGGCCGAGGCGCGGCTGTCGTCATTCCTGGCCGCCGACCGCGACAACAACGCCGACGGCGGCCCCGAGGCCTTCCTCTCCGGCAGCATCGTCGATGCGCAGTCGAAGTGGAACCTGCGCAACCTGCTCGACCCCAAGGGCGAGCCGGCGAAGGTCGAGCTGCAGGCGCTGCGCACGCTGGTCGATCTGGCCGGCGCCCCCACCGACACGGCCGAGCGCATCGCCGCCGTGCTGCGCGAAGCCTGGGTGCCGGCCACCGACCCGGGCAGCACGCGCGCCCGGCCGATCGCGCCAGCGCGCCTGGCCGACCTCGCGTGGCTGGGCATCGAGGCGCAGACGATTGCGCGCCTGGACCCCTGGGTGACCCTGCTGCCGGCGCGCACCCCGGTCAACGTCAACACCGCCTCGCGCGAGGCGATCGTCGCGGCCATCGACGGCCTGGACCTGGGCAGTGCGGAGCGCCTGGTGCAGCAGCGGCAACGCGCGCCGTTCGAGTCGCTGGAGGCGGTGCGCGCCCAGCTGCCGCCCAATACGCCGCTGGATGCGGCGCGCCTGGCCGTCACCTCGCGCTGGTTCGAGATCTCCGGGCGCCTGCGGCTGGAAGAGCGTGTGCTCGAGGAGCGTTCGCTGGTCGAGCGCCGCGACGCCGACGTGGTGGTGCGGCGGCGTGAACGAATCAGCCTCACCGAGCCGCGCTGAGCGGCCGGCCGCGCCCGGCCGTGCCGCGAAGGTGTAACTGACGGCCACAATACGCGCCCCGGATACACAACCTCCCCCTTTTCGAAGCACGGTCCCTGCCGCGACGCGCCAAACTCCGCGGCTGCGCCGCGCAGCGGCGACCGAATCCCTCGCACCGATGTCCGTTCTCGCCATCGTTCCCGGTCCGCGCGACCGCATCGCTTCCCAGGCCGGGGGCGAGGGCGGCGCCGGCGTGCGCGTGCCCGACGACTTCTCGTTCGTCTTCAGCGCCGACGGCACGGTGGTCACGCAGACCGGCCGCACCGCCGCCACGCTGCTGCCCAAGGCCGACCGCTGCATCGTCGTGCTGGCCGATGCCGACGTGAGCTGGCACAAGATCAAGGTGCCCAAGGCGCCGCCGGCCAAGCTGCGCGCCGCGCTGGCCGGCATGCTCGAAGAAGCGCTGCTCGACGACGAAGGTGCCGTGCACCTGGTGCTGGCCCCCGGGGCGCAGGTCGGCCGCACCGGCTGGGTGGCGGTGACGCACAAGCCCTGGCTCACCGCGGTCATCAATGCCCTCGAGGCTGCCGGCACCGACATCGAGAAGGTGGTGCCGGCCAGCGCCCCGGTCGCGCAGCCGATCGGCCACTTCTCGCTGGACGATGGCGCCAGCGGCAAGGACGGCGCCGTGCAGCTGGTCTTCGCCCGCAAGGACGGCGTCACCTGCGTCTCGCTGGAGGGCGGCTTGGCCAAGAGCGTCATCCTCGGCGCTGGCGAACTGGCGCGCTGGACGGCCACGCCGGCGGCCGCGCCGCACGCCGAGCGCTGGCTTGGCACGCGGGTGGCTGTGCTCACCGACGCCGAGCGTGCCATGCTCGCCTGCCGCGGCGCGACGAACCTGCGCCAGTACGAACTGGCGCCGCGACACCGCGGCATGCGTGCCCTGCGCGAGGCCGGCCGGCGCTTCATGCTGCCCGAGTGGCGCGCCGTGCGCTGGGGGCTGGGTGCGCTGGTGGCGGTGCAGCTCGTGGCCCTGAACGCCTACGCGTGGCACCAGGAACGCGCGCTGCTGCGCAAGCGCGAAGCCATGAACGAGACGCTGCGCTCGGCCTACCCCGGCGTGCGCACCGTGCTCGACGCTCCCTTGCAGATGCAGCGCGAGACCGAGCGCGCTCGCGCACTGGCCGGGCGTGCGGGCGAGGGCGACTTCGAAAGCCTGCTCGGCGCCGCCGCCGCGGCCTGGCCCGACGGTGCCGGCCCGTCGCCCACCGTGCGCTATGAGCCCGGCAAGCTGACTCTGGCGGTGCCTGGGTGGGGCGAACCGCAGATCAAGCAGCTGCGCGAGCGCCTCGCGGTGGCCAGCCTGGCCGCCGAGTTCGCCGAAGGCCGCGTGGTGGTCACGCGGCGCAGCCCCGGCCGCTGAGGCATCGCGGCACGCTGCGCCAACGGGCACTCCCCACCGATCATTCCGAAGAGCATCCGATGAACAGCGGCAACGAGGAGGGTGACACCGGCGCGCGCAAGCCGCAGGAGCTGGTGCGCCAATGGTGGTTGGCGCTGGCGCGGCGCGAGCGCCGCCTGATCCTGGCCGGCACCACGTTGGTGGTGCTGGCGCTGTTGTGGTGGCTGGCGCTGGCGCCGGCGCTGCGCACGATCCAGCGCGCGCCGGCGCAGATCGACGCCGCGGAAGCCCAGCTGCAGCAGATGCAGCGCCTGGCCACCGAGGCACGCGACCTGCGCGCTGTCACCCCGGTGCCGGCCGACCAGGCCGCCAACGTGCTGAAGGCGGCCACCGCGCGCCTGGGCGACAAGGGCCGCCTGTCGCTGCAGGGCGACCGCGCGGTGCTCACCGTGGCCGGCGTCAGCAGCGTGGCGCTGCGCGACTGGCTGGCCGAGGCGCGCTCGGGCGCCCGGGCCCGCACCATCGAAGCCAACCTGTCGCGCGGCACCAGCGGCCTCACCGGTACCGTGGTGGTGGGCATGGGGGCCGGCTCATGAAGCGCTGGCTCGCCCTGGGCACCGCTTGCGGGGCGCTTGTCGCCGTGCTGGCCTTCGCGCCGGCGGCGTGGCTGGCCGGCGCGGTGGGCGGCGCAAGCGCGGGCTACTTCGTGCTCAGCGATGCGCGCGGCACGGTGTGGGACGGCTCGGCCGTGCTCGTGCTCACCGGTGGCGAGGGCAGCCGCGACGCCAGCGCGCTGCCCGGTCGCCTGCAATGGACCGTGGGCCTGGACGGCCTGGCACTGGCGGTGCGGCTGCGGCAGCAGTGCTGCCTGACGGGCGAGCAGCGGCTGCGCATCGTGCCCGGCTTCGGCCGGATGCGCGTCGAGCTGCTGCCCTCGCCCAGCGGAGGACCGTTCGGCCAGTGGCCGGCGGCCTGGCTGAGCGGGCTGGGCACGCCATGGAACACGCTGCAGCTGAGCGGCGCGCTGCAGCTCAGCACGCCGGGCATCGTGCTCGAATCGGCCAGCGGCCGCTGGACCTTCACCGGCCGTGCCGACCTCGAGCTGCAGTCGCTCGCCTCGCGCATCTCCACGCTGGACATCCTGGGCAGCTACCGCCTCACGCTGGCTGGCGACGCGTCGCAGCGCGAAGGCACCAGCCTGCTGCTCACCACCACCAGCGGCGCGCTGCAGCTCAACGGTAGCGGGCAGATCGCTGCCGGCCGGCTGCGCTTTCGCGGCCAGGCCAGCGCCGCGCCGGGCTCGGAGGCGGCGTTGAACAACCTGCTGAACATCATCGGGCGGCGCCAGGGCGCGCAGTCCGTCATTTCGATCGGATGACCATGAAGCGACGTCCTGACATGTGGCTGCCCGCACCCGGCTGCCGCACCCTGCCGTGGGTGCGTGGCGCGGCGGTCATTGGCGCATTGACTGCCGCCTCGGCGCTGGCGCCCACGCTGGCGCAGGCCCCTGCCGCGGCCGAAGGCGCCGCGGCCCCGGCGCGGCCCACCGCCGGCCCGCGCGCGGCGGCGCGCCAGCCCCGCGCCGCCACGGTCACGGTGAACTTCGTCAATGCCGAGATCGAGGCCGTGACGCGCGCCTTTGCGGCGATGCTGGAGCGGCCGATCGTCGTCGACCCGCGCGTGCGCGGCCAGATCACCGTGTACAGCGAACAGCCGCAGACCATCGCGCAGGCCTACGCCAGCTACCAGTCGGCGTTGCGGGGCCTCGGGTTCGCGGTGATCGAGAACAGCGGCCTGCTGAAGGTGGTGCCGGAGGCCGACGCCAAGCTGCAGGCCGGCACCGTCTCGGTGGGCACCGTGCCGGCCAAGGGCGAGCAGGTGATCACGCAGATCTTCCCGCTGCGCTACGAGAACCCGAACAACCTCGTGGCGGTGCTGCGCCCGCTGATCACCGCCAACAACACGATCAACGCCAACCCGGGCAGCAACTCGCTGATCATCACCGACTACGCCGACAATCTGCAGCGCATGAGCCGCATCATCGCGGCGCTGGACCAGCCGCCGGGCACCGACCTGGAGATCGTGCCGCTGCAGCACGCCGTGGCCGCCGACCTGGCCCCGCTGGTGCAGCGGCTGTCCGACGGCGGCGGGGCCGGCGTGCCCGGCGTGCCCGCGGCGGTGGGGGGCGGCCAGACGACGGTGATTGCCGACTCGCGCAGCAACTCGCTGATCGTGCGCGCACCCAACGCCGCGCGGCTGGCGCAGGTGAAGGCCAACATCGAGCGGCTCGACCGGCCCACCAACCTCATTGGCCCGGGTGGCGGCATGTGGGTGGTCAACCTCAAGCATGCCGACGCGGTGAAGCTGGCCACGGTCGTGCGCGCGGCGTTCGCGGCGCTGAGCACGGGTGCCGGCGGCCAGGGCGGCGGCGCACCGGCGGTCGCCACGCCGGCGGTGCCGGCACCCGGCGCGGCCGGCGGTGCCACCGGGGCCACCGCGCCGGTGAGCGCCTCGGCCTCGCCGTCCACCGGGGGCTTCATCCAGGCCGACCCGGCGACCAATTCGCTCATCATCACCGCGCCCGAGCCGCTGTACAAGCAGGTGCGCGCACTCATCGAGCAGCTCGACGCCCGCCGCGCGCAGGTCTACATCGAAAGCATGATCGTCGAGGTCTCTGGCGGCGACGCCGCCGACCTCGGCTTCCAGTGGCAGGGGCTGCTGGGCGAGAGCGGCGACAAGTGGGGCGTGGCCGGCGGCACCAACTTCTCCAGCCCCTCGGGCCAGGGCAACCTCATCGGCATCACCGGCGCGGCGGCCACCGGCAACGTCGGCGGCGTGGCCGGCGCCATCACCGCTGGCATGAACGTGGCGGTGCTGCGCAACTACGGCGGCGTGTACTCGCTGGCCGCCATCCTGCGGCTGCTGCAGACGCAGACCACGACCAACGTGGTCAGCACGCCGAACCTCATCACGCTGGACAACGAGGAGGCCAAGATCGTGGTCGGCGAGAACGTGCCGTTCATCACCGGCCAGTTCACGCAGACCGGCACCGCGGCCACCAACCCGTTCCAGACCATCGAGCGCAAGGACGTGGGCATCACGCTGCGCATCAAGCCGCAGATCGGC
>JAEUPD010000222.1 GCA_016788525.1 Rubrivivax sp.
CGCGGACGCCGGGCCTCGCCCTCGGGCGCGGCAGGGCAGGGCACCCGGGTCTGTGCACGCCGCAGCCGTCGCGCAGGTGCCTCCGGGCAGGTGGTGCGTCGCTCTCCGGATCACCCATCGGGCGACGCACTCGCCGCCTCAGCCTGCACCGGTGCTTGGTAGGCCGAACCAGCACGCTGATGCGACTACCGGCCTCAGGATGACCGAAGGGCCCCGCAGGGCCCTTCCTCTCCGATGCACGCGCCAAGCCGGCGCGAGCAGCAAGCCTCAGCGCATCTGCTCGATGCCGGCGATCACCCAGCCGCCTTCGGAGCCGCGCGGGCGCACCAGGTGCCAGCACTCGTCGAAAGCCTCGGGGGCCGTGCCTGGCGCCTCGACCACCTCGCCGCGGTAGCGAACGCTCACCACCTGGCGCTCGGCCTCCTCGGCCACGTCCAGGACCTGGGCCTGCACGCTCTTGACTTCGGTGGCCTGGGCAGCGCTACCTCGCTCGAGCAGGTCGACCTTCAGCTCGGCGAACATCTCCGGCGTCGTGAACTGGCGCAGGTCGTTGAGGTTGCCGGTGTCGTTGGCCGCCTGCATGCGGATGAAGATGGCCTTGGCGATGCGCTCGAAGCCCTCGCTGTCGAACGCCGCAGGCACGAAGGCGGCAGTGACGGGCGCGGCGGCCACGGCAGATGCCGCCGTCCCTGCACCCGGCGCGTGGCTCGCCGAGGCGCCGAGTGACGGCTCGGCCTGCCGCTGCAGCGGCGCGTTGGCCGCCGGCTGCGCGGGCGGCCAGGCGACCTGGGCACCCGACGACCCAGCAGCGCCGGCCGCGGCCAGCGCCGGTTGGCGTGCCGTGCCGCCCGCCATGCGGCGGCGCAGGAAGGCGAAGAGCGCGACGGCGGCAATGACCACCAGCAGAATCAGCATGAAGCTGGCCAGTTCCTCGCCGAAGCCCAGGTGGCTGGCCAGCGCGGCCAAGCCGAGGCCGGCGGCCAGACCGGCGACCGGCCCCAGCCACGAACGCTTGCCCGCCGCGGCGGCTGCGCCGGGAGCCGCGGCGGCGGCCGGCGCGGCGGCCTGCTGGCCCGGCGCCGCGGTGGGCGCCTGCGCCGGCGGTGCGTTGGGGGCGGTGCGCTCGGGCATGCTGCGCTGCGTGCCGGTGGACTTGCCGCCGCCCAGGCGCTTGGCCTCGGCGTCCGAAGGTGCCAGTGTGGTGGCCAGGGCCGCCACCAGGGCGCCGATCAACCATTGCTTGATCATCATCTGTGTGTCTCCATGAGGTGCGGTCCGCAGAGCCAGGCGCGGTGCCGCGACGGCGGGAGTGTCGGTCATCCTGCGCTCGCCGCGAAAGACCCCACGCCGTGTCCCCGATAGGATGCGCGCCGCGAGGGGCCCGGGCCCGGCGTGCTCTCCGTGGTGAGGGCGATCACGCGCCGTTCAAGGGGCGCGCAAGGGATCGGGGGCACGCCAGGGATCGGGGGAACGGTGAAAGCGCAGTGCGAGGGAGGAGCCAGGCCATGACCACGGTGCTGCTGTGGACGGCGTGCTGGGGGTTGATCGTCATCGGGGTCATCGGCACGGTGCTGCCGGCGCTGCCGGGCACGGTGCTTGTCCTGGTGGGCATCGTGCTCGGCGCGTGGGCCGATGGCTTCACACGCGTGGGCGGCGGCACGCTCGCGGTAGTTGGCGCGCTGGCGGTGCTGGCCTGGGCGCTGGACTACGTGGCCGGGTTGCTGGGGGCGAAGAAGGCCGGGGCCAGCCGCCAGGCACTCATCGGCGCGGCCATCGGCACGTTTGCCGGCTTGCTGTTCGGGCTGGTGGGGGTGCTGTTCATGCCGCTGGTCGGGGCGGCCGTGGGCGAGTACCTGGCGCGGCGCGACCACGAACAGGCGGTGAAGGTGGGGCTGGCCACCTGGCTCTGCCTGCTGGCCGGCATGCTCACCAAGGTGGTGATTGCCTTCGTGATGGTGGGCATCTTCATCGCCGCGCTGCTGCCGTAGCGCACCCGTCTGCCCGGCGCGGCACCGGGGCACAGCCCGGGTGCCGTGATGGCGCGGCAAGGGCGCGACACATGCGCCGCACCGAAGCCGCCCCGGTCCTTGCCCCTGCGCGAATCAAGCGCCGATCAACCGGCCGACGAACTCGTGCAGCACCAGCCGCACCTGGGTGTAGCCCGCGACGGTGGGCAGGAAGTCCATCAGCCGGGGCTTCATCCACGGCTCGATGCCCATCGGCGCGGCCACCAGCTGCAGGTTGGTGCTGCCCAGCGCGATGGCGCTCTTGAAGTTGCCCAGCGAGCGCGGCATGTGATAGCCGTGCGTCACCAGCACGATGCGCTCGATGCCCTGCTGGCGCAGCAGCGCCACCGAGCGCAGCGCGTTCTCGCGCGTGTCGCGCGAGTCACCTTCGGTCCACTTCAGCGGCCGGCCGAAGTCGCGCTCGGCCACGCGCGCGGCGATTTCGGCCTCGCTCTGGCCGGCCTGCGCGCCATGCGCGCGGCCGCCGGAGAACAGCACCGGCAACTCGGTCTGCCGCGACAGCCAAAGGCCGTAGCGCAGCCGCTCGATGCCGCGCGGCGGCAGCTCGGACACGCCGTACTCCGGGGCGAAGTCGCGGTGCCCCCCGCCCAGCACCACGATGGCGGTACGCGGCGCCTTCTTCAGGTCGGCCACCTCGTTGGCGGTGAGCGAGCGCGTGGGCGGCAGCAGCCAGTGCGTGAGCGCCGTGCCGACCGCGGTGGTGCACATCGCCCACAGGCCCAGGCATCCGATGCTCACGACCATCCAGGCCCGCACGCGGTAGCGCGCGAACAGGCGCGCGCCCAGCAGCACGATTACGAGGAACGGCACGGGCGGCATGACCAGCGCCTCGAGCGCCGGGCGCCAGTTGTCGATGCCCAGCCACAGCAGGAAGTCGTTCATGGCGTGCGGCCCACCTGCGGCGACCGCAGGCTGTACCGGGGTGTGTACTGATAATGGCCGCGAGTGTAAGGACAGCGTCCGCGCGGTCGACACGGTACCGCACGCCCAGGAGCCCGCCCGATGAACTCGATGCCTCTGCCGAACCCGACCGGCCCCGTTTCGCCGCCCTCGCCCCCGCAGCAGGCGAACGAGGTCATCACGCTGGCCGGTGGCTGCTTCTGGTGCCTGGAAGCCGTGTACGAGCTGGTCGAGGGCGTGCTGGCCGTGGAGAGCGGCTACAGCAACGGCCATGCGCGCGACCCGAGCTATGAGCAGGTGTGTGGAGGCGGCACCGGCCACGCCGAGGTCGTGCAGGTGAGCTTCGACCCGGCACGCATCACGCTGGCCGAGGTGCTGGAGATCTTCTTCCACATCCACGACCCGACGACGCTGAACCGGCAGGGCAACGACGTGGGGCCGCAGTACCGCAGCGGCATCTACTGGCACGAGCCGGCGCAGGAGTCGGTGGTGCGCGCCGTCTTCGACCAGGCGCAGCAGGCCCATCGCGGGCGCGTCGTCACCGAACTGGCGCCGTGTGCCAACTACTGGCGCGCCGAGGACTACCACCAGCACTACTTCGCCAACCACCCGGGGCAGGGCTACTGCTCGTTCGTCGTCGCGCCCAAGGTGGACAAGTTCCGCCGCACCTTCAAGGCGCGCGTGAGGTCGAAGGCCTAGGCGCCGGCGGCCGGCGGGCTGCGCGGCGACTCACTCAGTGCGATGCCTTTGGCGCGGGCGGGGGGCGGCCGGTGCGCGCAGCGCGCGCAGGGCGCGCAGGGCGAAATGGGAGCACGGAGCGAACCCGCGCGCCGCGCTCAGCGCAGCGAAGCGAAGGCGGTGGTGGGCTGTGGCTCGCCGAACAGCGCCTCGAGCGCCCGGCGCACGCGCTGACGAAGGCGGCGGCGCTCGGGGTCGGGGCCGGCGAGGCTGCTGAACAGCGGCGCGCGCAGCAGCCACAAGTCCACCGGCTCTTCCGCAGCGCGCACCTGTTCGCACAGCCACTGTGCCTCGGCGCCCGCCAGCGCGCTGGTGGCGTCGAGAAAGGTCAGCTTCAACGCCACGAAGGCCCGGCGGGCCGCCAGCGTGGCGGCGCGGTCCTGCGCGACGCCGAAGCCCGCGGTGTAGTCGCGCGGCGGTGCCGATGGCGCCGCGGCCGCCGCCGCCAGCGCCAAAGGGGCCACCACGGGCCGCGGCGCCGCGTGCTCGGTGTCGGCCCAGGCCAACGTCACGAGCGGGCAGGGCCGGCGTTGGGCGAGGGCGTTGACCGGCTGGCGTTGAGGCATCACAGCGCTCCGAACTGCGAGCGGCTGTGCCGCACGGGGAAGTGGCGGTTCAGGCGCAGCAGCCGCTGCTCGGCCTCGCGCTGCGAGCGCGCCAGCCCGACGAGGCTGAAGACATCGGCACGCAGGTGCCAAAGCTCGCGCAGCGAGTGCGCGTGGTGGATGCGGTAGCGCAGGGCGTGAGCCTCGTCGCCAGGCACGTCGGCCACAGCGTCGAGGAAATCGCCGCGCACGGCCGGCAGGCGGTTCAGCGGCGGCGCGGCCTCCTGCGGGGCCGGCGCGAGCAGCCAGAACATCAGGCGCTGCCAGGCCGAATCGGGCGCATGGCGCAGCGAGGGCGGCGAGGCGTCCAGGCCGGGGCTGTTCGTGCTGGGACCGAGCGTGGAGCGCCGGCCGGCGCTGGACGGACGGATCAGGCCCGCGACACCGCGAGAACGCGGCCCGGGCGCGTGGCGACTGGTGGTGGTGGGCAGCATCGGCATGGGCGTGATATCGGACACGTCGGCCGCGAACTTCAATCCGCGGCACGAGCATGGTCGCGCTGGCCGCGGCAGGCCGATGCTTGGAACAGACGGCCCGAAGGCGGCCTATTCCGGGCGTTCGGAAGGTGGCCGGGCGCGAGCGGGAAGGAGCCCCTGTGCCGCGCCAGGCCCATGGGCAGGGCAAGCCTGGCGAGGCGGCCACGTGGGCCGGGCTGGCGGCGCACCGACCCCCCCTGAGGGCAGGCCAGGCGCGGGGGGGCGGCCCGGCTACATCAGCATCGTGTTGCGGATGAGCCCCACCGCCAGCCCCTCGAGGGCGAACCCTTCGGTGCCCGGGGGGACCACGATGGTCTGGAACTCGGGGTTCTCGGGGATCAGTTCGATGCCGGCCTTGGTGCGGCGGAAGCGCTTGACGGTGACGTCGTCGCCCAGCCGCGCGACGACAACCTGGCCGTTCTTCGCTTCGGAGGCCTTCTGCACGGCGAGCAGGTCGCCGTCGAGGATGCCGGCGTCGCGCATGCTCATGCCGCGCACCTTGAGCAGGTAGTCGGGCCGGCGCTGGAACATCGAGGCTTCCACCAGGAAGGTCTGGTCGATGTGCTCCTGCGCGAGGATGGGGCTGCCGGCGGCCACGCGCCCCACCAGCGGCAGCGTGAGCTGCGCCAGGCTTGGCAGCGGCAGCGCGTACTGCTTGCCGTACTGCGACAGGCGTGCCGCGTTCAGCGCGCGCAGCGTGTCGCTCTTGAGCCGGATGCCGCGCGAGGTGCCCGGCGCCAGCTCGATGACGCCCTTGCGCGCCAGCGCCTGCAAGTGCTCTTCGGCGGCGTTGGCCGAGCGGAAGCCGAGTTCGGCGGCGATCTCGGCGCGCGTGGGGGGGGCGCCGGTGCGCTCGATGGCGCTTTGCACCAGGTCGAGAATCTGCTGCTGGCGGGCGGTGAGCTTGGGGCTTTCGTCCATGGTGGGGCGGGCTCTGCGCCGCGCGCCGGTGCGGGTTGCGCCGTGGCGGGCCATCGAGCTGGCTGTTTATCCAGTGGCTGTATTTTCATCCAGAAAGATCGAGATGCCAAGCCTTGCGGAGAGTCCTTCGCCCCCGGTGGTGGTGGTCATCGGCACCGGCGGCACGATCGCCGGTGCCGCCCTGCGCGCCGACGACCATGTCGGCTACCGCTCCGGCGCCATCGCCGCCGATGCGCTGGTGGCCGCGGTGCCGGCGCTCGCTGCGCACGCCATCGAGGCCGAAACGCTGGCGCGGCTGGACAGCTGCGACGTGGACCCCGCCATCTGGCTGGCGCTGCGCGTGCGCTGCTCCGCCGCGCTGGCGCGGCCCGAGGTCGCGGGGGTCGTCATCACCCACGGCACCGACACGCTCGAAGAGACGGCGTACTTCCTGCACCGCACGCTGGCGGCGCCCAAGCCGGTGGTGCTGACCGCGGCCATGCGCCCGGCCACGGCGCTTTCAGCCGATGGGCCGCAGAACCTGCTGGATGCCGTGACGCTGGCCGAAGCGGCCGGTGTGCGTGGCGTGCTGGTGGCGATGGGTGGCCAGGTCTATGCCGGCGCCGACCTGCGCAAGGTGCATGGCTGGCGTGTCGATGCGTTCTCGGCCGGCGACGCCGGCGTCGTGGGTGCGCTGGCTGACGGCAAGCTGCGCCGCTACCGCAGCTGGCCCGACGCCCCGCTGCACCCGGCCGCCGCCGTGCTGCCCGATGCGGCGGCCTGGCCCGCGGTGGACATCGTGACCAGCCACGCCGGTGCGCGCGCCGAGGTCATCAGCGCCCTCGTGCAGGCCGGCGCACGCGGCCTCGTCATCGCAGGCACCGGCAATGGCACCGTGCACCACACGCTGCTGGCGGCGGCCCGGAAGGCCCAGGTGGCTGGCGTGGTGGTGCGGCGCGCCTCGCGCTGCCAGCTCGGCGGCGTGGTCGGCGCGCCGGCCACGGCGTTGCCCTCGGCCGGCGAGCTCACGCCGCCGCAGGCGCGCATCGAGCTGCTGCTCGACCTCATGGCTGCCGAGGCTGCGGCGGCAGCGAGGTGAACGGGGCGCGAAGCTCAGGCCGGGCTGGTGACGAACAAGACTTCGACGCCGCGCCGCCAGAAGGCCTGGGTGGGCAGCCACAGCCACAACACCTGCATCAGCACCAGCGCCGCCAGCAGCGCGCCATAGATGCCGCGGCCTCGGCGGTCGAGCGCCATCAGCAGCGCCACCGCCGCGTTGGCCACGATCGACGAACCGTATTCCGTCAGCCACGCCGGCGCGCCACTCGCCAGATTCGTGAACACCCGCGCGAACACCGGGTCGAGGATGCTGAGGCCGCTGGCCACCATCCAGCGCGCGTGCCGGGCCGCGTCTCGCCGATGCCGCAGCGCCATGGCAACGCAGCCGCCGAAGATCAATGGCGACGCCAGCTGCACCACGAAGAGCCCGTAGCGAAAAGGCTCGATCGCCGCGCCGGCCGCCGGCCGCGTGACCTGCCACGCGAGCACGAGCGAGACGGCGACGATGGCCGGTGCCAGCACCCAGGCGCTGCGGCCCAGCGCCCGGTGTGCGCTGCGCCGGCCGGTGGCGACCAACGCGGGCTGCACGGCCAGCAGCGCACACCACGCGGCCATCAGCGCCGCGTGCAGATGCGTCAGCCTGGGCGCCACCTCCGGCAGGCGTTCGAGGTAGGGCTTCCAGAAGGCCGCGATGGCAATGGCCAGCAGCAGCGCGAAGCCGGCAGAGGCCATGGGGGTGATTCGGTTCAACGTGCGCCTCCCGATGAGCCGCGCGCACTGTCGTGGCCGCCGGCACTTTGCGCTACGGGGCGGCCCGCGAAACGGATTCGCTTCGGCGGGCGCCCGGCCCGGCCGGACGCGGGAGCGCGCTGTCGAGGCGTGTGGCCCCGGCTCGATCGGACTTGGCCCGCGAACGGGCGATGTCCCCGGCCAGGGCCTTGACGATGCGTGCTGTGCTCAGGCGGCGGTGCGACCGCCCCGCCGGCCGGACCTCGGAGTGGGCCGCGGAGTGGCCTTCTTCCTGGCGGGCGCCTTCTTCGCCGCCACGGCCTTGCGCCGGCCACTGGCCTGTCGCCCCGCCCCGAGCGCCGGGTTCACCACCTGCGCATAGGGCAGCACCAGCTCCAGCGGCGGGCTGAAGCCGCCCACCAGCGCCGTGGTGGGGTAGGGCCCGGGGGCCACCGCCTCGCCGGCGAAGCGCACCACCCAGAACGCCTCGATGATGGTGGCTTGCTGCTCGGGGTTGAATTTCTTGAAGTCGCCCGCGGCGTCAATGAGCATCTGGTCGGTGACCAGGTAGGAGGCCGAGTCGTCGTAGGTGCCTTCGTGGAACAGCGTGTCCAGGCCCGCGCCGATCTGCGCTTCCAGCGCCCGCGTCATGTACAGCGGCCCCTCCTGCACGCCCTGCCACACGTGGGCCAGCTCGTGGATGATGGTCTGCATGTCCACCTTGGCGCCGGGCCCGAAGTTCAGCAGGTACATGGTCGTGAAGGCGCGCGGCATCTCGATGTTCAGCAAGCGCATCACGTCGCCGGGCAGCGCGGCGAAGCCGATCTTCACGCGGTCGAGCTGGATGCTGGTGCCGAACACCTTGCGCGCCTGGTCCATCGCGCCCGGAATCTCCGACAGGGGCTTGTAGCCGCCCAGCACCTCCAGCAGCACCGTGAAGGCCAGCAGCACCACCGACACGCCGGCCTCGGCGGCGGCCTTCAGCAATTGCAGCGGTGCCTTGCCCAGCGCGATGAGGCCTTCGAAGAAGCCGCGGCGGAAGGCTTCGACCACGCCGGTGCAGATGTCCTTGACCAGCGAGGCCAGGCTCAGGCCCATGGCCAGGAGTGCCTCCAGCGCGGTGCGCAGCGCGCTCAGCGTGCGGCCGGCCAGCGCCACCAGGAAGGTGACCACCTTGTGGCCCAGCGCCAGCAGCGCGGTGAACACCGCCTTGGCCACGGCGATCGCCTGCGTGGCCACCGTCTGCACCAGCGCCGCCACGGTGTGGCCGAGCGCGATGAGCGTCTGCACCACCAGCCGCACGCTGGCCGCGGCCAGTGCCGCGGCGGCGGCCAGCACCTCGGCCACCGACCGGCCCAGCGCCGCCAGGGTCTGCAACAGCAGCCGCAGCACGGTGCCGGCGGCGGCGAGGGCTTCGCTCACCAGGTCCTTCACCGTCCGGCCCAACTGCAAGAGTGCGTTGACCACGTGGCGGCAGGCGGTGGTGGCCAGGCGCACCGCGTCGGCCAGCACGCTGCGCACCAGCTGGCCGGCGGCCAGCAGCGCGTCCACCACGGCGCGGATGACGCCGAAGCCCTGGTTGGCCACGGCCGTGAGCAGGTCGAACAGGCGCTTGCCCACGGCCATCAGGCCGCGCAGCACCGCCACCATGGCGCTGCGCCCCAAGGCCACCACGTTGAGCACCAGATCCGCCACCGCCTTGCCCAAGGCCACCAGCTTGGCCACCACCGCATTGGCGGCGCTGGCCACCTGCCCAACGCCCCAGGAGAGCACTTCGAAGACCGACCGGCCGGCGCCCAGCACGGCCTCGACGAACTTCTGCAGTTGTGCCACGCCCTTGGTCAGCGCCGCGGCCAGGATGTCGCCCACGCGCTTGCCGGCACGCACCAGCGCGGTGACCAGGTCGCGCAGCTGCGCGACGGTCCAGTTCAGCGTGGAAGAGATGGCGTCGGCCAGCGACTTGCCGGCCTTGGTGACGGCGTTGACCACCGAGTTGATGGCCCCGCCGATGGCGCCACCCACCGAGCTGATGGCGCCGCCCACGGCACCGACGACGTCGCCGAAGAATCCGCGGCTCGTGGCCCGCGCCGACGACCCGGCCTTGGGCGCTGCCCTGGCGCCCCGGCGGCCCGGTTGGCCCCAGTGGCGCAAGGCCGCGGCACGCGCGGCGCGGCTGCGCGGCGCGTTCAGCGCCGCACCGGCCATGCCCAGCCACTGGAACACGCTGGCCAGGTCGCCGCCGTCGTCCAGATAGTCCTTGATGAACGCCTCGGCCTGTTCTTCGGGCAGCAGCGCCATCTGGTGCACCAGCGCCAGTTCCGACCTGGCCTGGCGGAAGCCCGCGATCAAGGTGCGCCGGCGTGCCCGGTCGCCGCTGACGGAGATGGCGTTCACCAGCTGGCCGGCATCCTTCAACTTGTCGATACCGGGCCGGTTGGCAGTGAGCATGCCCATCGTGATCTTCTGTGCCTGCAGCGGGTTGAGCGCGAAGGCCTTGTTGAAATTCAGGTGCGGGCTCGAGATCGGCGTCACCGCTGCCAAGGCGAGCTGTGCACGGGCGGTGGAACGGCCTGCAGAACTTGCGCTGCGGCGCGCGGGGGTGCGTGTGGCCATGTCTTCCTCCTGGTTGAGAACGGGCGCCGAGCCTAGGAGCGACGGCGGAGTGCAGCAAGCCCCGGCGCCGGCCTCAGCTTAGGGAGGAGACGGGCATTTCCCCTCTTGGGTAGACGAGCGGAGGGCCCGCTGCCGCTTCGCGCCCACCGTCGCAGGAGCGCTTGAACACGCCCTGGACCTTCGTCTTCAGGGCCTGGCCGCCGCTTGCGGCCTCTCCAGGGCGACCGCGTCGCACCGCGAGGCGTCAGCGCACCCCGTCACGCACGGCTTCTGCAAGTTCGCGCACGGCGAAGGCCCGCGGGCTCAGCTGCTGCTCCAGTTCTGCCAGCGCCTGCTCGGCCGCAGCCCGGGCCTCCGGCGGCGGCCGCATGGCGAACGGTGGCAGCTCGATCGCGGCGGCCGCTGCACGCAGCCGCCAATGTGTGGGCGCCAGGCGCGAGCGCATCGCCTGCAGCGCGGCGCGGGCCAGCGCCAGGCCTTCGTCGCGCCGGCCCTGCAGCGCCACGGCGCGGGCCAGCTGCCAGTCCACATCGTCGGTCCGCACGCGGTCGGGCGAGGTCAGGCTCGCGATCACGGCACTGGCGGCTCGCAACTCGCGCTCAGCCTGGGCGTGGCGTCCGCGGATCATGGCCACGCGAGCCAGGCCGAACCTGGGCGCGACGTGGTCCGCGTGGGCGGGCGGCAGCAACTGGTGGCGCAGCGCCTGCACCCGGCGGTACATTGCCTCGGCCTCGTCGATGCGCCCCAGCCCCAGCAGGTTGGTGGCCCGTGACTGCATCGTCGTCACCGTCCAGCGATGGCGCTCGCCGAACAGCTTCAGGTTGGTGGCCAGCGCGGCGGCGGTGTACGGCTCGGCCTCTGCGAAGCGGCCGCGGTCGATGGCCACCAACGCCACCATGTTCTGCCCGCGCGCCACGGCAGCGTGCCCCTGCTTGCCGAACACCGACTCGTACTGCGCCAGCACCTCGGCCCACTCGCGACCGGCGCGTTCCAGATCGCCGCGGTCGTAGTGCACGCCGGCCAGGTTGTTGCGCGTCTGCGCGGTCTCGGCCACCGCGATGCCCAGCCGTTGCTGCATCGCCAGCGCCTCTTCGTACAGCGGCTGCGCGTCATCCAGCCGGCCCATCGCGTGCAGGCACCAGGCAAGATTGTTCAGCGTCCAGGCGATGTCGCCGTGGTCACCGCCATGGGCCCGGCGCTGCAGCGCCAGCGCCTCACGGAACACGGGTTCGGCCTCGCTGCGGCGGCGCAGCGCGTTGAGCGACAGCGCCACGTCGCTCAACGCACGCGCGTGGCGTTCGGGCGGCCCCAGGCGGCGCAGCAGCGCCTCTGCCTGCCGCGCGTGGCCGAGCGACACGTCGAGCCGGCCCTGGTCGTGCGCGACGGTGCCCATGAGCAGCAGGATCTCGGCGCGGTCGTCGTCGGCGGCCGGGCCGCGCTGTCCGGTCTCGGCCAGCGCTTCTTCGAGCAGCTTCATCGAAGCCTCGTACTCGCCCCAACTGGACTGCGCGTTGGCCAGCGCCAGGCGCATGCGCGTGGCGACCGCAGGCTCGCCTTCCAGCTCGCGCGGCACTCGTTCGGCAGCGCGCGCCAGCAGGTCCTTCACCGAGACCTGCCGATCAGCGTCGTTCAGTGCGCCGGTCTTCTCCAGCACCGAGGCGGTGAAGCCGGCGGCACGGTTGGCGCGCCGCTCGGCGGCGAGTGCGCGGTCGCGTTCTTCGGCCAGGCGCCACGTGAAGGTGGCCGTGCCGCCCACGGCCAACATCACTGCCAGGGCCGAAACCGGGGTCGCCACCGGATGGCGGCGCAGAAACTTGGCGCTGCGGTAGGCGAAGGTGTCGCGCCGCGCGCGCACGGGCAGGTGCGCCAGGTGGCGTTCGACGTCGTCGGCAAGATCGGCCGCGCTCGCGTAGCGCCGCTGGGGCTCCTTGCGCAGCGCCATCAGCACGATGTTGTCCAGGTCGCCGGCCAGCTCGCGTGCCAGCCGCTCGGGCGTGAGCGCGCCGCCGCGGCGTTGCAGCTGCGCCTCGCGCGCCGCGCTGTCGGGAACCGTGCTCACCGCCGTGCTCGGCCGCGGTGGCTCGGTCTCGACGATCGCGCGGGCCAGCGCCGCAGCGTTGCCGGTGGCCTGCTCGTGTGGCAAGCGGCCGGTGAGCAGGTCGTACAGCAGCACGCCGAGCGCGTAGATGTCACTGGCCGTCGTGATCGGCCCGCCGGTGATCTGCTCGGGGCTGGCGTGTGTCGGCGTCAGCAGCCGCTCGCCGCTGGCAGTGACGCCGCCATCGGCTTCGGTGAGCTTGGCGATGCCGAAGTCCAGCAGGCGCGGCGCACCTTCAGCATCGACCAGGATGTTGTTCGGCTTCAAGTCACGATGTACGACAAGGATTCGGTGTGCGTGGTCCACGGCGCGGCACACCTTCGCGAACAGCCGCAGCCGTGCCGGGAGATCCGGCGCATGGGCTCGGCACCAGTGGTCGATCGGTGCGCCGTCGACGAACTCCATCACCAGGTAGGGCACGCCGTCATCGGTGTCGCCGCCGTCGAGCAGCCGTGCGATGTGCGGGTGCGCGAGGCGCGCCAGGATCTGCCGCTCCTGCGCGAGCCGCGCGCGCGCCTGGGCCGAAACGACCGCCGGGTTGAGCAGCTTGATGGCCACCTGCTGCCGGTATTGGCCGTCGGCGCGCTCGCCTCGGTAGACCGCGCCCATGCCGCCATCGGCCAGGTGGGACACGATGCGCCAGGGGCCCAGGCGCTCGCCGGTGCGACCTTCGCGCTGCGCGCCGGCCCAGCCTGCGGCGGCCCGGGCGATGGCCGCCTGCACGAGGTCTGACGGCGTGGACGCTTCGGCAAGCAGGCGCCAGAGATCCTGGGCGAGTACCGCGTCACCCGCGCAGGCCTGTTCGACAAAGGCGGCCCGACCGGCCAGCGGCTGCGGCAGCGCCTGCTCGAACAACCTCTGAAGCCTGTGCCAGCGGTCCGCATCCATCCGACAACTCCACAAAGGGTCGCTGGCGGCCGCGTCAACCGACGGTCACCGGCGAGCCGACGATAGCCTGCGCAGTAGTCGCCAGGGCGTGGATGTGCGATGCTGGGTGGGCGTCGGTGGGGCGTGCAGGAGATGTCGGGGAGTCGTCTGCCCCAGCCCGGCCGGCGACAGGAGGGTGACGCCGCACTGGGGCGCACTGGGGAAACGGCCGGGCGATCCTGCTGTTGCTGGCAAGACGCCCCGCGTGACGGCGGGATGGCCGAATGAGGGGGCTGAAGATGTCGTGGCAGTGCCAGCTTGAAGCAACAGGGTCTTGTCTGTCGACGGGATTCCCGCGCCACTGCGCAGGGCGGCGCCCGGCTGGCGCGCTGCGCACCGTCGCGCTCATGCTTCTCGCGTCGGCCCTGGCCGGTTGTTCCGGAACGACGGCGCGCATCCAGCAGCGCGACGTGCGCATCGCGGCCCGGGCGCAGGCCGTCGTGGCCGGCGCGCTGGTGAGCGTCGATGTGCGCTCGGAGGTCGGCACCTTCAATTCACGCGACGAGCGCGAAAACTACGCCGCATCACTGCGCTCGCTGTTGCAGGCGGCCAATCTGTTCGGCGGCGATGCCGCGGCACCCTACTCGCTGCGCGTGACGATCGCGGCCTTCGACATTCCCAAGGCTTCGTTCAGCGGCTTCGACTCGACGCTGGAAACGAAATACGAGCTCAAGGACGCCAAGGGGCAGGTGGTCTACACCGAGCAGATCTCGAGCGCCGGTTCTGACGACACGGGCTCGGCGCTCGGGCCTGTGCGTCAGAGCCGCTCGCGCACGGTGGCGGTGGCCAACAACATCGAGACCTTCGTGCAACGCCTGGGCGGCCGGCTGCAGCAGTTGGCCGCGGCCACGCTCCCGGTTGCTGCGTCTTCGCCTGCGCCTGCGCCTGCGCCCGCGCACGCCAGCCCGCCCGCGCCGGCGACGGCCTCCTCGCAGGGCGCGCCGCCCGCCAGCACCGCCACGGCGCCGCGGCCGGCGGCGCTGACGAATCGTCCCAACGCTGCACTGCCCGACTTGGCCCCTGTGACGCTGGCGCCGCTGGCCGTGGCCGGCGACATCGATTTCGGCCGCTACCACGCGCTCATCATCGGCAACGACGCCTACCGGCACATTCCTGTGCTCAAGACGGCCATCAGCGATGCGACGCGGCTCGAGCAGATCCTGCGCGAGTCCTATGGCTTCGAGACGCAGTTGCTGCGCAATGCAGAGCGCGACCAGATCGTCTCGGCACTGGCCGACTACCGGCGCCGCCTGCAGCCGGCCGACAACCTGCTCATCTACTACGCCGGGCATGGCTGGGTGGACGAGCAGGCCGACGAGGGGTATTGGCTGCCCGTCGACGCCGGGGCCGAAGACCCGGCGCGCTGGGTGTCCAACGCGACGCTGACGACCACGCTGCGGACGATCCCGGCCAAGCACATCCTCGTCATCGCCGACAGCTGCTTCTCGGGCAAGCTGACGCGCGGCGTCAACGTGCAGCCGCGCACGCACGACTACGTGCGCCGGCTGATGTCGAAGAAGGCGCGCACGGCGCTCACCTCCGGCGGGCTGGAGCCGGTGCTCGACAGCGGCGGCAAGGGCAACCACTCGGTCTTCGCCAGCGCCTTGTTCGACGCGCTCACGGCCAACACGGGAGTCGTCGACACCTCGCAGCTGTTCAACGTCATCCGGCGCGAGGTGGCCCTGGCGGCCGACCAGTTCCCCGAGTACGGCGACATCCGCCGTGCCGGGCACGACGGCGGCGACTTCGTGTTCGTGCGGCGCAAGCGTTAGCCCGGGCGGGCGTGCACACCGCGGACCGCGGCGCCCGCGGGGCTCGGGCGCCGGCTGCCAGGCGCCGGCTGGCCGGTGGCGCCGGTCAAGAGCGCGCCAGGCTGATCGGGCCGTTGGAGGAACCGGTCCCGCCGCCCGTGCAGTTGGGGTTGCCGTAGGTGACGCGACGCAACGTGCCGGTGATCTGGTTCCCCGCCAGGCGCAGGTTCGAGTTCGTCACCTGCAGACAGGGCACCAGAGGGTCGGGCAAGGTTCGCCCGGTGAGTGTCAGCGCACCGGTGCTGTCCACGGTGCCTGCGACCTCGAAGGTGCGGGTGTCCAGCGTCAGGCGGCCGCCGACGGTGTTGGTGTCGTCGGTGACGGACAGATCCGCGCCGAGTGTCGGCCCGAGGCTCCACGTGCCTGTCCAGCGCCCGTCGAACGCGCCTCGGGGCGCATCGTCGCCGCCGCCGCAGCCGGGGGCCAGCAAGGCCGCGCCAAGGGTGAGTGCCGCGAGTGCGGCCCGGTCGATCGAGGGATACCTTGCACTCATGCCCGGTGGTCTCCTAGGTTGGCCGGTGCGCAATGCGCGCATCGGCTGAAGCAGGAAAGCAGCGCCAATCCCCCAGGGCATGGTGGCGAGACGAGCGCTGCGCGCACCGGGTGCCGCTCTGCGCGGACAGGCAGCGGATGGGCCCGCGCTACTCCTTCCACGCCGCCGCGGTGCCCTGGGCGTTGCCAGCGCCGCAGGGTGCCGCCGCCTCCCGCTGCGCCACGCCCGCCAGGTGCGGGCGCAGTGGCGCGCGACGCGCGGCGAGGGCGGTGGCGGCCTCACGTTGCGGTCGAGTTCCACCAGCCGGCCGGCGCGGGCGAAGTCGCGGAAGACCGGCCCGTCCTGATCCGGCTTGAACCAGCGCCGGGCGGGGGCCCCGGGGACGCGAGATCGCGGTTGCCAGCTCCCCCGCGCGGGGGAGTCTGCCGGGCGGAAGGCCCGCCCGGGCTGGGGAATGGCCGCCCCGCTCCTGCTTCAGCACAGGACGGCCTCCAAGTGCTCGGGCCTTGGGGCGGCAGCAATCGGCCCGGCGTGCTCGATTTCCTGGGAGAACGGCAATGCGAAGTGGACGTGAAGGAGCCCTGCGCGGGGCATGGCGGCGTGCCACCTGCGCGGCAATGCTGTTGGCGCTGGCGGCCTGCGGTGGGGGTGGCGGCGGCAGCGACCCCGGTGCCGGTGGCGGCGCGCCGCCCCCGCCGCCGCCCCCGCCCCCGCCGATCGCCACCGGCGACGATGTCGCAGACACGCTCACCCGGCTTGGCGTGGACACCACGGCCACGCCACGCGTCGATGCCGGCAACCAGCCGCTGCCGGCGAGCTACGCGCCGCTGGGCAAGAAGCGCACCCTGATCAAGAAGAGCGAGATGTTCCTGGCCGGATTGCCGCTCACCGCCTCGGCCACCGACCAGGTGAACCTGCTGAAGTTCGAGCCAGGCGTGAGCAACGTGCCCGGCGTGCCGAACTCGCCCGACCGAACGCGCCGGCTGCCCGCGAGCGCGCTGGATGCGAGCTGGAAAAGCAGCCCCTTCAACGCCGCCGCGGCCTGCGACGTGGATGGCGACGGCCAGGAGGACACCGCGCTGCTGTGGTGGTCGGCCAGCGACAACGCCATCCGGCTGAAGTTCGTCGGCGACCAGGACGAGGCCTTCGCCCAGTCGCCCGTCAGCGTGCTCGGCACGGTGACCACGCCCTCGCAACTGAAACTCGTCTGCGCCGACTTCGACGGCGACGGCAACGACGACATCGCGTTCGCGCTGGCCAACGACACCGCCGGCACGCTGACGCTCGACTTCCTTGCCGGCAGCAAGGGGGCCGGCTACAGCGTCGACGCCGCGCTGCGCAAGACGTTCGATGCGCCCGAGGCCGGCGCGCGCCTTGGCATCGAGATGGCCACCGGCCAACTCGACCACGACGCCGGCCTGGAGCTGGGCGTGGTCTTCAACGCCACCTGGGGCAGGGGCCGCAACGCCGCGCCCGGCACCGGCCGTGCCGACTACTTCATCTACGACGACCGCGGCGCCGGCTTCGCGCAACTGCGCACAGGCCGCGTCTCCGCCGACATCGGCACCGCCACGCACAACGGCGTCACCGCCAACATCGCCATCGGCGACATCGACGGCAACGGCCTGGACAACGTGGTGCTGGCCGCGCTCACCCTGTTCCCGGTGGAATGCGAGGCGATCGAGGTCGTGCAGTTCGCCCTCGGCGACGCGGTGGCGGCGTTCCGCAACCTGGGCGCGAACTTCGCGCGCCACTCCAGGGGCGGCTGCGAGAGCGGCGGCAACAGCGGGCACATCGAGCACCTGTGGGTGCATACGCTCGACATCGACGGCGACCAGGTGAAGGAGATCGTCGTCAACACGCACATCTACGAGGACTTCAAGCACGCCGGCCAGCCGTGGGCGCCGATGATGGTGGAGACCGGCGGCGCCCAGCCCGTGGCGGCGACGATCCCGCAGATCAACCTGTACAAGACCGGCAGCGGCGGCAACAGCTGGGCGCGCGTGACACGCGAGTTCGCCACCATGGCCGTGGGGGACGTCACCGCGGACGGCAGGGAGGACATCCTCATCTACAGCTCGGGCTTCGTGCCCGTCGGGCGCCGCACCAGCGGCAACAGCTCCTTCGACGTCGCCGGCCTGGCCGTCACGGTCTGGGGCATCGACCCCGTCACCGGCCGCTGGGGCAAGAACCCCTCGCCCAACGGCGGTGCCGCGCACACCGGGCTGCTGTATCTCCAGAACGTCGACTTCACGGTGCAGCGCCTGCCCGGCGCGCCGATCGTGCTGCCGGTCAACGTCGACCGCGACAGCACGATGCTGAAGTTCGAGGAGGGTTCGCACCGCGTCGTGTTCAGCGAGCCGATCGTGCACGCCGCGCTGGCCGCGCCGCCGTGCTGGGGCGATGGTTCGCAGGTCAGCGGCGACTGCCGCACCTCATGGGGCAAGGGCAGCTCGAGCGGCGTCAACGCGTCCGTCTCGCACGAGATCACCGCGCGCGTGCACAAGGGCGTCACCGGTGGTGTCAGCCTTCCGATCGTCGGCGAGGTGGGCGTTGAAGTGGAGAGGTCCGTGGGCCTGTCGCTCAAGGTCGAGGCCAGCCTCGGCTACGAGCTGACGCGCACCGTCACCTACACCACCGGCCCGATGGAAGACACGGTGGTGGCCACCGTGATCCCGTACGACCAGTACACGTACAGGATCCTGTCGCACCCGGTGTACCCGCAGCTGGTGGGCAAGGACATGGTGATCTCGCTGCCGCGCGTGCCACGCACGATGCAGATCGAGCGCCGCTTCTACAACGACAGCCTCGTCGGCACGGGCACGAAGATCGACGCCAGCGTCTTCGCGCACACGATCGGCAACCCGAAGTCCTACCCGACCCGCTCGCAGATGCTCGCGCGCAGCGGCAGCACGCGCATCGGGCCGCAGTCGGTGGGGGCGAGCTCGGGCAACCAGTCGGTGGAGATCGCCGAGAGCACTGTCGGCGGCTTCACCACCACGGTGGGCCTGTCGTTCGAGACCAGCGTGAAGGCCACGGGCGGCAAGGTGATGGCCGGCTTCAGCGTCGGCAGCACCACCGAGGCTTCGCTCGGCTTCACGGTGGGCAGCCAGGTGAGCTTTGCCGGCACCGTGGGCGACATGCCGCCAGCCACCTTCAGCCTCGACAAGGCCTACAAGGTCGGCATGTTCGCCTATAGGCAGAACGCCGCCGCCAGCGACCCGCGGCCGTTCCAGGTGATCAACTACTGGGTGGAGTGACCGGCGTGCGACCGGTGCAGGCGCCTCGCGTTGGTGCGGGTGCGGCGCGCCTGCATTTGTCGGAATATGCTTGGGGCCATGTCCGAGGCCCCCCGCGAAGTGACGCGCCTGCTGGGCGCTTGGCGTGCCGGCGACGAACAGGCGCTGGCCGAGCTCACCCCGCTCGTCTACCGCGAGCTGCACCGGCTGGCGCGCGGAGCGATGCGCGGCGAGCGCCCCGGCCACACGCTGCAGGCCACGGCGCTGGTGCACGAGGCCTTCATCGAGCTTTCCGATGCGCGCGTGGACTGGGTGGACCGCGCGCACTTCTACGCCATCGCGGCGCGGCAGATGCGCCGCATCCTCGTCAACCACGCTGAAGCGCACCGCGCCGCCAAGCGCGGCGGCGGTCAGCCGCACGCGCCGCTGACCGAGGCGCTCGACGTCGTGGGCACGCCCAGCGCGGAGATCACCGACCTGGACGACGCGCTGCGCCGGCTGGAAGCCTTCGACGCCCGCAAGGCACAGGCGCTGGAACTGCACTATTTCGGCGGCCTCACCTACGACGAGATCGCCGCCGTGCTGCAGGTGTCACCGTCGACGGTGGATACCGAGCTGCGCTTCGCCAAGGCCTGGCTGCGCACCCGCCTGGAGCCCGATGTTGACGTGCCGTGAAGGCTGGTGAGCGCTGTTTATACTTGTCCACATGTATATAGCGGCAAGCCGACATGGGCCGGCCAGCCTCATTCTTGCGTCGCCGCCGCGGGTGCGCTGGAAGTGAATCCCTGGCTGCAGCGGCTGGCAACCTGGTGGCAGCGCCTGATCGGCCGGTGGCCGGGCGCTGCCGCACCTTCGTCCAAGCCACCCACGCTGCCGCGGCTGCCGGCTCCGCCGTTGGCGCTGCGGCGTTGTGTCAGCGTGGTCGTCCCGGCATTGAACGAGGCGGCCCGCATCGCCGACGTGGTGCGCCACGCATTGGCGGACCCGGCCACCGCCGAAGTGGTGGTCATCGACGACAGTTCGATCGACGACACCGTGGCGCTGGCTCGCGCGGCCGGTGCGCGTGTCGCCACCAGCGCCATGCTCGGCAAAGGCGCCTCGATGCGCGACGGTGCGCTCACGGCCGGCCACGAGTTGCTGGTGTTTCTCGACGGCGACCTCGCCGGCCTGCGGCCGGGCGTCGTGAGCGACCTCGCGCGCCCGCTCGCCGAGGACCGCGCCGACTTCGTGAAAGCGCGCTTCGGGCGCAGCGGCGGGCGCGTCACCGAGCTCACGGCCAAGCCGATGCTGAAGGTTTTCTTCCCCGAGATCTCGCACTTCTCGCAGCCGCTGGGCGGCCTGATCGCGGCGCGCCGCTCGCTGCTGCGCGCGCTGGCTTTCGAAGACGGCTACGGCGTCGACGTTGGCCTGCTGATCGACGCCCACCGTGCCGGTGCGCGGCTGGCCGAGGTGGACATCGGATCGCTCGAGCACGACAGCCAGCCGCTCGTCGACCTGGCGCTGATGGCCAACGAGGTGTCGCGCGTGATCTACCAGCGCGCCAAGGCAGCCGGCCGCCTGCACGTGGAGCAAATCGCCGCGATGCACGAGACGCAGCGCCAGGCGGCCGCGGCGCTGGACTACATCCTCACGCGACGGCGCGGCCGCACGCGGCTGCTGTTGCTGGACATGGACGGCACGATCACGCCAGAGCGCTTCGTCGTGCAGCTGGCGCGCGCCACAGGCGTCGAGGCGGCGCTGGAGGCGCTGATGGACCGCCCCTCGCAGGACAGTGCCACCCGCAGCCAGCGCATCGCGGCGCTGTTCCGCTTCGTGCACCAGCAGCAGTTCGAGCGCGTGGCGCGCGAGATGCCGCTGCGGCAAGGTGTCGTCAACTGGGTCAACTGCATGCGCCGCGCCGGCTTCATGGTCGGGGTTGTCAGCGACAGCTGGTTCGTGGCCGCCGACATCCTGCGCCGGCGTGTGTTCGCCGACTTCGCGCTGGCGCACACGTTGCAGTTCGACGGCGAGGTGTGCAGCGGCGTGGTGCACCTGAACCCGGCCTTCATGCCGATGGTGGCCGGCGAGAAGCCCGAGTTGTGCAAGAGCCACGTCATCCGGCGCTTCCGGGGCGACCCCGGCGAACCGCGCGTGCAGGAGGTGTGGGCCATCGGCGACAACGACAACGACCTGGGCATGCTGCGCGAGGCCGACCGGGCTTTCGTTGTCGAGCCGAAGTCGCCGCATTTGAAGCACGAGGCCGATGCCCCGCAGGTCGGCTCCTTCGAGGACCTGATGCTGCACGTGCCGAAGGGGCGCGGTGTGCCTTCGGCGAGCGAGGGTGCCCGCGCCAGCGGCGGCTGACGCGCGACCGCGCATGCTGCCCGGCGGCGAAGCACAGCCGATGAATCTGCTCGCGCGGCACGGCATTCCGTGACGTCGCTGGACATGCTCATCGTCGCGGCCTACCTCGCGGCGGTGGTGGGTTGGTCGGCCACGCTGGCGTGGCAGCAGGCCTCGCCCGACGACTACTACGTCGCCGGCCGCCGCCTTCCGTGGTGGGCGCTGGGCATCTCGACGATGGCCACGCAGTCGTCGGCCAACTCGTTCATCGGCATCCCGGCCTTCGTGGCGCTGGTGCCGGGCGGGGGGTTGACCTGGCTGCAGTACGAGCTGGCGCTGCCGCTGGCGCTGGCGGTGGTCATGTTCGGGCTGGTGCCGGTGTTCCGCGGCCTCGGGCTCATCAGCATCTACGAGTACCTCGAGGTGCGCTTCGACCGCCGCACGCGCCTGCTGCTGAGTGCGGTCTTTCTCGTCTCGCGCGCGCTGGCCAGCGGCGTGGCGCTGTATGCGGCGGCGCTGGTGGTGCAGGTGTGCACCGGGCTGCCGTTTGTCTGGAGTGTGCTGTTGATGGGCGGCCTCACCGTCGTCTACGACATGCTGGGGGGCATGCGCGCGGTGGTGTGGACGGATGTCGTGCAGATGTCGGTGCTGCTGGCCGGGCTCGTCGGCTGCCTGGTCTTCGCGCTGCAGATCGGCGGCGGCGCGCAAGCCGTGCTGCAGGCGGTGGACCCGGCGCGCCTGGTCGCCATCGACGCCCGGCTGGGGCTGGGTGACGGCGCGCGCGCGCCGCTGTGGGGGTTCGTCGTCGGCGGCTTCGTGCTGTACGTGGCGTACTACGGCATCGACCAGAGCCAGGTGCAGCGGCAGCTTTCGGCGGTGAACGTGGGCGAGGCTCGGCGGCTGCTGGCCTTCAACGCGCTGGCGCGATTTCCGCTCACGCTGCTGTATGCCGCGCTCGGGCTGGCGCTGGCCGCCGTGTGGGGGCAAAGCGAGGCGCTGCGCGAGGCAGTGCCGCCGAACCGACTGGACCTGCTGGTGCCGCGCTTCATCGAACTCCACCTGCCTGCGGGGCTGCGCGGACTGCTGGTGGCCGCGGTGCTGGCCGCGGCGATGTCCAGCCTGGATTCGGCGCTGAACAGCCTGTCGGCAGCGACGCTGCGCGACTTCGTTTCGCCGCGCATCCACCCTTCAAGACAGATGGCCGTCGCGCGCGGTTGCACGCTCGCGTGGGGCGTGGTCATCACGGCGTTCGGTTTGTTCGCCGGCAGCCTGGCCAGCACGGTGATCGAGGCCATCAACCTGGTGGGGGCGCTGTTCTACGGCCCGCTGCTGGCGGCGTTCGCCTGCGGCATCCTCGACCCGCGCGCCACGGGCCCCGCGGTGCGAACGGGCGTCGCGGCCGGCCTGGCGGTGAATGTCGTGTTGTGGATCGCCTTCCGGCAGGAGGTGTTCTGGATGTGGTGGAACGTCAGCGGCCTCGTCGTCGCCGTGGCGGCGACGGTGGGGCTGTCGCGGCTCGGACTCACTGCATTGCCGGGGGGCCCGCCGGCACGGGCGCGCAGGCACATCGCACTCACGCTCCGCCAGATCTGGCTCGAAGGCCGCGGCACGTTTGCGGCGCTGGCCGCCTATTCAGCGCTCATCCTCGCGCTGCTGGCGTGGCTGGGCGTGCGCGGCTGAAACGGTGCCAGCCTGCGCCGCGGCGGCGGCAGTCGCTGCGGGTGTGGACGCCTCGCTGCCCGTCGGCGCCGGCGGCAGCGGCAGCAGCATCGCCAGCTCGCGATACAGCGGCGGCGTGACCAGGCGCGAGATACCGGCGGCCACCATCGAGCAGGCCATCAGGCTGAGCACCATCGAGTGCCCGGCCACCATCTCCATCACGATGATGAACGCGGTGATCGGCGTCTGCGTGGTGGCGGCGAGAAAGCCCACCATGCCCAGCGCGATGAGCGGGATGGCCGCTTGCTGGCCCACCTCGGTCAGCGTGGCCACGTCATGGCCGATGCCCGCACCGATGGCCAGCGACGGTGCGAACACTCCCGCGGGCACGCCCGTCCACGCCGACAGCCACGTGGCGCAGAACTTCAGGAGCGTGTAGACACCCGGCAGGTCGGACTGGCCTTCGAGCATGGCGCGCGTGGGCGCATAGCCGGCACCGGAGGTCTGGCCGCCGGTTGCCAGGCCGATCAACGCCACCGCCAGCGCGCAGCCGGCCGCGAAGCGATAAGGGTGCGAAAGGCGCCATCGGCTGAAGCGGTCGGGCAGCCCCTGTGCCGAGACGATCATCAGCTTGGCGAACAACCCACCGGCCAGCCCGCAGGCCAGCGCCACCAGCAGCCCCGGCCACCACAGCGACAGTGGCAGCGTCTGCACGCGCAGGCGGCCGAAGTAGGTTTCGTTGCCGAACACCGCCACGGCCACCAGACCGGCCAGCACGATGACCGCGATCACCAGCGTGCTGTGCTCCAGGTTGCGGCGGCGCGTGAGCTGCTCCAGGCCGAACACGATGCCGCCCAGCGGCGTATTGAACGCCGCGGCGATGCCCGCGGCGGCCCCCGCCACCATCAGGTCGTGCGGGTCGATGCGCGAGCGCGCCGACAGCCAGCGGCGCGCACCGACCATCAACCCGGCGCCCACCTGCACCGTGGGCCCCTCGCGGCCGATCGACAGGCCGGCCAGAAGGCCGCCCGACACCAGCCCGATCTTGGCCAGTGCGACGCGCGGCGAGACCAGCCATCGGCGCTGCGCCGGCAGCAGGTCGTCGTCGGCCGCGCGCACCACCTGCGGAATGCCCGAGCCGAACGCGCCGGGGGCAAAGCGCCGGGTCAGCCACAACACCGCCACCGTCAGTGCCGGTGTCCACAGCAAGGCCGCGTACGGCCCGAGAGGGTGCTCGCCGCGCAGCGACGCATGGGCGTGCGAGGCGACCTCGGCCAGCAGCGTGAAGCCCACCACCGCCAGGCCGGTGAGGACCGCGAAGGCCAGCACCACGGCGCGGTCGAACCAGGCGGCGCGGGCGACGAATTCCGAGCCGAGCAGCGCCACCAGGCGGCGGCGCGCGACACGCAAGCGCACGCGCCAGGACACGCGCCTTGGCGATGCCCCCGCCCGGTGGCCCAGGGGGGCCGGCTCGCGCCGGCGCGCGCCGCTGTGCACGCCGCCGCCGCGGTTCAAAGATGGCCCGCGCCTGGAACCAGCGCAGGAGGGATTTCAGCGCGTTTGCGCCCGACGAGCAGGTAGTAGAACAGTGGCGAGCCATCGATGGAGATGCGATGGCGGTAGCGCTCGAGGTGGTGCACCTGGATGAGGTCGTCGAGCATCAGCCGCTTGACGAGCCGGGAGAAGCCCGTGGAGTCGTCTTCGCGCAAGAAGGTCTCCTTGATGTTGAACACGACCCAGCCCTCATCGACCACCACGTTGTAGGCATTGGCAAAGGCCGCCACCGGGATGTCGCCGAAGCCGAGCGCGGCGATGCAGGTCAGGCAGTCGATCTTCCAGCCGCGCAACTCGGCCAGCAACGCGGCGCCGGGGCGGGCCATGTCGGCGACATAGTATGCGTCGTACGCGTGCGGGCGGTCGCGCTCGCAGGCATGGCGGGCCGCCTGGGAAATGTCCACGCCGACCATACGCGCCACGTCCAGCAGCTCGCCCATCATGCCGTTGCCCGCGCCGAGATCGAGCACGCGCAGCAAATGGGCATCGAGGCGGTTGTCCTTGAAGACCTTCAGCAGCACCTCGCGCGCCTTGCTCGGCGACACGCAGAGCAGTCGCCGATAGAACAACTGCTCGTACAACCCCGGCCGGCGATAGATGGCGTCGTAGTCGTGGAAGCGGATGGTCTCCTCGCGGCCCTCTTCGATCAGCCTGAAGAACGCCTCGTCCTGCCCCAGTGCATGGGGATCAGTCATCGGCAGGCTGATGTTGTGCAGTGAGGTGGCGGTCATGCAGGGGTGGATGGCGCGTGTCCCGCGGCCCGGGTCGGCCGAGGCTTGTCGCGGCGTCGAGCGACAATTATATTTGTCCAAAACCGTGTAGGTCGAACCGACCCCAAGGAGACTCGACGCGATGACTCACCCCGAAGACCAACGATCCGCCCGATCACGCCGGGCGGCCCCGTCGCTCGGGCCGGCTGCCCTGGCCCTCTCTGCCCTCATGCTGGTGCTCAGCGGGTGTGCCAGCCCGCCCGAAAACCTGTCGCCCGCGGCGGCCGCCACGGCGGCACCGCAGCCCGCCCCGGCACCGCCGCCTGCGGCGCCCGCCCCCAGCGGACAACCGCAGGGGGTGGCCGCGAGCCCCGGCGCCGATGGCCGCGGCCTGGGCAGCCAGGTGGCGACTGTGACCGCGCCCGCGCCGGACAGCGTGTTCTTCGAGTTCGACGACAGTGCGCTGAGAGTGCAGGACACGCCGGTCATCGAGCGCTTCGGCAAGTACCTGGCCGCCGCGCGCGGCGCCGGGCTTCGCGTGGAGGGGCACTGCGACGAGCGTGGCAGCCGCGAGTACAACCTTGCACTCGGGCAGCGCCGGGCACAAGCGGTGGTGAATGCCCTGCGCGCGATCGGCATCGACACCGCGCGCATCGAAGCCGTCAGTTTCGGCGAGGAGCGACCGCGCGCCACCGGGCGCGACGAAGCCTCCTGGGCACAGAACCGGCGCGCCGATCTGCGGGCCCGGGCGGCGCCCTGAGCGCCGGCAGTGCACCGGCGCTGCACGGGACGCCCGGCCCCGAAGGTCGAACGCCGCATCGGCGCGACGACCTCCAACTGCCAGCGGGCGGCGCGCGAGGTATCGACCTACATCTGCGCCAGCGGAATGCGCGCAGCCCGCTTGTCGGTCTCCAGCATCTCGAGGAGCCGGGCCAGGTCGGCGTCCAGCCGGTCGAGGACCGACGGGTCGAGCCGCGCCAGGGCATCGGGCAGCACGCCGGAGAATGGGCCCGGCGCTCGTGCCAGCAGGCGCAGGCCGTGGCGCGTGATCTTCAGCTGGCTGGCGCGCTTGTCGATGCCGCTTCGGTGCGACTCGACCAAACCTTGCGAAACGAGCGAGCGCACCAGGTTGCTCGCGGTGGTCTGGTGCACGTCCATCGAACGCCCAAGAGCACCCACGCCAATGCCCGGCTGGGCGCGCACCACGCTGAGGGCCCACAACTGCGCGCCGCCGATGCCTGCCTGCCTCTCCACCTGCTGGAAGTGTGTCTTGACGGCGTTGAAGACGAGGCGGAAGCGCCGCAGAACGCGCTGGGCCGCTTCGGCGCCGGGCGCCGCGAGGGCGTCGGTGGGGGGCTCCGGCCCGGCCCTGGCGGTCTCGCCAGGGGTCGCGGCATGCGATGGGGACCCCGAAGTGGCTCTTGGTGGCTCTGGCGGACGCACGGGCCAATGATAAGGACGCCCGCCCGCTGCGGAAGGCACGGCGAAAAGAGGCGGGGCCTGCGCCCCGCCGAAATGAACAAGTCCACTTGCAGCGCCCCCCGGCTCTCCGTGGGGCCACCGCGTGCGAAGTATATTGGTCTAAATATTCTCGGTATCGGGGTTGACCCGGGATTGGGTCGGTAGCGGCACGCGAGTGGTCCGCCCACGGCGGGTGAATGGTCATGCGCCGGTTCCAGCACGTCACAGCCGCGGCGGGCGGCCGGGCCGGCGCCCCGCGCGAGGCTCAGCCCGGCTGGCCCTGCGCAGACTCGACGAGGGCCTGGAGTTCGAGCCAGCGCTCTTCGAGCACCGAAGTCTCGGCAGCCACGTGGTTCAGGCGCCGGGCAAGGTCGGCGATCTCGGCCGGCGCGACGCTGCCGCCGGCGAGCGCCGCCTCGGCGTCGGCGCGCTCGGCGGCCAGCGCCGAAAGCCGCTTGTCGATCTGCGCGATCTCGTGGCGCCAGGGTCGGGTCGTGTCGGCCAGTCGCTGGCGCGCGGCAGCCTTTGTCTTGCGATCGTCGCGTGGCGAGTTCGCGGGCTGCGGCACCGGCGCGGCGGCTGGCGCGGGCCGTGTCGGAGCCTTCGGTACCAGGGCGGCCGCAGCAACGGGCCGCGGCGGTGCAGCCACGCCGCGCACCGCGGCGCGGCTGCGCTCGAGCAGCCAGCGCTGGTAGTCGTCCAGGTCGCCGTCGAAGGGCTCGACGCCGCCACCTTGTGCGCCGCCCCTGACGAGCCAGAACTCGTCGCACACCTCGCGCAAGAGCGCGCGGTCGTGGCTGACCAGCAGCACCGTGCCCTCGAACTCGTTGAGCGCGATCGACAGCGCCTCGCGCGTGGTGAGGTCGAGGTGGTTGGTCGGCTCGTCCAGCAACAGCAGGTTGGGGCGCTGCCAGACGATGGTGGCCAGCACCAGCCGCGCGCGCTCGCCGCCCGAAAGCGTGCCCACGGCGCGCTGCACCATCTCGCCGTCGAAGCGGAACTGGCCGAGGAAGTTGCGCAGCGCCTGCTCGCGCGTGTCCTGGCCGGTTGCCGCGCCGAGGTCGCGCGCCAGCCGGGTCATGCGCTGCAGCGGCGTGTCGTCGGCGTGCAGCAGGTCCATCTCCTGCTGCGCGAAATAGCCGATGGCCAGGCCTTTGCCCTCGGTGACCGTGCCGGAAAGCGCCGGCAGCACCCGCGCGATGGTCTTGACGAGCGTGCTCTTGCCCTGGCCGTTGGCGCCCAGGATGCCGATGCGCTGGCCGGCGAGCACCGTGCGGGCGACGTGGCGCACGATCACGGTCGAGCCCGCCGCGGCGCTGCCGGAAGCCCCCGCGTCAGCGGCGGCGTCGCCGCCCTCGGCCGCCGCGGGCGGCGGGTACCCGCAGCTCACATCCTTCAGCACCAGCATCGGGTTGGGCAGGCTCTGCGGTTCGCGGAACTCGAAGGCGAAGTCGCTGGCGGTGAGCACCGGCGCCAGCTTCTCCATGCGGGCCAGCGCCTTGACGCGGCTTTGCGCCTGCCTGGCCTTGGTGGCCTTGGCCTTGAAGCGGTCGATGAAGCGCTGCAGGTGCGCGATGCGCTCCTGCTGCCGCGTGTAGGCGCTGGCCGCCTGGGCCAGCCGCTCGGCGCGCATCAGCTCGAAGGCGGTGTAGTTGCCCGCGTAGCGCGTCACCGCGCCCTGGTCCACGTGCAGCGTCACCTTGGTCACCGCGTCGAGGAACTCGCGGTCGTGGCTGATGACCACCAGCGTGCCGGCAAAGCGCTGCAGCCAGTTCTCCAGCCACACCAGCGCGTCCAGGTCGAGGTGGTTGGTGGGTTCGTCCAGCAGCAGCAGGTCGGCCGGGCACATCAGCGCGCGCGCCAGCTGCAGCCGCATGCGCCAGCCGCCGGAGAAGCTGTTCACCGGCGCGTCGAGCTGCGCGGCCTGGAACCCCAGGCCCAGCAGCAGCGCCTGGGCGCGGGCCTTCGCGTCGAAGGCGCCGGCCTCGTCGAGCGCGACATGCGCCTCGGCGATGGCGTGGCCGTCGTCGGCGGCAACGGCTGCGGCCAGCTGCTGCTGCGCGCGCATCAGCGGGAGGTCGCCTTGCAGCACGAAGTCGGTGGCGCCGTCGTCGGTTTCGGGCATGCCCTGCGCCACCTCGCCGATCTGCCAGCGCGGCGGGAAGTCGATGTCGCCCTGGTCGGCGTGCAGGCGGCCGGTGAGCAGCGCGAAGAGGCTGGACTTGCCCGCGCCGTTGTGGCCCACGAGGCCGGCCTTCTCGCCCGGGTTGAGCGTGAAGGTCGCGCCTTGCAGCACGACGTTGCTGCCGCGGCGCAGGGTGACGTTGCGCACGGTGATCATCGTGCGGCGGCCTTCCTGCCACGCTGGCCGGCCGCGCGAGGAGGCGTGGCTCGGACCAGCAGCGCCTCGCGCGCCAGCAGCAGCACGGCGTCACCGCCGGCGCTGGTGTCGAGCCACACCGCCTCGAGCCGCGGGAATGCGGCCTCGAAGTGCGCGCGCTCGTGGCCGACCTCGAGCACCAGCACGCCGCCCGGGGCGAGGTGGGCGGCGATGCCGGCCAAGAGCGGCCGCACGAAGTCCATGCCGTCGCCGCCGCCGGCCAGCGCCAACGCGGGCTCGGCACGGAACTCCGGCGGCAGTTCACTCATCGACGCGGCGTTCACGTAGGGCGGGTTGCACAGCACGAGGTCGAAGCGTTCGGCCGCGTGCAGCGCGGCGAGGCCATCGCCCTGGCGCAGCTCGATGCGCGCCGCGAGCCCATGCCGCTGGACGTTGCGCCGGGCCACGGCCAGCGCATCGTCGCTGAGGTCGGTAGCCAGCACCTGCACCCGGGGCCACGCCATTGCCGCCAGCACCGCGAGGCTGCCGTTGCCGGTGCACAGGTCGAGCACAAGCTCCGGCTCGCGGCCGAGCAGCGCGTCGATGTCGCCAGCGGCCAGCGGCTCGGCGATCAGCGAGCGCGGCACGATAGTGCGCTCGTCGACGAAGAACGGCACGCCCTGCAGCCAGGCTTCACCGGTCAGGTACGCCGCTGGGCGCCGCGTGCGGATGCGCTCGTCGATCAGCGCAAGCACCTGCTGCTGCTCGGCCGCGGAGAGCCGGCGCGAGGCGTGCTCGTCCAGCGCGTCCAGCGGCAAGCCCAGCCGCCATAGCACGAGCCAGGCCGCCTCGTCGAAGGCGTTGATGGTGCCGTGGCCGAAGGCGACGCCGGCGGCTTCGAGCTGCCGGCCGGCCTGCTGCACGCACTCGAACAGGTTCACTGTCACGGTCAAGGTCACGGACAAGGTCAGGCCGCCCCAGTTGAGGGCAGCATTGCTTCGAGCGTGCGGCGGTAGATTCGGCGAGTCGCAGCGTGCGGCTCATGGACCCGGCGCAGCCCTCAGGCGCGGCGGCCGCCGTTGCCGGCCGCCGCCGGGGCGGGACCGAGCCCCGGCTTCTTCGGCGGAGCCGGCTCCTCGCCGCGCACGTCGATGACGATCTCGGTGAAGCTGGCGGCTTCGGGTTCGTCCTTCTTCTGTGGCGTCACGCGCGAGATCGGCGTCTGCTCGTTCTGCAGCCGCCACAACAGGTTGGTCGGGCTGTCGGCGTAGGCCATGCCCTCGTCGCGCGAGACGACGCCGTCGTTGATCAGGCGCGCGATGTCCTGCTCGAAGGTCTGCGAGCCTTCGGCCAGCGACTTCTCCATCGCCTCCTTCACGCCGGAAATGTCGCCCTTCTCGATCAGCTCGGAGATCAGCTTGGTGTTGAGCAGGATCTCCACCGCCGGCACACGCCCACCGGCGTTGCTGCGCAGCAGGCGCTGCGAGACCACCGAGCGCAGGCCGCTGGCCAGGTCGGAAAGCAGCGTGGGCCGCGCCTCGGGCGTGTAGAACGACAGGATCCGCCCCATCGCGTGGTAGCTGTTGTTGGCGTGCAGCGTGGCCAGCACCAGGTGGCCCGACAAGGCGTAGCTCAGCGCCGAGCTCATCGTCTCGCGGTCGCGGATCTCGCCGATCATGATGCAGTCGGGCGCCTGGCGCAGCGCGTTCTTCAGCGCCACCTGCAGCGTCTGCGTGTCGCGCCCCACCTCGCGCTGGTTGACGATGCTCTTCTTGTTGCTGAACAGGAACTCGATCGGGTCCTCGATGGTCAGGATGTGGCCGGTCATCTGCTGGTTGCGCCACTCGATCATCGAAGCGAGCGTGGTGCTCTTGCCGGTGCCGGTGGCGCCCACCATCAGGATGAGGCCGCGCTTGTCGGTGACGAGGTTCGACAGGATGTCGGGCAGGCCGAGCGTCTCGAGCGTGGGAATGACAAACGGGATGCAGCGGATTACCGCGGCGATCGAGCCGCGCTGCTTGAACGCCGAGAGGCGGAAGCTGCCCACGCGCTGCATCGAGATGCCGACGTTCAGCTCGCCGGTGTCGTCCAGCTCCTCCAGCTGCTGCGGCGTGAGCATCTCGGCCAGCAGCTGGCGCGTCTGGTGCTGGGCGAGCAGCTGATCACTCAGCTGCAGGATCTGGCCGTGGATCTTGATCAGGATCGGCGTGTTGGCGGCCATGTACACGTCGGAGGCGCTCTTCTCCGCCATCAGGCGAAGCACGCGCTCGAGGTTGTTGGACATGGCGAATACTCCGACGTTTAGGACAGGGGGCGTGGCCAAGTGGCCGCCGCGGATCCGGCTTTGCCGGTCCGCTGGCGGCGCCCCCTCGAGGGGGGCGAGTTGGACGGGGAACAGTCCGGGGGACTGTTCCTCGCCGCGAGCGCGAAGGCGCTTCGGGGGTGGACCATTCAGGGCCGCAGCAGGTCGTTGATGCTGGTCTTGCTGCGTGTCTGCGCGTCGACGCGTTTGACGATCACGGCAGCGTACAGCGAGTACGGCGTGCCGTCTGCGCACTTCTTGGGCAGGCCGCCGCTGACGACCACGCTGCCGCTGGGCACGCGGCCGTAGGTGACCTCGCCCGTCTCGCGGTTGAACAGCGGCGTGCTCTGGCCGATGTACACGCCCATGCCGAGCACCGAGTTCTCCTCGACGATGACGCCTTCGACCACCTCGCTGCGTGCGCCGATGAAGCAGTTGTCCTCGATGATGGTCGGGTTGGCCTGCAATGGCTCGAGCACGCCGCCGATGCCCACGCCACCCGACAGGTGCACGTTCTTGCCGATCTGCGCGCAGCTGCCCACCGTGGCCCAGGTGTCGACCATCGTGCCCTCGTCGACATAGGCGCCGATGTTGACGTAGCTGGGCATCAGCACCGCCCCCTTGGCGATGAAGCTGCCGCGGCGCGCCACCGCGGGCGGCACCACGCGCACGCCGGCTTCGCGCAGCGCGGCGTCGTCCAGGTGCGCGAACTTGGTGGGCACCTTGTCGTAGAAGCCCAGGTCGCCGGCACGCATGAGCCGGTTGTCGTTGAGCCTGAAGCTCAGCAGCACCGCCTTCTTCAGCCACTGGTTCACCACCCACTCGCCGACGCCGCGGCGCTCGGCCACGCGCAGGCGGCCGGCGTTGAGCTCGGCGATCACCGCCTCCACCTGCTCGCGCACCTGCGGCGCGTTGGTCGCGCTGAGCTGCGCGCGCGCCTCCCCGGCGTTGTCGATGGCGGCTTGCAGCTTGGGCAGGTCGGCGGTGTGGGTGCTCATGGGTTCGCGCTCGGTCAGGCCGTGGCCTGGCGGGTGAGGTCGTGGGTGTAGGCGACGATGCGGCGGGCGGCCTCGCGGCACTCTTCGGGCGTGGCCACCAGCGCCATGCGGACCCGGCCACGGCCCGGGTGGGTGGCCTGGCCACCGGGCCCCGGTGCTTCCCTGGCGAGCAGCCGCCCCGGAAGGACCGCGACATTGTATTGAGCGAGCAGCCCGCGGGCCCATTGCACCTCGTCGGCGATGGGCCCCCCGCCGGGGGCCGCAGGCACGCCGGCCCAGAGGTAGAAGGCGGCGTCCGGCAGCTTCACGTCCAGCACTTCGGCGAGCATGGGCGTGACCTCGGCGAACTTGGCGCGGTACAGCTCGCGGTTGTTCACCACGTGCTCCTCGTCGCCCCAGGCGGCGATGCTGGCGCGCTGCACCAGGCCGCTCATCGCGCTGCCGTGGTAGGTGCGGTACAGCAGGAACGGCTTGACCCACCTCGCGTCGCCGGCGACGAAGCCCGAGCGCAGCCCGGGCACGTTGCTGCGCTTGGATAGCGAGGTGAAGGCCACGAGGTTGCGAAAGTCGTCGCGGCCCAGCGCCCTGGCCGCTTCGAGCGAGCCGAGCGGCGGCTCGCTGCGGAAGTAGATCTCCGAATAACACTCGTCGCTGGCGATGACGAAGCCGTGGCGGTCGGAAAGCTCGAACAACAGCTTCCACTCTTCCAGCGGCATCACCGCGCCGGTGGGGTTGCCGGGCGAACACACGTACAGCAGTTGCGTGCGCGCCCACACCTCGGCGGGCACCGCGTCCCAGTCGGCGGCGAAGTTGCGCGAAGGGTCGCTGGCCAAGTAGTGCGGCCGCGCGCCGGCCAGCAGCGCCGCACCCTCGTAGATCTGATAGAAGGGATTGGGGCACACGACCGTGGCCCCGGGTTTCGTGTCGTCGATGACCACCTGCGCAAAGGCGAACAGCGCCTCGCGCGAGCCGTTCACCGGCAGCACCTGCGTGGCCGGGTTCAGCGCCACGCCATAGCGGCGCTGCACCCAGCCGGCCATCGCCTCGCGCAGGGCCGGTTCGCCGGCAGTGGCCGGGTAGCCTGAAAGCGCTGGCAGCGCCTTCACCAGCGCCTCTTCGATGAGCGCCGGTGTCGTGTGCCGCGGCTCGCCGATCCCCAGGCTGATGGGCGGCAGGTGGGCGGCCGGGCGGATGTCGGCCGTGAGCTCGCGCCAGCGCTCGAAGGGGTAGGGGTGCAGCAGCGCCAGACGCGGGTTGACCATGGCGCAGGATTATCCTTGGCGTGATGACCGACGCCTCGCGCGAAGCCCCCTTGCCACGCACCGTGCCCATGGCACCCGTGGCGCCGGCCGATGCCGGGGCGCAGGACCTTGCTGCGCTGCCGAAGGGCTTCGACCCGACATCGCTGCGCTTCGCGCTCGCCTGGGTGCTGCCGCTGGGCGTGGCGGCGGCGGCCTGGCGCTCGCCCTGGGCGGCGTGGGCGGCCATGTTCGCCTGGCAGGTGATGTTCGCGCTGCTGGAGTTCGTGCCCGCGCTGAAGCACTCGCCGCCGGCGGTGCGGGCCTCGGGCTGGCACCGCTGGTGCATCCGCGTGCATGTGCCGCTGCAGGCCGCGCTGCTGGGCTTTGCGCTGTGGCTCGTGGCGCGCGGTGCCGAGGGCGGTGCGTTCGCTGGTTTCGGGCACTTCGGCGTGGGCGAAGCCGTCGCGCTGGGCATCGCCGTGGGTGGCGTGACCGGCAGCCACGGCATCACCTTTGCCCATGAGCTCGGGCACTCGCGCTCGCGCGCGGACCGGCTGCTCGGCTGGCTGCTGATGGGCAGCGTGCTGTACGCGCACTTCATGGTCGAGCACTACCGCGGCCATCACCCGCGCGCGGCCACCCGCGACGACCCGGCCAGCGCGCGCCGAGGCGAGACGCTGTGGCGCTTCCTGCCGCGCACCCTGGCCGGCAGCTGGCGGAGCGCCTGGCGGCTTGAGGTGGCGCAGCTGGCGCAGTTGCAGCGCGGCTGGCACCGCAGCCCGCTGGCCTGGGCCACCGCGGCGCAGGCCGCCGGGCTCGCGCTGCTGGCGCTGTCGCTCGGGCCGCTGGCGCTGCTGTTCTGGCTGGTGCAGGCCGGCTACGCCGTGTTCCTGCTCGAAGCCATCAACTACATCGAGCACTACGGGCTCGTGCGCGCGCCGCAGGCCAACGGCCGCCCGGAACCCTTCGGCGTGAACCATGCGTGGAACGCCGACCACCTGGTCACCAACAGCGTCATCGCCAACCTGCAGCGCCACAGCGACCACCACATGCACGCCTGGAAGCCCTACGCCGAGCTGCAGCCGCTGCCCGGCCCCGAGCTGCCCACGGGCTATGCCGGGTGCCTGTTCCTCGCCTCGGTGCCGCCGTGGTGGTTCCGGGCCATGGAGCCGCGGCTGCGGGCGCTGGAGCGCATCCGCGGCGGCGAAGCGGCCGTACCGGCGGTGTGAACCCCGCCGTCGGCCCGAGCTTCGAGCCTCCTTCTCGCCCCTCCGGCCCCTCTCGCCCCTCTCGCCCCTCCCGCATGCGCGCCTTGTGGACCCTGCCGCTGGCCATCGCCGCGGTCTACGGGCTGCTGCTGGTGCTGCTGTGGTTCGGGCAGGAGAGACTGATCTTCCTGCCGTCCAAGCTGCCGGCCGAGCACCGCTTCAATTTCGGTGCCGACGTTCACGAGGTGTGGATCGACCGTGCCGGTGCAAGCGAGGACCGCGTGCGCCTGCACGCGCTGCACCTGCGGCTGCCCGCGCCCGACGGTGTCGTCTTCTACCTGCATGGCAACGCCGGCAATCTGGACAGCTGGTTCTCCAACGCCGAGTTCTGGCGCCAGGCGAACCTCGACCTGTTCATGCTCGACTACCGCGGTTACGGCAAGAGCGACGGCCGCGTGCAAAGCGAGGCGCAGCTCCTCGACGACGTGCGCGCGGCCTGGCAGCAGGTGGCGCCGCCATACGACGGCAAGCGCCGCATCGTCTTCGGCCGTTCGCTGGGCAGCGCGCTGGCGGCCAAGCTGTCGGTGGAGGTGAAGCCCGACCTCACGCTGCTGGTCTCGCCCTACGAGAGCCTGGTGGCGCTGGCCGCCGAGCACTATGCCTGGGTGCCGCGCGCGCTGCTGCGCTACCCGCTGCGCACCGACGAGGCGGTGGCCCGGCTGGCCAACCCGCTGGTCATCGTGCATGGCGAGCGCGACGAGATCATCGCGCTGCACCACGCCGAGCGACTGCTGGCGCGCGCCGCTCCCGCCGCGCAGGCGCGGCTGGTGCGCGTGCGCGGCGCCGGGCACAACGACCTGCAGCTGTTTCCGGAATATCTGCAGGGGCTGCGCGCAGCGTTTGACGCGGTGCCGGTCAGGTAGGCGCGCGTCGTTGTCGACGGTCAGGGCTCTGAGCGAACGGGGTCCTCGAGCGGAAGGGCATCGAGAGGAGGCGTCCGACGGCGGATGGCGGGATCGGGCCGGCGAGGTGCCCAGCTCCGTTCATGTCCTTTTCTGAGTGCCCTGCTGCGCAGGGCACTCAGATGCACCCTTCACTTCACTGCGCTGGGCACCCCGTCGGCCCGATCCGGCACCACCTGCGGCGTACGAGCGGTCGGCGACCGCAGCGAGTGCCCGCCAAGGCCGCCGGGTGGTTGCCGTAGCGAAGTAAAGGATGCATCTGAGTGCCGCGCGAAGCACGGCACTCAGAAAAGGACATGAGCGCAGGCAACCACCCGGCGGCCTTGGCGCGCCACAACCGTCAAGAGGAGACCCGACCCAACCCTCTCGATCGCCCGCTCAGCAGCGCCCCGCGCCAGCCGGGATTCACCCCGGGCAGAACCGCGCCCTGTCCTCCGCGCTCCCCCGCAGCCGTTCGGCAAAGTAGTGCTGCAGCATGCCCGCCGCGGCACGCTGCGAAGCCGCCGGCAGCAACGGCCCGAGGTCGGCCACCCAGGCCGCGCTGCACTCGGCCACCGGCTTGTCGCTGGTGGCGCAAAGCAGCAACCCTTCGAATGCGCGGCGGTAGCGCTTGAAGTCATCGCGGCTCATCACCGGCCCGTGGCCGGGCACCACGCGCTCGAACGGCAGCGCCTCGAGTTCACCCATCGCCGCGCGCCAGGTCTCGGCGCAAGCGGTGTCGAGAAACGGCGCCGGCAGCGTGACGAAGTCGCCCACCGCCAGCGTGCCACTGGCGCGGTCGAGCACCCACGCGTCGCCGCCGCTCACGCCGCGCAACACGCCCACGCGCAGCGCACGGCCGGCCAGTTCGATGTCGCGGGGTGCTTCTTCGAGCACCACGTCAGGCAGCAGCAGCGCGCGCTCGGCGTACAGCGCGCGGTCGATCTCGATCATGCGCCGCGTGTCGGCATCGGTGGCGGGGTCGGCGAGCATCCGCGCCAGGTCGGCGTCCGAGGCCGGCATGCGCCGCTCGATGGCTTCGCGCACCGCAGCGCTGGCGTGCGTGCGCAGGCCCGGCAACGCGCGTCGCAGCAGCGCGTTGCCACCCAGGTGATCGAGGTGCCAGTGGGTGTTGATGACCGCGCGGATGGGCTGAGCGCGCCGCCGCGCCCACTCACGCAGCGCGCCGGCGTGTTCGGCATGGCGCCCGGTGTCGATGATCACCAGGCCTTCGCGGCCTTGCAGGATGAGGCTCGCGCCGTCGGGCTGCCGGCCGCGCTCGAAACGCGAGGGCAGCCACCACACGCCGTCGGCGAGTGGCTGCACCTCGCCGACGCGGGCTGCTGCGCCTTCCGCCGGACGCAAGGTGAGCGTCTGCGCGGTCACCGGCTGCACCGCCGCCAGTGCCGCCACTGACAGGGCCGCGGCGAGCGGCCCACCGGCGGCCATCGCGGCGGTCGCCATGGCAAAGCGAAGCATCGACCACGTCCTCCGCAGGGATCTCATCGCCACCCACCCTCCCTCGAGCCGCCACGCGCCGGTGCGTGGCGCCGGTCGTCCAACGAGACCCATCGCACCCATCCTATCGTGCGTCGCAGCAGCCGGGCCGCCGCGGGTGGGAGTGCATGCCATCGGGGCGGCGCACGTTGAACGGGACCGCGTTCATCCCCGTCGGCCGAACCCGGCTTCGCGCGCCCGCACGATGGCCTGCGAGCGGTTTTCGACGGCGATGCGGTCGAAGATCGCCGAGACCTGGTTGCGCACCGTCTTGTCCGACAACGCCAGCCGGGCGGCGATCTGCGCGTTGTCCAGCCCCTGCGCGATGAATTCCAGCAGCTCGCGCTGCCGCACGGAGAGGGCGGGGAAGACATCGTCGGCCGCCGCATTGCCGCGGCCGAGGAAGTCGACGACGGCATCGAGCCAGCGCTGCCAGCCGGGCTCGCTTTCCAGCAGCAGGTGGTTGCCGCTGTCGATGGGCACGAAGCGCGCGCCCGAAATGCCGCCGGCCAGCAGCCGCCCCTCGGCAAAGGGCACGCGCACGTCGCGCTGGCTGTGCAGCACCAGCGTCGGGCAGGCCACCTGCGGCAGCAGCGCCATGACGTCAATGACGTTGAACTCGCGCATGAAGCGCGCGGCGTTCTCGGGGCTCGTGCTCAGGCGCTCCATCTCGTTGAACCAGCGGTGCTGCTCGGCCGTGCCGCCGGGGATGAACTGGCTGGTGAAGAACTGGCGGAACGACGCGTCGTCCTTGCCCCAGCCGAGTTCGGCCAGCCGGGCCATCGTCTCGGCCTCGTCGCGCTGCTCGGGCGTGTCGCTGCGCACCAGCCGCCCGCGCGCGTAGCCGCCGTGCAGCACGAGGTGCGTCACGCGCTCGGGGTGGCGCACCGCATAGGCGATGGCCACCGCGGCGCCCTGCGAGATGCCCAGCAGCGCGAAGCGCTCGGCGCCGCAGGCCGCGACGATGCACTCGAGGTCGCGCACCCAGCTGTCGAACGTCAGATCGGCCACGCGCCAGTCGGACAACCCGCAGCCACGCTCGTCGTAGCGCACGAAGCAGGCGCGCCGGCTCAGGCCATGGAGCACGTGGCGCCACACCGGGCTGTCCCAGTCCACCTCGAGGTGACTGAGCCAGGTGGCGGCCTTGATGAGCATCGGCGCGCCCGGCCCGGGTGCACGCGCGCTGCTCGCCCAGGCCAGCCGCACGCCGTCGCCGGTGGTGGTGAAGCGGATCTGCTGCTGCAGCGGGGCGGCCGGGGTGGGCATGGGTTCATCCTAGGGCAACGCGGCCGGTCCGGGACGGTTGTCCCGCCCGGCGCGCCGGCGACGCTCCCCCGACGGGGGGCGGGCCGGGACATCTGCACCGCGACAGCGTAGTCGGCGTTCGAAGAATCCCCCTTCGGCACAGCCCGCCGCCGAAGGAGGCCCCGCAATGAACACCATCGCCCTGACCGCGGCCGCGCCGCGCCGCTTTGCGGACCTGCCGTCGCCGCGGGCGCTGCCGGTGCTCGGCAATGCGCACCAGATCCAGCCGGCACGCATGCACCTGCAACTGGAGCAGTGGGCGCGCGAGCTGGGCACGCCGTATCGCATGCGCATCGGCCCGCTCCAGGTCATGGTGGTCGATGACCCCGAGGTGGCGCAGACCGTGCTGCGCGACCGCCCGAGCGGCCTGACGCGTGCCTCGATGTTCCGGCCGATCTTCGCCGAGCTCGGCATCGACGGCCTGTTTTCCACCGAGGGCGACGACTGGCTGCCGCAGCGCAAGCTGATCATGGGCTCGCTGGCCGCCAGCAACTTCCGCGGTTTCTTCCCGACCATCCGCGCCATCACCGAGCGGCTGCACCGGCGCTGGCAGCGCGCGGCCACCGCCGGCGAGGTGCTGGAGATGACGCAGGAGCTGATCCGCTTCACGGTGGATGTGACCAGCGCGTTGTCCTTCGGCGACGACCCCAACACGCTGGAGCAGAGCGGCCACGTCATCCAGGACCACCTGGCCGCGATCTTCCCGGCGATCATGAAACGCACGCTGGCGCCGGTTCCACACTGGCGCTGGTTCAAGCTGCCGGCCGACCGGCGGCTGGACCGGCACCTGGCCGCGGTGCACGCCTACGCGCACGAGTGCATCGCCAAGGCGCGCGCGCGCCTGGCCGCGCACCCGGGCGCCGAGCCGGCCAATGCGCTCGAAGCGATGCTGCTGCAGGCGGACCAGCCCGGCAGCGGCTTCACCGACGAAGTGGTGGTGGCCAATGTGCTGACCCTGCTGCTGGGTGGCGAGGACACCACCGCGCACAGCCTGGCGTGGACGATGATGTACCTGGCGGCCGACCCTGCGCTGCAGCAGCACATGCACCATGCGGCGATGGAGGCGCTCGGCTCCGAGAGCGTGTGCACCGCGCACGAGGGCGTGCGCGAACTGGAGGTCTTCGAGCACCTGGCCACCGAGGCCACGCGGCTGCGGCCGGTGGCGCCCTTCCTGGGCCTGGCCGCGACGCGCGACATGGTCATCGGCGAGGTCGAGGTGCCCCGCGGCACGCAGGTGATGACGCTGTTCCGCCCGGCGCAGATCTCGCCGCGGCACTTCAGCGCGCCGCTGCGCTACGACCCGATGCGTTGGCAGCGCGGGCGCGGCCACTCGGGCGATGGCGACGCCGCGGTGCATGATCCGCGCGCCTACCTGCAATTCGGCGCCGGGGCACGCGTGTGCCCGGGCCGGCACCTGGCGGGGGTGGAGATGCGCCTGGTGCTGTCGATGCTGCTCAAGCATTTCGAGGTCGAACTCGCCTGCGACCCCGGCGAGATCGACGAGGTGCAGAACTTCACCGTCACGCCCAGCAAGATGCCGGTGCGGCTGCGCCTGCGGCAGCCCGCGGCGCAGGGTGGGGTGCGCGCTGCTCCGGCCGGCGCCGCACGCTGCCCGTTCGGGCACGGCTGACCGGGTCGTCGGCGGGCCACGCGGTGGTCACGCCCGAGACGCTGCCCAACCTGAAGCGGCCGGCGGCGCGTGGGCGCCGATGCGCGTCGTGCCGAGGTGGATGCCGGCCCGTGGGACGGCGTGTGCCGCAAGGGGCCGGCCTACAGCGCCCCGCGGCACCCCGGCGCGCCGCAGCGGCAGGCGAGCTTGCCGTCGTGGTGCGTCTCGCCGTAGTCGACGGTGACCTCTTCGCCCGGCGCGATGGCTCGCCGCGCGTAGAACTCGACGCGGCCGTTGCGGATGACCAGCCGCGCGTTGGGCTGGCAGCTGTGGTTGGTGAAGCGCATCGGGTCGGTGCTCTTGCTGAAGTCGATGGCCTTGCGCGCACTGAGCTCCACGATCATGATGCGCTCGCTGCGCGTGGCGCGAATGCGCGCCTCGGCCACGCTGATGGCTTCGCCGCGGATCTCGCCGATCTTCAGCCGCGACGCGATGGGCTCGGCGGCGAAGGCGCCGTGCCCGTCGATGCGGCTGGGCTTCACCGTGACGGCGAACTTCTGGTACGGCGGGCGCGACACCGGGGGCGATGGCGTCGCGGGCGGGCTCGCGCGGCCGGTGCGCATCAGGCCTTCGGGGGGTTCGGCAACTCGACCGCCGGCGCCGGCTTCCAGCCCTTCTTGCGGTGCTCGGCGGTGACGAAGGTGCGGATGCCGCCGCGCACGAACCAGTCGGCGTGGATGCGCACGAAGCGCGGCGCGATGGCCTTGACGACGTCGTCGCAGATCGCGTTGGTGACCTTCTCGTGGAAGGCCCCCTCGTTGCGGTAGCTCCAGAAGTACATCTTCAGGCTCTTCAGCTCGACGCACAGCTTGTCAGCCACGATCTCGATGGTGAAGTGCGCGAAGTCGGGCTGCCCGGTCAGCGGGCACAGGCACGTGAACTCGGGCACCTCGAAGCGGATGACGTAGTCGCGCTCGGGTGCCGGGTTGGCAAAGACGTGCAGGTCCTTGCTCGGCGTGGTGGGCGGTACCGGCGGCGCCTGGCGTTCGTTCAACGGCGGCGCCGCCGGCGTGCGTGAGGGCTTCTTGGGCATGGTCAAGCGGGGTTGCCAAGGGTCTTGGCCAAGGGGGCGCGATGCTATCATCCGGCCCACCCAGCGCTCCGTTCGGAGCGCATTTTTCCTTTTGAATTCAAGCACTTGCGGCAGTGCCTGCGATTCCCGTCGCGGGTGCCGCCGCCGGCCACGATGCGCCTCTCCTCGATCAAGCTCTCGGGCTTCAAGTCGTTTGCCGAGCCCACGCATTTCCAGCTGCCCGGGCAGCGCGTGGGCGTGGTCGGCCCCAACGGCTGCGGCAAGAGCAACATCATGGACGCCGTGCGCTGGGTGCTGGGCGAAAGCAAGGCCAGCGAACTGCGTGGCGAGAGCATGCAGGACGTCATCTTCAACGGCAGCGGCCAGCGCAAGCCGGCCAGCCGCGCCAGCGTGGAACTGGTGTTCGACAACACCGCGGCGCGCGCCGGCGGGCAGTGGAACAGCTTTGCGGAGATTGCTGTCAAGCGCGTGCTCACGCGCGACGGCAGCTCCAGCTACTACATCAACAACCAGCCGGTGCGCCGGCGCGATGTGCAAGACGTGTTCCTCGGCACGGGCCTGGGGCCGCGGGCCTACGCCATCATCGGCCAGGGCACCATCAGCCGCATCATCGAAAGCCGCCCCGAGGAACTGCGGCTGTTCCTCGAAGAAGCCGCCGGCGTCAGCAAGTACAAGGAACGCCGCCGCGAAACCGAGAACCGGCTGAAGGACACGCGCGAGAACCTCACGCGCGTCGAAGACATCCTGCGCGAACTCTCCAGCAACCTCGAGAAGCTGGAGAAGCAGGCCGAGGTGGCCGCGCAGTACCGCAGCCTGCAGGATGCCGGGACGCTGAAGCTGCACCAGCTGTGGTTCCTGAAGCACCGCGACGCGGCCAGCGAGGAAGAGCGCGTGAAGGCCGCCGCCGCCGAGGCGGCCACGGCGCTGGAAGCGCGCATCGCCGACATGCGGCATGTGGAAGCCGAACTCGAAACGCTGCGCCAGGCGCACTACGCGGCCAGCGATGCGCTGCACGCCAAGCAGGGGCTGCTGGGCGAGGCGCAGCTCGTGGTGAGCCGGCTCGAGGAGCGCATCCGCTACGTGGTGGAAGGGCGCAAGCGGGCCGAGCAGCGGCTGGCCGATCTGCGCGCGCAGAACCAGCAATGGGCCGAGCGCCAGGAAGAGGCCCGCGCCGAGCTCGAGCAGATCGCCGAGCAGATCGTCGCTGCCGACGAGCAGGCCGCGGTGCTGGCCGGCCAGGCCGAGGAACAGGGCCAGCGCCTGCCCGACCTCGAGGAGGCCCTGCGCGCCGCGCAAGGCAAGAGCAACGCGCAGCGCAACCTCGTGGCGCAGGTGCAGCAGCAGATCCAGGTGCTGGCCGCCGAAAGCCGCAGCATCGAAGAGCAGGCGCGCGCGCTGCGCACCCGCCGCGAGCGGCTGGCCGCCGAGCACAAGGGCATCGAGGCGCCCGACCTGCCGCGGCTGGAAGCGCTGCGGGCGCAGGAAGCCGCGGCCCAGGGCCACCGCGAGACCAGCGACGCGCGGCTGGCCGAGCTGCACGCGCTGGTGCCGCAGCTGGACGAGCAGCGCCGCGCCGCGCAGGAAGACAGCCAGCGCGCGTCGGCCAGGCTCGCCGACATCAAGGCCCGCCTGGAAGCGCTGCGTGCGCTGCAGGAGAAGGTGCAGACCGAGGGCAAGCTCAAGCCCTGGCTCGAGAAGCATGGCCTGGCGGGCCTGCAGGGGCTGTGGACCCTCGTGCACATCGACGGCGGCTGGGAGACCGCGCTCGAGTCGGCACTGCGCGAGCGGCTCAGCGCGCTTTCGGTCGGCCGGCTGGACATGGTGCGCGCCTTCTCCGCCGACGCACCGCCGGCCAAGCTCGCCTTCTACGCCGCGCCGCAGGCGGCGATCGCCAACACGCACCAGACGCTGCCGCGGCTTTCCGAGCTGCTACGGCTCAACGATGCGGGCTTGAAGGCGCTGCTCAACGACTGGCTGGAAGGTGTCTACACCGCCGCATCTCTGGACGAGGCGCTGGCCAACCGCGGCAAGCTGACCCACGGCGAAGTCATCATGACCCGCGAGGGCCACGCCGTCTCGCAGTTTGCTGTCAGTTTCTACGCGCCCGATTCCGAACAAGCCGGCATGCTGGCGCGCGCGCAGGAGATCGAGAACCTCGAACGTGCGCAGCGCGCGCAGGCGCTCATCGCCGAGGAGGCGCGCGCGCTGTCCGTGCGGCTGGAGGCACAGTACACCGACGCTTCGCAGCGCGAGCTGGCGGCGCGGCGCGAGGCCACCGAGGCGCACAACCGTGCGCATGCGCTGCACGTCGAGGTGCTGCGCCTGGCGCAGCAGGCCGAGGCGGCCAGTGCCCGCGGCCAGCAACTGGCCGGCGAGCTGGAGGAAGCCGATGCCCAGCTGGCTGCGCTGGACGAGCGGCGCGCCACCGGCGAGGGCCGCTTCGAGGAGCTGGACATCGAGCTGGCCGGCGCCCAGGAGAAGCATGCCGAGCTCGACGACGGCGTGCTGGCTGCCGAGCGCGCGCTGGCCGACGCGCGCGAACAGCAGCGCGCGCTCGAACGCCAGGCGCAGGAGGCCGGCTTCCAGGCCCGCGCACTCACCAGCCGCAAGGCCGAGCTGCAGCGCGGCATCGAGACCGCCGCGCAGCAGATCGAGAGCAACCAGGCGGCCGGCCAGCAGCTGGAGCTGGAACTCGGCGCCTTCGACGACGCCAGCGCGCAAAGCGGCCTGCAGGCGGCACTGGCCGTGAAGCTCCAGCGCGAGCAGGTGCTGGCTGCCGCGCGCAGCGAATACGACGACCTGGCGGCCAAGCTGCGCGCCGCCGACGAGCAGCGCATGGCACACGAACGCAGCCTCGAGCCGCTGCGCGAGCGCATCACCGCGTTGCAGCTGGAACAGCAGGCTGCGCAGCTGGGCGGCGCGCAATACCTCGAGCAGCTCGCCGGCGCCGCCGTCGACCTCGAGGCGCTGGCCAAGGGCATCGAAGAAGGGGGCGTCAAGCTCTACGGTCTGCAAACCGAGATCGACCGCATCGGCCGCGACATCAACGCGCTGGGGGCCGTCAACCTGGCCGCGCTCGAAGAGCTCACCACCTCGCGCGAACGCAAGAGCTTCCTCGACGCGCAGAATGCCGACCTGTTGGACGCCATCACGACGCTCGAAGACGCGATCCAGAAGATCGACCTCGAGACGCGTGACCTGCTGGCTTCCACCTTCAACCAGGTCAACGAGCACTTCGGCCGCATGTTCCCGCAGCTGTTCGGTGGCGGCAACGCGCGGCTGGTGATGACCGGTGCCGAGATCCTGGACGCCGGCGTGCAGGTGATGGCCCAGCCGCCGGGCAAGAAGAACAGCACCATCCACCTGCTCAGCGGTGGCGAGAAGGCGCTCACCGCCATCGCGCTGGTGTTCGCGATCTTCATGCTCAACCCGGCGCCGTTCTGCCTGCTGGACGAGGTGGACGCGCCGCTGGACGACGCCAACACCGAGCGCTACCGCAAGCTCGTCACCGAAATGAGCGCCAAGGGCACGCAGTTCCTGTTCATCAGCCACAACAAGATCGCCATGGAGATGGCCGAGCAGCTGATCGGCGTGACGATGCAGGAACAGGGTGTCAGCCGCATCGTGGCGGTGGACATGGAGTCGGCGGTGTCCCTGGCGGAAGCCGCCTGAGGCGCCGGCGGGCCTGTCGGCGATGAGCCTGACCGCGGCGCTCGCCCTGCTCGCCGCGGCAGTGCTGCTGGCGCTGCTGCTGCAAGGGTGGTGGGGCACGCGGCGACTGCTGCGGCGGCCCGGCGGGGGCCCTTCCCTGCTCGCGCGCTGGTGGCGGCGCCAACCATCGCGCGGCGCGGCTGATGCCGGCGACACGATTCCCGACCGCCAGGAACCCTCGCTCGGGCTCGAAGGCGAAGGCGGCACCGCCGTGCGGCTGGAGGATGGCCTGCAGCCCGTGACCCCGGCCGAGCTGGCCGCCGCGCTGCGCAGCCCGCAGCGGCGCGAACTGCGGCTGGATGCGCTCATCGATGCCCTCGTGCCGCTGGCGCTGGAGCACCCGATTGCCGGCGAGACCGCGCTGGCGCACCTGCCGCCCACGCGGCGCGCCGGCAGCAAGCCCTTCTACGTCGAGGGGCTGGAACTGCGCAGCGGCCAGTGGGAGCCGCTCGCGATGGGCCAGCGCTATGCCGAGCTGCAGGCCGGGGTGCAGCTGGTGAATCGCGCCGGGCCGCTCAACGAGATCGAGTACAGCGAGTTCGTGCACAAGATCGAGGCCTTTGCCGAGTCGGTGCACGCGCGGGCCGACGCGCCCGACATGCTCGACGTGGTGGCCCGTGCGCGCGAGCTGGACGGCCTGGCGAGCCCGCTGGACGCGCAGCTGTCGATCCGGCTGCTCAGCAACGGCGTGGCCTGGTCGGTGAGCTACCTGGCGCAGGTGGCCGCGCTCGCCGGCCTGACGCCCGGCGTGCTGCCCGGGCGCTGGGTGCTGCCGGCAGCCGGGGAGGGCGAGCCGCCGCTGGTGGTGCTTTCGCTCGATGCGCAGGCGGCGCTGGCCGACGATCCGCAGGCCGCCGCGGTGCGCGAGTGCATGCTGGCCATGGACGTGCCGCAGTCGCCGGAGAGCGCGCAGCCCTTCACCGCGCTGCACGCCATGGTCGGGCGGCTGGCCAACGAGCTGGACGCCACCCCCATCGACGACCTGGGCGAGCCGATCACCGAGCAGGCCTTTGACGCCATCGGCGACGAGCTGGTCAAGCTCTACCGCAGCCTCGAAGCGCTGGACCTCGCCGCGGGCACGCCGGCGGCGCGGCGGCTGTTCAGCTAGGGCTGCGGCCCGCGCGGCCAGTTCGGTCACCGCCGCCTTCCCGCCGATGCAACCCGGGCCAGTCTCTGCCGATGCCGCCGCGCGGGCCACGGCGCTGCGCGAGCAACTGCACCGGCACGCCCACCTGTACTACGTGCTCGATGCGCCGGAGGTTCCCGACGCAGAGTACGACCGACTGTTCCGCGAACTGCAGGCGCTGGAGGAGGCGCACCCCGCGCTGCGCACGCCCGATTCGCCGACGCAACGCGTGCTGGGCCGCGTGCTCGACGGCCTGGCCGCGGTGCGGCACGCCGTGCCGATGCTCTCGATCCAGACCGAGACCGACACCACGGCCGCCGGCGCCCAGGCGTTCGATGCACGCGTGCGGCGTGAGCTGGAGCTTGGCGACGATGCGCCGCCGGTGGAGTATTCGGCCGAGCTGAAGTTCGACGGGCTGGCGATCAACCTGCGCTACGAGCATGGCGTGCTGGTGCAGGCCGCCACGCGCGGCGACGGCGAGACCGGCGAGGACGTGACGCAGAACATCCGCACGATCGGTCAGGTGCCGCTGAAGCTGCTGGGCTCGACCGCGGCGATGCCCGAGGTGCTGGAGGTGCGCGGTGAGATCTACATGCGCCGCGACGATTTCGAGCGGCTCAACGAGCGCCAGCGCGAGAAGGGCGAGAAGACCTACATCAACCCACGCAACACGGCAGCCGGCGCGGTGCGCCAGCTCGACCCGGCCACCACGGCGTCGCGGCCGCTGTCGTTCTTCGCATACGGGCTGGGCGAAGTGCGCGGCTGGGCTTTCGTGGACGAGGATGCGCCCACACATTTCGCGCTGCTCGATGCGCTGGCGGCGTTCGGCCTGCCTGTGTCTTCCGAACGGCGCGTGTGCGCGGGCGCCGCGGGGCTGGCGGTGTTCCACCGCGATGTGCAGGCCCGGCGCGACGCGCTGCCGTTCGACATCGACGGCGTGGTCTACAAGGTGAATTCGCTGGCGCTGCAGCAGCGGCTGGGCTTCAAGACGCGCGAGCCGCGCTGGGCGGTGGCGCACAAGTACCCGGCGCAGGAGCAGGTGACGCGGCTGGCCGGCATCGACGTGCAGGTGGGCCGCACCGGCAAGATCACGCCGGTGGCGCGGCTCGCGCCGGTGTTCGTGGGCGGCACCACCGTGACCAACGCGACGCTGCACAACCTGTTCGAGCTGCGCCGCAAGGGCGTGCGCGTGGGCGACGAGGTGATCGTGCGGCGGGCCGGCGACGTGATTCCGGAAATCGCCGGCCGCATCGCCGCCGGCCCCGGCCCGCGCCGGCCCTATGTGCCCAACTTCCGCATGCCGCTGGCCTGCCCGGTGTGCGGCAGCGCGGTGCGGCGCGAGAAAGGCGGCATCGACCACCGTTGCACCGGTGGCCTGTTCTGTGCCGCGCAGCGCAAGCAGGCGCTGCTGCACTTTGCCGGCCGCCGCGCGATGGACATCGAGGGGCTGGGCGACAAGCTCGTCGACCAGCTGGTGGACGGCGGCCTCATCCGCACGCTGCCCGAGCTGTACAAGCTCGACGCGGCCCGGCTCGCCGCACTGGACCGCATGGCGGAGAAGAGCGCGGCCAACCTGGTGGCGGCGCTCGAATCGGGCAAGCACACGACGCTGGCGCGCTTCGTCTATGCGCTGGGCATCCGCCACGTCGGCGAGGCGACGGCCAAGGACCTGGCGCGGCACTTCGGCGCCATGGCTCGCCTCATGGACGCCACGGTCGAGCAACTGCTCGAAGTCAACGACGTCGGGCCGGTGGTCGCCCAGAGCATCCACACCTTCTTCGCCCAGCCGCACAACCGCGAAGTGGTGGAGCAACTGCGTGCCGCCGGCCTCACGTGGGGCGAGCACGAAGGGTCCGCCGCCGCGACGCCCGCGTCGCTGCCGCTGGCCGGCAAGACGCTGGTGCTCACCGGCACGCTGCCGTCGCTTTCACGCGACGAAGCCAAGGAACTCATCGAGGCGGCGGGCGGCAAGGTGGCCGGTTCGGTGTCGAAGAAGACACACTACGTGGTCGCCGGCGCCGAGGCCGGCAGCAAGCTTGACAAGGCGCGCGAGCTGGGTGTGGCGGTGCTCGACGAGGGCCAGTTGCGGGCGCTGCTGGCCGGACACGGCGACGCGGGCTGAAGCAGCGTCGTGCCCGGCCCGCCAGGCGCCGAGGGGAGAGGAGCATGACGGTACGCGAGATCCTGAAAATGGGCGACCCGCGGCTGCTGCGCCTGGCGCAGCCGGTGCGGGCGTTCGATACGCCTGAACTTCACGCGCTGGTGGCCGACATGTTCGACACCATGGCCGCCGCTGAAGGCGCGGGGCTCGCGGCGCCGCAGATCGGCGTGGACCTGCAGGTGGTGATCTTCGGTTTCGAGCGCAACGCGCGTTACCCCGAGGCGCCGGCCGTGCCGCCCACGGTGCTGGTGAACCCGCTGGTCACGCCGCTGTCCGATGAACTGGTGGAGGGCTGGGAAGGGTGCCTTTCCGTGCCGGGCCTGCGCGGCGTGGTGCCTCGGCATGCGCGCATCCGCTATCGCGGCTGGGACGCCCGGGGCGAATTGATCGAGCGAGAAGTCGACGGCTTCCACGCGCGCGTGGTGCAGCACGAATGCGACCACCTGATCGGGCGGCTGTACCCCACGCGCATGACCGACCTGGGCAAGCTCGGCTTCACGAGCGTGCTGTTTCCGGACCTCGACCCCGCGGCCGAGTAGCTGCGGCGCGGCGGCTCGCTCCATGGCTTGCGGGCGTGCGCAGCCGCACGCGGCCCCGCGAGTGACGCAGGGCCTCGCCGCGGGTGGCGCGGCAGACGCGGCGGCCGCGGGGCGCGCAGGCGCTGGCGCCCCCCGCGCGGCGCGCCCTCAGCGCGGGGGCGCCGCGCCCAGCAGCCGCTCGAGCTCGGCAATCAGCCGCCGCGCCTCGTCGCCTTCGGGGATCGGCCGGCCGCTGTCGCGCCACTCGACGGCGCTCTTGAAGCCGTGCGCCTGCGCCTGGCGTCGGAACCACATACCTTCGGGGTTGTGCCGCGTGATGCCGTCGAAGAGGGTGGCGAACATCTGCGTCTGCTCCAGGCCCATCGTCAGCATCGCCTGATTGACCACCATCTTGTGCATCGCCAGGTGCGGGCGCGGCACGCCGGAGATGCGGCGTGCAAGCACCAGCGTGGCCGCTTCCAGTTCGCCGGCGGGCACGCTTTGCGTCGCCAGGCCCCAATCGGCGGCGGTGCGGCCGTCGATCATGTCGCCGGTGAACATCAACTGCTTGGCGCGCATCGGCCCCAGGCGGTAGGTCCACATCGCGGTGGTCGGGCAGCCCCACACGCGCACCGGCGGGTAGCCGATCTTCGCGTCGTCGGCCATCACCAGCAGGTCGCAGCACATCGCGATGTCGCTGCCGCCGGCCAGCGCCACGCCATGCACCATGGCGATGGTCGGCTTGCGGCTGCGCCACAGGGCCATGAAGTCCTCGGTGTAGCGCTTCATCTGAGCATAGTCGTCGGTCGGCTCCCACGGCCGCCTCTCCTGCTGGCAGGGATGCTCGGTGCGGCCCGAACCGAAGTCCTGCAGGTCGTAGCCGGCGCAGAACGCGCGCCCGGCACCGGCCAGCACGATGACATGCACCTCGTCGTCGGCCTCGGCGTGCTGCACCGCGCGGCGGATCTCGCCGGGCACATGCTGGTTGATGGCGTTGAGCCGCTCGGGGCGGTTCAGCGTGATGCGGGCGATGCGCGGTTCGCCCGCCTGCTTGTTCAAGGTGAGGGTGGTGAAGTCGCTCATGGCAGCTCGCTCGGGCGGTGGTGCTACAAGGCGGGCGCGCGGCCGCCCTTGGCGGGCAGCTGCGGGCCCGCGGCCGAGCATGGCCGCGGCCGGGTGCCCGGCGATCGGGGAGAAACACGGCTTTACATCGCCTCCCCCATCGTGGCGGGCATTTGCGTCATCGTCGCCTCCACGGCAACCGTTTCACCGCCATGAACGAGACACGTTCCAACGCCGCCGCGCGCCCCCGGGCCGCGTGGCACGGGCCCCGCGCCAGCGGGTTCGGCAAGTTGATGTGGGGCCTGATGTCGGGCGTGCTGGCCGGCAGTCTGCTGTGGGCGGCGGGTACCGCCGCACGGGCCACCGAAGCGGTCTCAGACAAGCCGCGCCCCGAGGCCGACCCGCCCGGCCGCGTGGGCCGCATCGCCGACCTGCAAGGCAATGTCTCGCTGTACGACCGCGAAGAGAACCGCTGGAGCGATGCCGAGCGCAACCTGCCGCTGACCGCCGGCGACCGCCTGTCCACCGCGGGCGACGCGCGTGCCGAGCTGCGCGTGGGCTCCACCGTGCTGCGCCTGGGTGGTGGCACCGAGCTGGAAGCCGTGCGGCTGGACGACGAGCGGCTCACCTTCCGGTTGCACAGCGGCTCGCTCGCGCTGCGCGTGCGCAACCGCGAGAAGGCTGCCGAGATCGACATCGTCACCCAGGAGGCGCGCCTGCTGCCGCTGCGCGCCGGCCACTACCGCATCGACCGGCACGACGACGACACCACCTTCGCGGCCAGCTGGCGCGGCGACCTGCGCGTCGATGGCGCGCGGCGTCTCACGGTGGCCCCTGGCCAGCGGGTGGAGCTGTACCGCGGCCGCGAAGGCGACCTGCGCCACATCTGGCGCGGTGTGCGCAGTGACACCTTCGCGACCTGGGCGCAGGCCGAGGACGAACGCGACGAGCGCCATGCGCGCTTGGAGCATGTCTCGCCGGAGATGACCGGCGCCGAGGAGCTCGACCGCTGGGGCCAGTGGGACCGCCACCCGGAGTACGGGCCGGTCTGGTACCCGAGCTCGGTGGCCGCGGGGTGGGCACCCTACCGCTACGGTCGCTGGGTGTGGGTGCGGCCCTGGGGCTGGACCTGGGTGGACGACGCGCGCTGGGGCTTCGCGCCGTTCCACTACGGCCGCTGGGTGCATTGGGGCAATCGCTGGTGCTGGGCGCCGGGCGCCTACGTGGCGCGCCCGGTCTATGCCCCGGCGCTGGTGGCCTGGGTGGGCGGGCCGCACTTCAGCGTGTCGGTGAACGTGGGCGGTCCGACGGTGGGCTGGGTGCCGCTCGCCCCGCGCGAGGTGTACGTGCCGCACTACCGTGCCACGCCGGTGTACATCGACCGCGTCAACGTCAACCCGCGTTTCGTCACGCCGGGGCAGCCGCATGGCCAGCCGGGGCATCCCCCGCAGACGGTGCCCACCGGTCCCGTGGCCTACACCAACCAGGGCGTGCCCGGGGCCGTGACGGTGGTGCCGCGCGACGTGCTGGTGCGCCGCGAGCCGGTGGCGCGCGCCGTGGTCAGCCTGCCGGCCGAGGTGCACCGCGCGCCGGTCACGGCGGTGGCGCCGCCCGCGCCAATGGTGGCCACGCCGTCTGGGCCCGTGGGTGCCGCCGCCGCACCGCCGCGGGTGGAGCCCTCACCGCACCGGGTGCAGACGGCGCCGCGCGTGGGGTTGCCGGCCGGCGACGACGGGCGCGTGCGCGACCGGCGCGACCTGCGGGAGGGTCGCGAGGTCCGCCCGGGGCGCGAGCGGCGTGAGCCTCAGGAGGGGACCAGCCGGCGCGACAACGGCGCTGCGGGTGCGCGCCCGGTGGCGCCTGCGCCGGGCATGCAGGCAGTGACGCCGGCCGGAGCGCCGCAGCCGGCGGCCCATCCGGCGCCCCCGACGCCCGCGGCACCGTCGGCGCAACCCGCGCCCAACGTGACGGCTCCTCAGGCGCCGCGGGTGATCTCGTTGCCTTCGCACGGGGGAGCGGCGCAACCGCCGCGGCAGGCCGCACCGCCCACGCCTGCAGCCGCCACGGCGCCAGCGGTTCAGCCGCCAGCGCAGCGCGTGCAGCCGGCCGCACCGCCGCAGCGCGCGCAGCAACCCGTTGCACCGCCGGCGGCCCAGCGAGGCGGCGGTGACGACGACCGCAAGCGCACCGGCCAGGCGCCGCGCCACGGCGAGCGCGAGCGCGAGGCCTCGCGCTGAGGCGCGGGGCGCGAAGTCTCGCGACAGGGGGCAGAGCGCGAAGCCCCGCGCCGGGGCGGGGCGCGCCGCCGGGCGCGGCGCTACTTCAGCAGCGGCCGCAGCGCCGCCCACATGGTCTCGAGGATGCGCGGGTGCGCCTCGGCCCTGGGGTGGATGCGGTCGGGCTGGAACATCGCCTCGGCATCGGGTGCATCGGCGACGCCCGCCAGGATGAACGGCACCAGCGCCGCGCCCTCGGCACGGGCGACCTTCGGGAACAGCGCGAGGAACGCCTCGCCGTAGCTGCGCCCGTAGTTGGGCGGCACGGTGATGCCGGCCAGCAGCACGTGCGCGCCGCCAGCCTTCGCGGTGCGCGTCATCTCCACCAAGTTCGACTCGGTCATCGCGATCGGCAGGCCGCGCAGCGCATCGTTGCCGCCCAACTCGATCACCACCACCTGCGGCCTGTGCTCGCGCAGCAGCTGCGGCAGCCGCGAACGGCCGCCCGACGTGGTGTCGCCGCTGATGCTGGCGTTCATCACGCGATAGCCGAGGCGTTCCCGCGCCACGCGCTGCTCCAGCAGCGCCACCCACCCCTGGCCGCGCGCCAGGCCGTACTCGGCCGACAGGCTGTCACCCACGACAAGCAGCGTCTTGCCACCACCACCGGCCGGTACCCCAGGCGCTGCGGGTGCGCCGCCCGACGAGGCTGCGCCGCGCGGGCTGTTTGACCCCGCGCCCTGGGCGGCTGCCTGCCGTGGCGCCGCGACCCACGCCACCGCCGCGATACAGTGCGCGACCGCCGCACCCAGCCAGGCCCTGCGCGACTGACGCGACAGACCCGCCGCCGCGGCCGAAGAACAACCCGTGCTGCCCGTGGCTCCTGTCGCTGAACCCATCATTGCCGTGCGTGCGGTCACCAAGCAGGTGGCTGATGCCACCGGTACGCTGACCATTCTCCACGAGATCGACTTCGCGCTCGCGCCCAGGGAAAGCGTGGCCATCGTGGGGGCCTCGGGCTCGGGCAAGAGCACGCTGCTGTCGATCATCGCGGGGCTGGACGTGCCCAGCCGCGGCACGGTGTTCCTCGCTGGCGCTGATCTCTTCAAGCTCGACGAGGATGCGCGCGCCGAACTGCGCGCGCGCAATGTCGGCTTCGTGTTCCAGAGTTTCCAGCTGCTGGGCAACCTCACCGCGCTGGAGAACGTGATGCTGCCGCTGGAACTGATGGGCCGGCGCGACGCGCGCGCCGCCGCCACCGAGATGCTCGGCCGCGTGGGCCTGGCCGAACGGCTCGCGCATTACCCGAGGGTGCTCTCCGGCGGCGAGCAGCAACGCGTGGCACTGGCGCGCGCCTTCGTCGTGCACCCGCAGGTGCTGCTGGCCGACGAGCCCACCGGCAGCCTCGACTACGCCACCGGCGAGCGCGTGATGGAGCTGATGTTCGAGATGAACCGCGAACTCGGTACGACGCTGGTGCTGGTCACGCACGACCGCGGCATCGCGGTGCGCTGCGACCGGCAGCTGCGCATCGAGGCCGGGCGCATCGCCGGCGACACCGCGCGCGACCTCGCTGGCGACTGACCCGCGCGGTCTTCAGCCCAACCCGAGAAAGGCGCGCACCGGCTTGACGGTACGCGCCGGGTCTTCCTCGTGCGGCACGTGGCCCAGGTCGTCGAAGATGATGAGGCGGCTGCCGGGAATGGTGCGGCCGAAGTGCTCGCCCACCGCCAGCGGGATCATCCTGTCGCGCCGGCCCCAGATCACCAGCGTGGGCGTGCGGATGGTGGCGATGCGCTCGGCGCCTTCGCCCGGGCGCCAGGCCTGCAGCCGCTCGACAAGCGCGCGCCGGTTGCCTTCGCGCAGCGTGAGCTCGTAGTAGCGCTCGACGAGGTCGTCGTTCACGCGTGCAGGCTCGCCGTAGGCCAGGGCCAGCCCTTCGGCCACCACCGAGCGCGGCAGCACCCACTCCAGCGTCTTGTTCAGCACCGGCACGCGCGCGACCTTCCAGCCCAGGGGGATGTGCTCGGGCACGAACGGCGGGCCCGCGGCGTCCACCAGGATCAGCTGGTGCACACGCGCCGGCGCAAGCGCGGCCACGCGCCACGCGACATCGCCGCCCAGCGAGTTGCCGCCGATGACGAAGCGCGCCACCTTCAGGTGGTCGGCCAGCGCCAGCACGAAGCGCGCGTAGGCGTCGCCGCCGTAGCGGCTGCCGGCCTGCGCCTGCGCAAAGGCGCCGGTGGCCGGGCCCGTGAGGCCGAAGGCCGGCAGGTCGAAGGTGATGACACGGCGCTCGCCCTTCAGCGCCTTGACCCAGCCTTCCCAGGTGTGCAGGCTGGCCGAGGTGCCGTGCACCAGCACGATGGGCAGCGGATCGTTGCGCGGCCCTTCGTCACGCAGATGCACGAGCTGGCCTTGCACATCGATGAACTCCGAGGGCGGGGGGGCCCAGCGCGCCACCAGCGTCTCCACCGGCCGGTCGGGCGCGCGCATGGTGTACACGACGAGCACCGTCAGCATGATCAACACGCCGAAGATGCGCTGCACCCAGAAGAGCATGCGGGCATTCTAGGCAGCTGCGATGGAATACCGTGCGCGCACGGCGCTGCGCGCGCCGGGTGTGGCGACCGCCCGTGGCGCCCAGGGGCGCGGGGGCGCGCTCCCTACAATGCCTCGCATGTCCGAAGGCGTGGTTGAGAGTGCCGTGGCCGCCGCGGCGGCCGGGGCCGCGGCGGTGGCGCCCCGCGAGGCGTTCGTGCATCTGCGCGTGCACACCGAGTACTCGGTGGTCGACGGCACACTGCGCATCGACGATGCGGCCGCTGCCGCGCGCGCCGATGCGATGCCGGCGCTGGCCATCACCGACCTGAACAACGTCTTTGGCGCCGTCAAGTTCTACAAGGCCTGCCGCGGCAAGGGGGTCAAGCCGATCGTCGGCGTGGACGTCTGGATGGAGCCCCTGTCCCACGCCGGCTTCGCGGCCTGCAGCGACAAGGCGCCCAGCCGGCTGCTGCTGCTGGTGCAGAGTGAAGCCGGCTGGCACCACCTGAGCGAGCTGCTGGCACGCGCCTGGGTCAGCAACGTGCAGCGCACGATGGCCTGGGTGAAGTGGGCGTGGCTCGAGGAACTCGGCGGCGGGCTGATCGCGCTGTCGGGCGGCGACCTCGGCGCGGTGGGCATGGCGCTGCTGGCCGGCGACGGCGAACGCGCACGCGCCGTGGCGAGCGCGCTCTCGCGCATCTTCCCGGGCCGCTTCTATGTCGAGCTGCAGCGCGCCGGGCAACCGCAGCAGGAGGCCCACGTGCGCGCGGCGGTGCCGCTGGCCGCCGAGCTCGGCTTGCCGGTGGTGGCCACCCACCCGGTGCAGTTCCTCGCTGCCGACGACTACGAGGCGCACGAGGCGCGCGTCTGCGTCGCCGAGGGCGAGACGCTTGGCAACCCGCGGCGCGTCAAGCGCTTCACGCCCGAGCAGCGCTTCAAGACCGCCGCCGAGATGGCGCAGCTGTTCGCCGACGTGCCCAGTGCGCTGGCCAACAGCGTGGCCATCGCGCGGCGCTGCAACCTCACGCTCACGCTGGGCAAGCCGCAGCTGCCGGATTTCCCCACGCCGCAGGTGAACGGCGAGCCGATGCCGCTGAACGAGTACTTCCGCCAGGCCTCGCGAGAGGGGCTGGAGAGGCGGCTGGTCGCGTTGTTCCCCGACCCCGCGGCGCGCCAGCGCGAGCGGCCGCGCTACGACGAGCGGCTGCAGTTCGAGCTCGGCGTGATCGAGAAGATGGGCTTCGCCGGCTACTTCCTCATCGTCAGCGATTTTATCGTCTGGGCCAAGGACAACGGCTGCCCGGTGGGGCCGGGCCGCGGTTCGGGGGCGGGCTCGCTCGTCGCCTATGCCCTCGTCATCACCGACCTCGACCCGCTGGCCTACAAGCTGCTCTTCGAGCGCTTCCTGAACCCGGACCGGGTCTCGATGCCGGACTTCGACATCGATTTCTGCCAGGCCAACCGCGACCGCGTCATCGACTACGTGAAGGCCAAGTACGGCCGCGATGCGGTGAGCCAGATCGCCACCTTCGGCACCATGGCCGCCAAGGCCGCGCTGCGCGACGTGGGCCGCGTGCTCGGCATGGGTTACGGGCATGTGGACTCGATCGCCAAGCTGATCCCCGCGCCGCCGGGCAAGACGGTGACGCTGGCCCCGGTGCCCGAGGGCTACGACCCCGACAAGGACCCCACCATCTATGCGCGCCGCGAGGCGCCCGAGTTGAACCAGCGCGAGGCCGCCGAGGAGGAGGTGCGCGAACTGCTGGCGCTGGCCACGCGCGTGGAGGGCATGGTGCGCAACGTCGGCATGCACGCCGGCGGCGTGCTCATCGCGCCGGGCAAGATCACCGACTTCTGCCCGCTGTACCAGCAGCCGGGCAGCGACAGTGCGGTGAGCCAGTTCGACAAGGACGATGTCGAAGCCATCGGCCTGGTGAAGTTCGACTTCCTGGGCCTGGCGACGCTGACGATCCTGGAGCTGGCCAAGGAGTTCATCCGCCGCAAGCCGGGCCAGGAGGACTTCACCTTCGAGAAGGTGCCGTTCGACGACCCGCAGGTCTACCGGCTGTTCTCCGATGGCCGCACGGAGTCGATCTTCCAGTTCGAATCACGCGGCATGCAGGGCATGCTGCGCGAGGCCAAGCCGACGCGGCTGGAGGACCTGATCGCGTTGAACGCGATGTTCCGCCCGGGGCCGATGGAGAACATTCCCAGCTTCTGCCGGCGCAAGAACGGGCAGGAGGAGATCGAGTACCCGCACGCGCTGCTGGCGCAGGTGCTGGAAGAGACCTACGGCATCTTCGTCTACCAGGAACAGGTGATGCAGGCCGCGCAGATCCTGGGCGGCTACTCGCTGGGCGGTGCGGATCTGTTGCGCCGCGCGATGGGCAAGAAGAAGCCCGAGGAGATGGCCGAGCAGCGCATCGTGTTCCGCGACGGCGCCGCGAAGCAGGACATCGCGCAGGCCAAGGCCGACGAGGTCTTCGACCTGATGGAGAAGTTCGCCGGCTACGGCTTCAACAAGAGCCACGCGGCGGCGTACTCGGTGCTGGCCTACCAGACAGCCTGGCTCAAGGTGCGCCACCCGGCGGAGTTCTACGCCGCCAACATGACGATCGAAGCCGACAACACCGACAAGCTGCGCGTGCTGCTGGCCGATGCGCGCCAGTTCGACGTGGAGTTCGAGGCCCCCGACATCAACCGCGGCGGCTTTCGCTTCGAGCCGGTGGGTGCACGCAAGGTGCGCTACGGCCTGGGGGCCGTGAAGGGCACCGGGCAGGGCGCGATCGAAGCCATCGTCGCGGCGCGCGAGGGCGTGGGCGAGCACTCGGGCGAAGGCGGCGGGCCGTTCAGGAGCCTGTTCGACTTCTGCGCCCGTGTCGACCGCCAGCGGGTCAACAAGCGCGTCGTCGAAGCGCTGGTGAAGGCCGGAGCCCTCGACCCGTTGCAGCCCGACCGGGCCGCGCTGCTGGCCAGCGTGGGCCTGGCCTTCGAGTGGGCCGACACGCAGGCCGCCAACGTGATGCAGGCCGGACTGTTCGATTTCGGCGACGGCGACAGCCATGGCAGCAGCACGCAGGAGCCGGCGCTCGTGCATGCCGCGCCGTGGGGCGTACGCGAGCGGCTGATGCAGGAGAAGACCGCGCTCGGCTTCTACCTCAGCGGGCACCTGTTCGACGCCTGGTCGGACGAGGTGCGGCGCTTCGCGCGCCAGCCCATCGCCGACCTCGTGGACAGCCGCGAACTGCAGCTGCTGGCCGGCATCGTGACCGACCCGCGCACCGTGAACGGCCAGCGCGGCCGCGTCGTCATCTTCAAACTTGACGACGGCACCGAGGCGATCGAGGCCGTGGCCCCCGAAGAGCTGTTCGAGACGCAGCGCGAGCTGGCCCAGGAGGACCAGCTGCTCGTCGTGCAGGGCCGCGTGCAGACCGACCGCTTCAACGGCGGCCTGCGCCTGAACGTCGCGCAGGTGTGGGACCTGCCGGCGGCGCGTGCGCGCTTCGCTCGCCACCTGGCCATCGAGGTCGATGGCGGCGCCGCGCCGCCGGTGGGCGACGTGCTCAAGCTGTGGCCGTCGCGCCGGCTGGACACCGAACATGGCGTGCTGCACCAGGGCTTGTCGGTGCGCGTGAAGCTGCGGCGGCGCCAGGCCGTGGCCGAGGTCGACCTTGGCGACGAGGCGCGCTTCTGGCCCTGCGACGAGGCTCTCGTGCGCTGGCGCAGCCTCGCCCACAACGGCGCGGCTGTGGTTGTTTACGAATGAAACGGCGGCGGCGGTGCGGGCATCGCGGCGGCATCATCGTGCGTTGAACACCCACTGCCCGGCCATGGAGTGCCCGATGCCCCTTCCCGTGATGCCCAGGTTGCCCACCCGCGCCGCTGTGGTCCTGCTGGCCACGCTGGCCTCCCAGGGGGTGCTTGCGCTCGAGATCCGCCTGCCGCCGCCACCGCCCATCGTGCTGCCGGGGTTGCCCGGCCGGGTGGACGTGAGCCGCCTGCCGGTGCCGCAGGTGGTGGTGAGCGTGCCGGTGATCATCACGCCGCCGGCGCTTCCCGCGCCGCCGCGCCCGGGTGTGGTGGTAGTGGCGCCACCGCCGCCGCGCCAGGCGCCGGTGTACATGTGGGTACCGCCCGGGCACCAGAAGAACTGGGCCAAGCACTGCGGCAGGTACAGCGCCTGCGGCGTGCCGGTGCTGTTCGTACGCGACGAGTGGTACGACCGGCATGTGAAGAAGGGCGCCAGACATCGGCACGACGACGACGACCACCCGGGTCGCGGCCATGGCAAGGGCGATGGCAAGGGCGATGGCAAGGGCGATGGCAAGGGGCAGGGCAAGGGCCAGGGAAAGGGCAAGGACTGACGGGGCCGCGCCGAGGTCTGCCGCGCTACGCCGGCCAGCCGATGGCGCCGCGGGGCGCCGGGTGTTCACGCAGGCGCGCCTGAAGCGTGCCGGCGTGCAGCCGATCGCGCCGGCCTGCGGCCATCCGCCGCCACAATCCGCCCCATGCACGAGCTGCCTCTCACCGGCCTGGTCCTCAGTGGCGGTGGAGCCCGTGCCGCCTATCAGGTGGGTGTGCTGCGCGCGCTGGCCAAGCTGCGGCGCGAGGTGCTGGGGCCGCGGGCCCGCATGGCCAACCCGTTCGGGGTGATCACGGGCACCTCGGCCGGGGCCATCAACGCGGCAGCGCTGGCCGCGCATGCCGACCGTTTCGAGGCCGCGGTGGAGGTCATTGCCAAGGTCTGGCAGAACTTCTCGGCCGAGCAGGTGTACCGTGCCGATTCACTCGGGGTCATCCGCAGCGGCGCGCAGTGGCTGACGATGCTCTCGGTGGGCTGGGTGATCGCGCGCTGGCGACGTGCGCGACCGCGCTCGCTGCTGGACAACGGGCCGCTGGCGCAGCTGCTCGAACGACTGGTGCCGCTGGAACGCCTGCCACTGGTGCTGCAGTCGCGCCAGCTGCATGCGCTGGCGGTCACCGCCTCCAGCTACACGGGCGGCGAGCACTTCACCTTCTACACCGCGCGTGAGCCGGTGCCGACCTGGCTGCGCGAACAGCGCGTGGCGGTGCCCTCGACGATCACGCACACGCACCTGCTGGCCTCCTCGGCGATCCCGTTCGTGTTCCCGGCCCAGCACCTCGAGGTGGGCGGTGTGCCCGGCTGGTTCGGCGACGGTTCGATGCGCAACACCGCGCCGCTGTCGCCGGCCATCCACCTGGGCGCCGAGCGGCTGCTGATCATCGGCGCCGGGCGCATGCAGGAGCCGCAGGTGCGCCACCTGGCGCCTTCGGGCTACCCGAACCTGGCGCAGATCGCCGGCCATGCCCTTTCCAGCATCTTTCTCGACGCGCTGTCGGTGGACGTGGAGCGCATGCGCCGCATCAACCGCACGCTGGCACTGCTGCCCGAGTCGGCCCTGGCGGACACGCCGCTCAAGCCCATCGAAGCGCTGGTGATCGCCCCTTCGCAGCGCATCGACGACATCGCGTCGCGCCACCTGCAGGCCCTGCCCGGCCCCGTGCGCGCGCTTCTGCGCGGCGCCGGCGTCAGCGGCGAGGGGCGCACGGCGCGCGGCACGGCCCTGGCGAGCTATCTGCTTTTCGAGGCGCCCTTCACGCGCGAGCTGATGACGCTCGGCGAAGCCGACACGATGGCTCGGCGCGACGAGGTGATGCAGTTCTTTGGCTGGGGCGCCAGCCTGCGCGCACTGCGCCGGCTGCGTGAACTGCCGCCGGGCGAGCAGGCGGCGCTGGACTTCGACGTCTCGAGGCCGATGCCCGACCTGGAGCTGCCCTGACAGACCGTGAAGAGATCCGCCGCCGGATCTCTTCACAGGGCCCGAGCCGACGTCGGGGCAGCGCCCCGGGGCCAGCCGCAAGGGCGGTCCCGGGCGCTTTGCGACCGGCCGCGGCCGGCCCTCGCCAGGCAAGGCCGGTCCTCTTGAGGTCAGGAAGCCGCGGCGGCGGCGGCCTTGTCGGCCTTGGCCGGCTTGCGCGCCGGCTTGGACTCGCCAGTGTTGCCCGGCTCGACCTTGGCAGCCTTCTTGCCGCCTGCCTTGTTGGCGGGCAGCGCGCTGGCGTCGAACGGTGCGCCGCCAACCGTGAGGCCGCCCTTCGAGAGCTTGCCGGCGCTGGCCGCGCCGACGCCGGGAACGCGCTCGACCATGTCGGCCCAGCTCTTGAACTCGCCGGTCTTGCGGGCCTCGAGGATCTTTGCCGACAGGCCCGGGCCGATGCCCTTGACGGTCTCCAGCTCGGCGCGGCTGGCGCGGTTGATGTCCACTGCGGCCCAGGCGTTGAGCGCGAGGGCGGCGAGGGCGGCGACGATGAGCTTGCGGAACATGGCGGGTTCTCCTGTGGGTGCGAGAGTGGGTTGGGTTCGGACCGTGCGGGACGGGTGCCCGGTCAGGTTGGCGCCTTGGTGTTAAGGTGCACCGCGTTGCCCGGGACGAAGGTCATTCTTCGCAGCCGGTCGGTGCGGCGCATTCCCCCGCGGGCAGGAGCGCAGAGGGCCTCAGTTGGGGCGATGCCGGTGGGCAGCCGTGCGGTGCTCGCGCTCCCCCGTCGGGGTGTCGGCGCCCGGTAGCGCCCTGGTGGCCCGCCCGCTCGATCGCCCGTCATCCGTTCATCCGCTTGCCGGCCGGGCTGGCCGCGGGCAGCCCCGGCAGCGCGCGGCGCTTCAGCGGTCGCCGGCGAGCAGCAACTGTCGTGCGGCGGCCAGCACCGCATCGCGGCGGGGCCAGACCCCCAGGCCGCCGAGCAGGTGGACCGACGGGCCCCAGGCCCGCCAGTGGCCCGGGTGAGTGGGGCCGAGCACCGACAGCAGCGGCGTGTCCACCGCTGCCGCCAGGTGGCCGGGGCCGGTGTCGTTGCTGATCATCAGCGCGGCTTCGGCCAGCAGGGCGGCATAGGCGCCGAGCCCCACGCCCTCCAGCGTGATCGCGTCGCCGAAGCGCCGGCGGGCCTCTTCCGCTTCGCCCGGCCCCGGGCACACGACGATGCGGCGCTGCTGCGCCTGGGCCAGCGGGCGCAGCTCCTCGCGTACGAATTCGGCGAATGCCGGCCAGGTCTTGGGCAGCTTGTCGAACGTCCCGCCGGCGAACGGGCAGATGACGATCGGTGCGCGCTCCAGGCCGTGCGCGGCGCGCAGCGCGCGCGCCGCTTCGACGTGCTGCGGCGCCAGCCGCAGGCCCAGGCGCTCGGGCAGCGCGGCGGCCGCGCCCAGCAGCGCATCGCCCAGCGCCCAGTAGACGGCCAGCTCATGCAGCCCGCGCTGGCGTGCGATCGCACGGCCAAGGAGGAAGCCCCTGCCTTCGTGCGCATGGCCCAGCGCGCGCAGGCCGGCCAGCCGGCACTCCAGCGCACTGGAGAAGGAATAGGGCAGGCACAGCGCGTCGATGCGCCCGTGCCGCATGCCGCCAGGTCCGCCATGGCCCGCAGCCGGGGCGCCGGCGGGCGCCTGCCTGCGCAGCTGCCTGAGCAGGGCCACGCGTTCACGCAGCGTCAACGGCAGTGGATGCACAGGCCAGCCGTGGCCGGCCAGCAGGTCGCAGGCCCAGCCCTTGCCCACCAGATGCAGGTCGTAGCCGGCATCGGCCAGTCGTTGCAGCATCGGCAGGCCGAGCAGCACGTCGCCGACCCAGTTTCGCAGGCGCACGACCAGCGGCCCGGCCGCCGCCGATGCAGGGCGCGTTGAGGGCGGTGATGACGGCGACTCCGATCGGGGATCTTCGACCGCGCCGTCTGCCTGCGGCGGCCGCGGCATGGCCGCTGCCTCGCATGCGCGGTGTTGCTCGGCACTCATCGCACGCGGCCCATAATGCGCGCCCATTCTGCCAGCCACGGCCACGCCCCCCGGGGAGCCACGGGCCGTTGATGCTCATGACACCGAGTTTGCCCAGCGCCGCGGATGTGGTGGCGCTGCACGATCGCTTGATTGCCATGCCGGGCTGGCCGAAGGCCGGCCCACCGGCTGACGCCGCCGGGGCCGGCATGCCCGGCGGTGCCGAGTTCTGGCGCTGGGTGCAGACCAACCACCTCTACAACTGCCGCCTGTGGGCCGAGGAAGACCTGGCGCGCCGCATCACCGTGGCCGACGCCGAGATCGCCGCGAACAAGCGCGCCATCGACGGCTTCAACCAGGCGCGCAACGACGCCACCGAGCGCGTCGACGAGGTCCTGCTCGTCGCGCTGGGCCTGGTCGATGCCGCCTCGGCGCGCACCGACGCGCCGCAGGCCACCGTGGCCGCCGGCGCGCGGCTGAACAGCGAGACCGCCGGCAGCATGATCGACCGGCTGTCGATCCTGGCGCTGAAGGTCAATGCGATGCGCGCGCAGACCGCGCGGCGCGACGTGGACGAGGCGCACCTCGAGGGCAGCCGTGGCAAGCTGGTTCGGCTGTTGCAGCAGCGCGCCGACCTCGCCGGCTGCCTGGACGCGCTGCTGGCCGAGGCGGCTGCCGGCCGCGCCTACTTCAAGGTCTATCGCCAGTTCAAGATGTACAACGACCCGCGCTTCAACCCCGCGCTGGTGGCCGAGCAGGCGGCGGCCGGTGCCGCGCTGAAGCGCGCGCGCTGATCGGGTGCATGCCACGATGCGCCTGCTGATCGTCAAGACCTCGTCGATGGGCGACGTGGTGCACGCGCTGCCGGTGGTGAGCGATGTGCTGCGGCACGACCCCGGCGCGACCGTCGAGTGGCTGGTGGAAGGGTCGTATGCCGCCATTCCTCAGTTGCATCCGGGCGTGCGCCGGGTCATTCCGATGGCTTGGCGCAAGTGGCGCCGCTCGCTGCTGGCCGGCGCCACGCGGCGTGCGATGCGCGAGCTGCGTGCCGAGCTGCAGCGCGAGCCGTTCGACCTCGTGCTCGACCTGCAGGGCCTGGTGAAGAGCGCGCTGTGGGCGCGGCAGGCCCGCGGGCCGGTGGCTGGCTACGACAAGGGCAGTGCCCGCGAACCACTGGCCGCCATGGCATACCAGCGCAAGGCCGCGGTGCCCAAGGACCTGCACGCGGTGCAGCGCTGCCGCATGCTGGCCGCTGCGCACCTGGGCTATGCGGTGCCCGACACACGGCCCGATTTCGGCCTGCGCGCGCATGCCGTGGGGGCCGGCTGGGGGCCCAAGGTGCCGTATGCGGTGCTGATCCCCAACGCCAGCCGCAAGGAGAAGCTGTGGCCCGAGCGGCACTGGGTGGCCGTGGGCAAGCGCCTGCGCGAGCGCGGGCTGGTGCCGGTGGTGCTGTGGGGAGCCGACGAGGAGCAGACGCTGGCCGAACGCATCGCCGCGGACTGCGAGGGCGACGTGCCGCCGTTCCTGCGCGTGGGCGAGATGGCCGCGGTGCTGGCCGGCGCGCGGCAGGTGGTGGGGCTGGACACCGGCTTCACGCACCTGGCGGCGGCGCTCGGCCGCCCCACACTGGGCATCTACTGCGACCACGAGCCGGGGCTGGCGGGCATCGCCGGCCCGGGGCGCGTGGCCAGCATCGGCGGCAAGTGGCAGGTGCCGGCGCGCAACGACGTGCTGGCGTTGCTGGAGGAGCAGCTGCGCGGTTAGGCGCCCGCGTCCGGCGCGCCCGGTCGCGCGCCGATGGCGCCCGGCGCTACTGCAGCGCGTCGATGCGCTGCGGCGGGTAGCTCTCCCAGCTGAGGCAGCCCGGGCATTGCCAGAAGTAGTGCTGGGCCTCGAACCCGCAGGCTGCGCACCGATAGCGCTGGACAGGCCGTGCCGCGCGGGCCACCGCCGCGCGCAACGCCTCGAGCCCTGCGCCGCCCCAGGCCTTGGGGTCGGAAGCCAGCACCTGCTGCGCGGCGGTGAGCGAGGGCGCGCGCTGCAGCTGCGCCACCCAGCGTTCGTGCCGGTTGATGGCCGGCTGCGCGGCAGGGGATGCGCAGCCCGGTGGGCCCGGCGCGTTGGCATCGTCGGGGCCGGCGGCTTCGAGCAGGTCGAGCGCGGCCAGCAGCTCGGTGGCCGGGTGTGCCGCCAGCAGCGCGAGGAGCAGGTGCCGCACGGCCGGCACCCGGCCGCAGGCCACCGCGGCGCGCGCATAGTCCTCGGCCACCAGCAGGAAGGCGCCGCTGGCGCTTTGCTCGCGCAGCTCGTCCCAGGCCGCCAGCGCTTGGGCGGCGCGGCCGCTCTTCCACAGTCGCTGGCCGGCCAGCAGCATCGGCCGCGCGGCGGCGGGCGCGGCGTGGCGCGCCCGGGCGAGGGCTGCCTCGGCTTCCTGCGGGCGGCCCGCGGCGTCGGCCTCGAGCGCCCGCTCGCACTCGTAGTGCGCGATGCGCGCACCAAAGGCGCCGGGAATCGCGCCGCCGGCATTCAGCCGCGTGGCCACCTCCACCGCGCGAGGCCAGTCGCGCGAGCGCTCGGCCAGCGTGAGCTGCGCGGTGCGGGCTTCGAGGTCGAACGAGGTGCCCTCGAGCGCACGCCAGGCTGCCTCGGCGCGGTCGATGAGACCGGCCTTCATGAAGTCCTGGGCCAGGGCGTGCCGCGCGCGGTCACGGTCATGCGCCTTCAGGTCGCCGCGAGCCAGCAGATGCTCGTGCACGCGCACGGCGCGTTCGAACTCGCCGCGGCGACGGAACAGGTTGCCCAGCGCGAAGTGCAGCTCGGCGGTGTCGGGGTCGTGCTGCACGGCCTCGATGAAGGCATCGATGGCCTTGTCCTGCTGTTCGTTGAGCAGCAGGTTCAGGCCCTTGAAGTAGGCGCTGGGGGTCTCGCGGCGCGCGCGGCCGATCTGGCGCAGGTCCAGCCGCGAGGCGACCCAGCCGAGCGCGAAGGCGACCGGCAGGCCCATCAGCAGCCACTGGAAGTCGAACTCCATTGCGCGCGGTCTCTTCGAGGCGGGGGCGTCGGGCGTGGTGGCCGCGGTGCGGGCCCTACAGGCCGATGCGCGGTGGGTGCTCGCCGGGGGTTTCTCTGGGCGCCACGGGCAGCGCGGTGCCTGCGGGCGGGGCCTGCGAGTCCATCGGATCGGGGGCGGGCGAACGACCCCCGCGTGCGTGGCTGCGGCCATGCCACCAGCTGGGCAGCATGGCCAGCACGCCGAGCATGGCGCCGGCGCCGAAGGCGAGCAGCAGCACGGCCACGAGTGGGGTGCGCCACTCGGCGCCGAAGAACCCCTGCACCGTGACCGGCTGCCGGTTGTTCAGCGCGAAGGCGAACAGGGCGAGGAAGACGAGGGCCCGCAACAGCCAGGCAGCAAGACGCATGGGCCGGGCATTCTAGGTGGCGCATCGCGCCGTGGCGCGAGATGCTTCGCGCCCCGATCAGAAGTGCTCGGTGCGTTCGGCCTGCTCGACGTCCACCGCTTCGCGCAGTGCCTTGCCGGGCTTGAAGTGCGGCACCAGCTTTTCGGGAATCGTCACCTGTGCGCCGCTGCGCGGATTGCGGCCCACGCGGGGCGGCCGCCGCGTCACCGAGAAGCTGCCGAAGCCGCGGATCTCGATGCGGTGGCCGCGTGCCAGCGCGTCGCTCATCGCGTCGAGGATGGTCTTCACGGCGAACTCGGTGTCGCGCTGCGTGAGCTGCTGGAAGCGCTCGGCAAGGCGCGCGACGAGGTCGGAGCGGGTCATGGGCGAGGGCGTGAGCGGCGGGGCTGGCCGGGGCCGGCCACGCGCCTGTGCGGCGCGCGCCGGCCCTCTTTCGACTGGGCTCGAGCGGGGGCCTATTCGCCCGCGCCCTTGTCGCTCTTGTCGAGCTTGGCGCGCAGCAGCGCGCCCAGGCTCGTGGTGCCGGCGGTCTCGCGCTCGTTGGTTTGCGCCAGGCGCTGCATCGCCTCCTGCTGGTCGGCCTGGTCCTTGGCCTTGATGGACAGCTGGATCGAACGCATCTTGCGGTCGACGTTGATGACCATCACGCTCACGTCGTCGCCTTCCTTCAGCACGTTGCGCGCGTCCTCGACGCGGTCGCGGCTGATCTCGCTGGCGCGCAGGTAGCCGGTGACATCGGCGTTGAGCTGGATCTCGGCGCCGCGCGCGTCGACCGTCTTGACCTTGCCGCTGACCAGGCTGCCGCGGTCGTTCAGCGTGGTGAAGCTGGTGAACGGGTCGACATCGAGCTGCTTGATCCCGAGGCTGATGCGCTCGCGCTCGACATCGACGGCCAGCACGAGGGCCTCGACCTCCTGGCCCTTCTTGTAGTTGCGCACCGCGCTCTCGCCCGGCTCGTTCCAGCTGAGGTCGGAAAGGTGCACCAGGCCGTCGATGCCGGCCGACAGGCCGATGAAGACGCCGAAGTCGGTGATGCTCTTGACCGGGCCCTTGACGCGGTCGCCGCGCTTGACCGTGGAGCTGAACTCTTCCCACGGGTTGGCCTTGCACTGCTTCATGCCGAGCGAGATGCGACGCTTGTCCTCGTCGATCTCGAGCACCATGACCTCGACCTCGTCACCCAGCGAGACCACCTTGCTGGGGGCGACGTTCTTGTTGGTCCAGTCCATCTCGGAGACGTGCACCAGGCCTTCGATGCCCGGCTCGATCTCGACGAAGGCGCCGTAGTCGGCGATGTTCGTGATCTTGCCGAACAGGCGCGTGCCGTTCGGGTAGCGGCGGCTCACGCCGTGCCACGGGTCGTCGCC
>JAEUPD010000025.1 GCA_016788525.1 Rubrivivax sp.
GTTGTGCAGCACGTAGCCCAGGCCCGAGGGGCCCTGCGTGCGCTGCGCCAGCAGGCACCAGCGGCCCTGGGCGTCGCGCCCCAGGTCGAAGGCCACGATGTACAGCCGCTGCCCGCCGGGCGGCTGCGCACCGACCATCGGCCGCAGCCACCCTGGGTGGCGCCACACCAGTGCGGCCGGCAGCAGGCCCTCGCGCAACAGGTGCTGCGGGCCCTGCAGGTCGGCCAGCATGGCCTCCAGCAGGGCCGCGCGCTGCGCGATCCCTTCCTCGATGTGCGCCCAGTCTGCCGGGGCGATGAGGTGCGGCAGCAGCTCCAGCGACCACGCTCGCGTGGCCGGCCCGCCCACGCCACCCTCGGCGTAGACGTTGTGCGTGACGCCATCGCGGTGCAGCTGCTGCGCCACCTGCGCCACGCGCCGGTCGAGCGCGGCGCGCGCCTCGGGCGTGGCGGCCATCTCGGGCACGTGTGCGACGAACTGCTGCCAGGCCGGCCGCAGGCGCCCGTGGGCATCGTGCAACTCGTTCCAGACCGCACCGCCCACGGCCGCCGCGTCCAGCAGCGAGCCGGCGCCCTGGCCCCACGGCGCCTGCGGCGGCGCGCCGCGGTCGGGCGCGCCGGAATCGCGCGCGGGGTCGGCGTGAGTCACCGGGAGGTTCATGCCACCGGGGCTTGGCCGGTGCCTACGCGGGGCGCCGCAGGTCCAGCGTGAACGGCATCTCCAGGCTGGGCGCCGCCGCCTTCACCTCGATGCGCCCCGGCGTGTGCCCGAAGCGGAAAAAGCGCGCCAGCCGCCGGCTTTCGGCCTCGTAGGCGTTGACCGGGAAGCTGGCGTAGTTGCGCCCGCCGGGGTGCGCCACGTGGTAACGGCAACCGCCCAGCGAGCGCGCCTGCCACGTGTCCACCAGATCGATGGCCAGCGGTGCATGCACGCCGATGGTCGGGTGCAGCGCAGAGGGCGGCTGCCAGGCGCGGTAGCGCACGCCGCACACCGCCTCGCCGGCGCGGCCGGTGGGCTGCAGCGGCAGCGCGCGGCCGTTCACGGCGACGACATGGCGGTTGTCGTTCAGGCCGCTCACCTTGACCTCCAGCCGTTCCAGCGACGAATCGACATAGCGCACCGTGCCGCCGGGCGCCCCCTCTTCGCCCATCACGTGCCAGGGCTCCAGCGCGTTGCGCAGGGTCAGCTTCATGCCCGCCGCGGCCACCTCGCCGACGAGCGGGAAGCGGAAGCTGAAGTGCGGCGCGAACCAGGCGTCTTCGAAGGCGAAGCCGGCCGCGCGCAGATCGGCCAGCACGTCCTCGAAGTCCATCTGCACGAACGTGGGCAGCATGAAGCGATCGTGCAACTGCGTGCCCCAGCGCGTCAGCCGCGTGGCACCGCGGCCGCGGTACGGCTCGCGCCAGAACCAGGCCACCAGCGCGCGCATCAGCAGCTGCTGCGCCAGGCTCATGCGGGCGTGCGGCGGCATCTCGAACGCTCGCAGCTCCAGCAGGCCCAGCCGCCCGGTGGGGCCGTCGGGCGAGTACAGCTTGTCGATGCTGAACTCGGTGCGGTGGGTGTTGCCGGAGGCGTCGACGAGCAGGTTGCGCAGCGTGCGGTCGACAAGCCAAGGCGGCAGCCCACCTTCCCCCCCGGCTCTCGGCAGGCCGGCGGGCCCCGCCTGGCGCTCGATCTCGGCCAGCGCGACCTCGACCTCGTAGACCTGGTCGCCGCGGGCTTCGTCGAAACGCGGGTGCTGGCTGGTCGGGCCGATGAACAGGCCCGAGAACAGGTAGCTCAGCGACGGGTGGTTCTGCCAGTAGGTGATGAGGCTGGCCAGCAGGTCGGGCCGGCGCAGGAACGGGCTGTCCGCCGGCGTGGCCCCGCCCAGCACGAAGTGGTTGCCGCCGCCGGTGCCGGTATGACGCCCGTCGAGCATGAACTTCTCGGCGGTCAGGCGGCTGCCGTGCGCGGCCTCGTAGAGGAACTCGGTGTGCTCGGCCAGCTCGTCCCAGTTGGCCGCGGGGTGGATGTTGACCTCGATGACGCCGGGGTCGGGCGTGACCTGCAGCAGCTTCAGGCGCGGGTCGCGCGGCGGCGGGTAGCCCTCGAGCACGATCTGCACGCCCAGCTCGGCGGCGGTGGCCTCCACCGCAGCCAGCAGCTCGAGGTAGTCCTCGGCGAAGCGCAGCGGCGGCATGAACACGTACAGCACGCCACTCCGGCCGCCATGCGCCTGCTCGGCCCACAGCTCGGCCTTCGGGCCGTTGGCCCGTTGCGGATCGCGCACCTCCACGCACAGCGCGGTGCGGGTGACGTGGTCGGCGCTGTGGAAGCGCCCCGGCGCCTTCAGCGGGTGGTGCGCCGAAGGCACCGCCGGGTCATGCTCGGTGCCCATGCGCTCCACGCCCGGGCCGGCGGCGACGGTGACGTCGCCGATCACCGACATCGGCGTCGGCCCGCCGGTGCCGCCATCGCCCTGGCTCCCGCGCGCGGGCCCTGCAGCCGGCGAGCCTGCACTGCCGCCGGCTCCCGACGGCGGCGCCCCGGCGTCGCCCGGCCCGGGGCCGGAGATCAACTGCTGCATGCGCATCGCCGCAGCCGAAGGCAGCGCCGGCTTGGGCGCGAACGGGTCGGCCGGCAGCATCCATGGCTGGTCGCCGGGCGCCGCCCAGGGCAGTGAATCGAGCGGCAGGCGGTAGCCCATCGGCGAGTCGCCCGGCATCAGGTACATCCGCTCCTCGCGCAGGAACCAGGGCCCGGTCACCCACGCCGGACCGGCCAGCCCCACGCGCCACTCGCGCCTCAGCGGCAGCACGAAGCCCACGGGCGCATTGAGCCGCTGTGCGAACACGCGGCGCAGGCGCGCCCGCTCGAGTTCGTCGTCCAGCCGCGCATCGAACGGGTCGACGTTGACCGGCAGCCGCCGCTCGCGCCACAGGTAGTACCAGGTGTCTTCGTAGCCGGGCTGGATGAACTGGCCTTCCAGCCCCAACCGCCGCGTCAGCGTGTGAATGAAGCGTTCGGCGTCGGCGCTCGTGTGGTGGTGCGGCGTGCGCTCGTCGGCGAACAGCGCCGGGTCGTGCCAGCACGGTTGGCCGTCGGCGCGCCAGCAGATCGACAGTGCCCAGCGCGGCAGCTGCTCGCCGGGGTACCACTTGCCCTGGCCAAAGTGCAGGAAGCCGCCGTGCCCGTAGCGGGCCCGCAGCTTGTGCACCAGCTCGGTGGCGAAGCCGCGCTTGGTGGGGCCGAGCGCGTCGGTGTTCCACTCCGGCGCGTCGCGATCGTCGACGGCCACGAACGTGGGCTCGCCGCCCATCGTGAGGCGCACGTCGTGCGCGGCCAGCCGCTCGTCGACCTGGCGGCCCAGCGCATCGATGGCGTGCCACTGCGCCTCGGTGTAGGGCTTGGTCACGCGCGGGCTCTCGTGGATGCGCGTGACCTGCATGTGGTGGCTGAACTCGACCTCGCAGGGGTCCACCGCGCCGCTCACCGGCGCGGCGGTGCTGGGCTCGGGCGTGCAGGCCACCGGGATGTGGCCCTCGCCGGCCAGCAGCCCCGAGGTCGGGTCCAGCCCGACCCACCCGGCGCCGGGCAGGTACACCTCGCACCAGGCGTGCAGGTCGGTGAAGTCGGCCTCGGCGCCCGAGGGGCCGTCCAGCGCCTTCACGTCGGGCTTGAGCTGGATCAGGTAGCCGGAGACGAAGCGCGCCGCCAGCCCCAGGTGGCGCAGCACCTGGACCAGCAGCCAGCCGGTGTCGCGGCACGAGCCGCTGGCCTGGGCCAGCGTCTGCTCGGGCGTCTGCACGCCCGGCTCCATGCGCACGAGGTAGGCGATGTCGCGCTGCAGCCGCTGGTTGATCCGCACGAGAAAGTCGATGGTGCGCTGCGGTTGGCGGTCGATGCCGGCAACGAAGGCGGCAAATCGCGGCCAGGCCCTGGCATGCGACTCGCGGGCCAGGTAGGGGGCCAGGTCGTGCGCCAGTTCGGGCGCGTAGGCGAAGGGGAACTTCTCCGCGGCGGGCTCGAGGAAGAAGTCGAACGGGTTGTAGACCGCCATCTCGGCCACCAGGTCGACGGTGACCTTGAACTCGCGCGTCTTGTCCGGGAACACCAGCCGCGCCAGGTGATTGGCGAAGGGATCTTGCTGCCAGTTGATGAAGTGCCCGGCCGGCTCGACGCGCAGGCTGTAGGCGAGGATCGGGGTGCGGGAGTGAGGCGCCGGCCGCAGCCGGATGACCTGCGGCCCCAGGCCCACCCGCCGGTCATAGCGGTAGTGGGTGACGTGGTTCAGCGCGACATGGATCGACAAGGGGCGGCTCCTCGGGTTCTTCTCGTTCGTCGGACGCGCTGGTGCAGGGCGATGGGTTGGCCGGCACCGCCATTCACGGTGCCGCCGGATGATGCCAGTAACGCCGCGCAGCCGGTCGTTCGCAGCGCAGGCTGGCGTCGCTGCGCCAGGTCAGCGCACCGCAGCGGTCGCTGCGCAGCAGTGCGATGCCGCGGCGCTCGTAGCGCGCCGCGACGTCGGGCGCCGGATGCCCGAAGCGGCTGCGGTAGCCGGCCTGCACGAGCACGACCTGCGGCGCCACCGCGTCGACGAACGCGTCGCTGGACGAGGTGCGGCTGCCATGGTGGGGCACCAGCATGAATCCGGCGCGCAGCGCAGAGGCCGGCTCGGCAGGCGCCGCAGCGGCCGCAGACACTCCGGAGGCGGCACCTGCCGCCGGGGCGGCCACCGCGGCCGATGGCATGGACGGCATCGACGCCACCGCGGCCAGCCGCGCTTCCTGCGGGGCTTCGATGTCCCCGGTGAGCAGCGCCCCGGCCGCCGCGCCGCCCGCGCCCGTCACCCGCAGCACGCAACTCAGGGCATTCGGGCGCAGGCCCGGCTGCGCGTGGTCGGTGGCCGACGGATGCAGCACTTCGAAGTGCACGCCGTCCCACTGCCAGCGCTGCCCGGCCTCGCAGCGCATGTGCGTCGCCCCGGCGGCAAGCGCCCGAGTGACCAGCGGATGCCCGACATCGAGCGAACTGCTCACCGCGCGCACCGGCAGCGCCGCCAGCAGCGAGCCAGCCCCGCCGACATGGTCGGTGTCGCGGTGGCTCAGCAGGAGGTGATCGACCTGTCTCTCGCCGCGCCAGCGCAGCAGGGGCACCAGCAGCCGGCTGCCTGCGTCGGCCTCGGGCGAGAACGCCGGGCCGGTGTCGTAGACGAGCAGGTGATGCCGAGTGCGCACGAGCACCGCGGTACCCTGCCCGACGTCCAGCGCCACCAGCTCGAACTGCCCCTCGGCCGGCCGCACCACCGGCGGGGCGAGCAGCGGCAGCATGAGCGGCAGCGCCAGCACGCGCAACCGCCAGGGCAACGGCAGCACCGCCACCAGCCCGCCGAAGAGGCCGGCAGCCATCGCCCAGGCCGGTGCCGCCGCGGCGTGCCACACCACGACGGGCCAGGACACGAGCCACTGCAGGACGGCACCGAGTGACGAAAGCAGGAGTGCCGCCACATCCCACAGGGGTGGCACCAATGCGCCGAGCAGCGCCAGCGGCGTGACCAGCAGCGTCACGACCGGGATCGCCACCAGGTTGGCGAGGAACCCGACCACCGACACCTGTTGGAAGAACACCAGCGTCAACGGCGCCAGGCCGGCCGTCGCCACGGCCTGCGTGCGCAACGCGCCGCGCGCGACCTGCCAGAACTGCCGGCCGGCGCGGCGCGCGAGCCCCGGCGCGCCGGCCGCGTCGGCGCTTCCCATCGCAGGAAACGCAGCCCCCGCGGGCTGACCTTGCTCCGCGCCACCCGGTGGCTGCGAAGCCGCCAGCAGCGCCACCGCCACGAACGACAGCCAGAAGCCCGGCTGCAGCAGCGCCCAGGGGTCGGCCATCACCACCACGGCCGCCACCGCCAGCAGCACCGCGTGCAGCGGCCAGCGGCGCCCGATGCTGTGCAGCAGCGCCAAGGTGGCAAGCATCCACACCGTGCGCTGCGCCGGCACGCCCCAGCCGGCCACCAGCGCATAGGCCGTGGCCAACGCCACGCCGCCCCAGCGCGCCGCCGCAGGCGCCGGCCGCCACAGCATCGCGCGCGGCGCGAACCGCCACAGCCAACCCACCAGGCCACCGGCGAGCCACGCGAACATCGTCACGTGCAACCCCGAGATGCTCATCAGGTGCGCCACGCCGGTGAGCCGGAACACCTCCCAGTCCTCACGTTCGATGGCTGCCTGGTCGCCGATGGCCAGCGCGGTGATGACACCGGCCACGCGTGCCTGTGCGGGTGCGCCAAGGCGCCGCTCGATGGCGTCGCGCACCCACTGGCGCAGCCGCTGCACCGGGGCTGCGGCGTCATCCTCCAGCAGCACGGCGACGTCACCCGGGCGCGAGCGCACGTAGCCGGTGGCCCCGATGCCGCGCTCGAACAACCACAGCTCGAGGTCGAACCCGCCCGGGTTGAAGCTGCCGTGCGGCTGCTTCAGGCGGACGGTGAACCGCCAGCGCTGGCCCGCCTTCACATGCACCGACGGGCCGAGCAGCAGTGCATCAGGCTCGGCCCCGCGGTACCAGGCCAGCGAGAGCAGCGGCGGCAGCGCCACGGCGGCAGCGCCCGGCGCAGCGCCTTGCAGCGCCGCCGACTCCACGTCGAGCAGGAAGCGCGTGCCCTGCAACGTCTCGCGCGGCAGTTGCGCGACGACGCCGGTGACGACGAGGTCCCGGGCTTCGAGCGCAGCGGGCAGCCGCTGGGCCAATCGTGCCTGCGCGCGCAACTCGGTGGTGCTCCAGCCCACCGCAGCGCCGAGGGCCGCGCTCAGGCAGGCGACGAGCATCGACGACTCCGTCAGCCGAGTTTTCCGGTGAACTCCGCGCCACACTCGCCAAACGGCAGGCCGGCCCGCGTCACCGGGGCCGCCCGGGTCTGCGGGCCCGCGCAGGCGCAGCGCGCACAGCGACCAGGTCGCCCAGCCAAGCGCAGTGGCAACCGCGACCACGAGCGTCAGCCAGGCCCAGCTCGGCGGCACCGGCATGCGCTGATGCAGTTGCGCCGCGACGCCCGCCAGGCCGCCCGCAGCCAACAGCATCCAGCCCATCATGCGCTGGCCGGCTCGCCGCTCGTCCTGCGAGGCAGCGTGCTCGACGCCCATCGGCGCAGGCGCGTTCGAAGTGGCGCCTGTGGCGGTACTCTCGCCTGCGCTCGGGTTCGAGGCCGAGGCCGAGGCCGAGGTCGAGGTCGAGGTCGAGGTCGCTCGGGGCGTCGCCTCCATCGCTGCAGTGTAGGATGCCGCCGCATCGAGCGCCCGCTCTGCACGCCCTCGATCCGACCTCGATCCGACCTCGATCGGCCCGCGATCCGCCCATCTCCATCCTTGCCCGGTTGCCCCCATGTCTTCCATCTCGCAGCGCCTCGCCGCACTGAACATCACGCTGCCGCCGCTGGCCACGCCCGCCGCGGCCTATGTGCCCTTCGTGCGCACCGGCAACCTCGTGTTCGTCTCGGGCCACATCGCGCGCAAGGACGGCAAGCCGTGGGTCGGCCAGCTTGGCGGCGGCATCGATACCGACGAGGGCAAGCGCGCGGCGAGGGCCATCGCCATCGACCTGATGGGCACGCTGGCGGCTGCCGTCGGCGGCGACCTCGGCCGCGTGCGGCGCATCGTCAAGGTGATGAGCCTGGTCAACAGCACCCCCGCCTTCACCGAGCAGCACCTGGTGACCAATGGCTGCAGCGAGCTGCTGGTGGAGGTGTTCGGCCCGGAGGTCGGCGCGCACGCGCGCAGCGCCTTCGGCGTGGCGCAGATTCCGCTGGGGGCCTGCGTCGAGATCGAACTCGTCGCCGAGGTGCAGTGACCGCCGCGGCGGGCCGGGCGCCAGCCGCTGCGGGGTGGCCGGTGCTGCAGCGGCTGGGCCCGCGCCGCATGCTGGCGGCGGCCGCAGCCGTCTGCATGGCCGCACTGGCCGCGGCGCTGGTGACGCAGCATGTGTTTGACATGCAACCGTGCCCGTGGTGCGTGCTGCAACGGCTGATCTTCGTGCTGATCGCGCTGGCGTGCCTGGCCGGCGCGGCGCTGCCAGCCGGCACGGCACGCGGCGGCCCGGCGCTGGCGGCCGCGGCGTTGTCGCTGGCCGGTGTCGCGGCAGCGCTGTGGCAGCAGCTGGTCGCCGCTTCGTCCGCCTCGTGTGACCTGACGCTGGCCGATCGGCTCATGAGCGCCACCGGGCTGGACATGGCGCTGCCGCAGGTCTTCGCGCCGTTTGCCTCGTGTGCCGACGCCAAGGTGAAGCTCCTCGGTGTGTCGTACCCGTTGTGGAGCCTGACGCTGTATGTGCTGGTGGGGGTCACCGCCGCGTGGGCCTGGCGGCACGCCCGCCGCACGGCGCCATAGGCGACAACGGCCAGGCCGCGTCCCGGCCCGCCCGCCTCCCCCTGCGGGTTGCGCCTCAGGTCAGCGCGGCCACCACTTCGGGCGGCGCCTGCACGAGTTCGATCAGCACGCCCTCGCCGCCGATCGGGAATTCGTCGTTGCCCTTGGGGTGGATGAAGCAGATGTCGTGGCCGGCTGCGCCCTTGCGGATGCCGCCGGGCGCAAAGCGCACGCCGTTCGCCGTCATCCACTGCACGGCCACCGGCAGGTCGTCGACCCACAGGCCGACGTGGTTCAGCGGCGTGGCATGCACGGCCGGCTTCTTCTCGGGGTCCAGTGGCTGCATGAGGTCGACCTCGACCGCGTGCGCACCCTGCCCGAGGGCGCAGATGTCCTCGTCGACGTTCTCGCGCTCACTCACGAAGCCGCCCTTCACCGCCAGCCCGAAGATGTCCACCCACAGCGAGCGCAGCCGCTGCTTGCTGGGGCCGCCGATGGCCACCTGCTGCACACCGAGGACGCGAAAGGGCTTGGGCTGCTTGGCGGTCATGGGCGGGCTCCGCGATGAAGGTTTGTCGTTCAGCGTAGCACCGCAGCCCAACACGGCCTGACGCCGCGGGGCCCCCGGTGCAGCCTTGGCGCACAATGAGCCGATGCTGCCGCGGAAGCCTGCCCTGGTCGACAAAGACCCGGAGTACGCGGAGCACCACTCCCGATGGCACCAACATCGCCCTGGCCGACTCCGACGCTCAGGTGCTCGAGAGGTTCGTCGGCGCCGAGGGCGCCTGCAGGCGCGTTCCCGGGTAGGCTACGTGTTCCGCGCAAGCCTGAGCGAGCCGCGACCCATGTCTGCCGCAGCGTCCCGGCGCGCGCCTTGTCCTCGACCTCGCCCTGAACCTTCCGTGGAAGACACGCCATGCTGATCCAGTTCTTCTACACGCTGCGCTCGGCCAAGCTGCCGGTGACGGTGAAGGAGTACCTGATGCTGCTGGAAGCGCTGCGCGAAGGCGTCATCGACGACGACAGCGGGCCGCCCTCGATCGACAAGTTCTACTACCTGGCGCGCAGCGCGCTGGTCAAGGACGAGGCGCACTTCGACAAGTTCGACCGTGCCTTCTCGGCCTATTTCAAGGGCGTGGAACTGCTCGCCGACTTCACGCAGGACATCCCGCTCGAATGGCTGAGAAAGACGCTCGAACTCGAACTCACGCCCGAGCAGAAGGCGGCCATCGAGAAGATGGGCTGGGACGAGTTGATGGAGACGCTGAAGAAGCGTTTCGAGGAGCAAAAGGAGCGCCACGAAGGCGGCAACCGCATGATCGGCACCGGCGGCACCAGCCCATTCGGCGCCTACGGCGTCAACCCGCAGGGCATCCGCATCGGCCAGGACAAGGGCCGCAACAAGAGTGCCGTGAAGGTGTGGGACCAGCGCGCCTACAAGGACTACGACGACACCAAGGAACTTGGCACGCGCAACATCAAGGTGGCGTTGCGCCGGCTGCGCCGCTTCGCCCGTGAAGGCTCGGACCTCGAACTCGATCTCGACGACACCATCCACAGCACCGCGGCCAACGCCGGCATGCTGGACATCAAGATGGTGCCCGAGCGCCACAACAAGGTGAAGGTGCTGCTGCTGATGGACGTCGGCGGCACGATGGACGAGCACATCCACCGCGTCGAGGAACTCTTCAGCGCCGCCAAGAGCGAGTTCAAGCACCTGGAGTTCTATTACTTCCACAACTGCGTCTACGACTTCATGTGGAAGAACAACCGGCGCCGCTTCAGCGAGAAGTTCCCGACCTGGGACGTGATCCGAAAATACAACCGCGATTACAAGCTCGTCTTCGTCGGCGACGCGACGATGAGCCCCTACGAGATCCTGCAGCCCGGCGGCAGCGTCGAATACAACAACGAGGAGCCCGGCGCCGAGTGGCTGCAGCGCCTGACGCACGCGTTCCCGAAGTACGCCTGGATCAACCCCGAGCCTCAGGGCGTGTGGGGCTACCGGCAGAGCATCGCCATCGTGCAGCAACTGGTGAACCAGCGCATGTTCCCGCTGACGCTGGCCGGGCTCGAAGGCGCGATGCGGTTGCTGAGCAAGTAGCCGCGACGGGTGGCTTCCGGTTGCCCATCGCCGTGGGCCGCTGGTCGACGGCGAGCGGGGGCCGAGCGCCCGCCGCGGGCGCTCGGCAGTTCGAGCCGCCGCTTGAGCCCCCGGATGAGTGGCGGCCGGTCACAAATCGACGGCATTTCGTCACGACGACCCGTGCTGCGCCGCGGCGCCCCCTGAATCGAGTGGCCCGCATCAGCGCACCGGCTGCCTAGAGTTGGGCCACCCGCTTCACGGAAGCCGTATCCACTGGGGAGATGCCCACATGAAGAACAACGCCTCCAAGTCCGCACTGGCATGGATTCGCCGCCTCGCGGTGGTCACCGTGGCACTTGCCGGGTCGGCGCAGGCCGCCACGTTCAACGCCGTGTGGGACCCACCCTACGGATCGCCCTTCGCCGGCCTGGGCTGGCGGGGCACGGCCACGTACTACGTGCCCGACTCCTGCGAGCCAGTGGGCACGGCGGTCATCGACAACGTCACCGACTGCGGCAGCAATGCCATCGTCACCGCGGCCCAGGTCGTGCTCTACGACGACACGACGGTCGGTGACGATCCCGTCGCGACGCTCAACTTCACGCCGTCGTCGTTGATCATCGGCACCATGAGCTACGTGGGTGGTGAGCTCGACCAGTTGTCCACCAGCCTGTCGAACTACATCAACCCGGTCGAGGACCTTTCGGCCTTTGGCGTGGCCAACTCCGTCGCGTTCGCGCTGCAGTTCATCATCGACGTCGAGATTCCTAGCTTGTCGGGCCCGCGCCTGCTGTGGCAGAGCTGCCCGACCTACCTCGCCGCGACGCACTACTCCAGCGACGGCCCGTACTGCACGGGCGGCGTCAACGATGCATTCCAGTTCCCGCCGCAGTTCGAGATCACGCGCGTTCCGGAGCCCGGCACGCTGGCGCTGGCGTGCATCGCGCTGCTGACGCTGGGCTCACGCCGAGCCCGTGGCGGCCTGGGCCTCGGCCGCGGCTGAATCGCGGAAGTCGCGCGCCATCTGAAGGGGGCAGCGTGCGCTGCCCCTTCTCTTTTCCGGCGCCCACGCTGCTCAGCGGCGGCGCTCGACTGCCTCGTCCAACGCGGCGCGCAACGCGTCCTCGGTCTCGAGTCCACGCCCCGCCTCGCAGGCCGACTCGGCCACCGACTCGGGCAGCGCCTGCCAGATGCGGCGCATCTCGTCACGCCAACGCTGCTCGTCCAGCGGTGACCGGTTCAGCAGCAGGCGGCCTCGCGCCTGATCGGTGGCCACGGCCAGCTCCAGCGCAGCGCCTGGCGAGCCCTCCAGCGCCAGGAGCAGCGCCATGTCGTCCAGGCAGCCCAGCATCTGTGCGCGCATGTCCAGCAGCTGCAACTGACGCAGCGCCTTGGGCAACAACGCACGTGCCGCCTCGGCATCACCGCCGCGCAGGGCCAGGCGGCCCAGCCACCATCGGGCTGTGGCCTCGCCGCGCTTGTCGGCAGCGCCTTCGCAGACGCCGAGTGACCGCTGCACGGCATCGCGCGCCCGCTCGGGCTCACCGTTCATCAGCAGCACTTCGCCGAGCGTCAGCTCGCACTCCGCTTCGATCTCGGGGTTGCCGATGGCCCGCGCCAGCGCCAGGGCCTGCGGCAGGTCGGCCAGCGCCCCCTGCGGATTGCCGGCCCGGGCGTGGATCTGGCCGCGGTGCAGCCAGCTGAGCGCCTGCCCGTACTCGTTCTGGATCTCGGTGAACAGCTGCAAGGCCTCGTTCTCCCGGCTGGCCGCACCATTGACATCGCCGGCCTGCAGCCTGACCAACGACAGCGTCGACAGCGTGCCGGCCACCCACATCGGGTCGCCGATCCGGCGGCGCAGTTCCAGGCATGTCTCGAGCGTACGGCTTGCCGCGACGTGGTCACCCTGCGCGCTGGCCAGGGCGGCGTCGGTATACAGGGCGTGCGCCAGGGCCATGTCGGACTGCTGGATCGCCGGCATGGCCAGCGCCGCCTGGACCAGCTTGCGCCCCTCGCTGGTGTAGCCACGCAGTTCCCAGAAGACCCTCAGGGCCAGCGGCATCTTCACGGCGATCAGCGGGTCCGTGCCGCCGCCCAGCACGCACTTCATGGCCGCGCGCAGGTTCTCGATCTCGTCCTCGAGCCGGCGCACCCACTTGCCCTGCTCGGCGCTCTGGATGCCGCGCGCCGCCTCCTTGGCCAGCGCGAAGTAGTGGGCGCAATGCCGCTCGGCCGTCGGTGCCGCGTCGCCCTGCTCGGCGAGCTTCTCGCGCGCGTACTCACGGATCGTCTCCAGCATGCGGTAGCGCGCCGCCGCGGTGTCGCCTTCGCGCCAGGCCAGCGACTTCTGCACCAGCGAGGCCAGCAGGTCGGGCAGCCGCCTGGCCGGCACCTTGTCGTCGGCGCACACGGCCACCGCCGCATCACGATCGAAGCCGCCGGCGAAGACCCCCAGTCGCGCCAGCACGCGCCTCTCGTCCTCTTCGAGCATGTCGTACGACCAGTCCACCAGCGCGCGCAGGGTCTGCTGCCGCTTCTGCAGCACGCGGCTGCCGCCGGACAGCATCTGGTAGCGGTCGTCCAGACCGGCCAGGATCTCCGGCACCGACAACGTGCGCAGCTTGGCCGCCGCCAGTTCGATGGCCAGCGGGATGCCCTCCAGCCGCGTCACCAGCTCGGCCAGCTGTGCCGGCTCCTGCGTGGCGAGGTCGAACGACGGCCGCTGCGCCTTCGCTCGCTCGGCGAACATGCGCACCGCCGCACTCTGCTGCAGCGCCTCCATGCCGGCGTCGCGCTCCGGCAGCGGCAGCGGGTGGATCGGGTACTGCTGCTCGCCAGGCACATCGAGCAGCTCGCGGCTGGAAGCCAGCAGCTGCACGCCGCCGGCCTGGCCGAGGATGGCATCGGCCAGCTCGGCAGCCGCGGCGACCACGTGCTCGCAGTTGTCCAGCACGATCAGCAGCCGCCGTGTCTTCAGCCAGGCGCACACCGTCTGCGTGAGAGGGCGGCCGGGCTCGTCGAAGATCTCGAACGTGCGCGCCACCGCGCCCACCACGTGCGCCGGGTCGTGGACGCCGGAGAGATCGACGAACCACGCACCGTCCGGATACTTCGGCAGCCGCTCGGCCGCCACCTGCAGCGTCAGCCGCGTCTTGCCCAGACCGCCCATGCCCAGCACGGTGACCAGCGGCGAGTCGTCCAGCAGCGCCTGGATGTCCTTGATCTCGCGCTCGCGGCCGACGAAGCTGGAACGCTGCGGCGGCAGGTTGTTCGGCAACGCGCTCACCGGCACCCAGCGCTCGCCGCTCCTGACCATGCGGTGGGCCTTGTCGCCCTCTTCCGGCGGCTGGAATTTCGCCTCGTCGTCGCCGACCTCGAAGACCTCGATCGGGTCGGTCAGCCCCTTCAGCGACCAGTGGCCGTGCGACGTGGTGCGCCAGGTCGACAGCGCCCCGCCGCCCTGCACGGCCTCGTCCAGCTCGGTGCGTGCCTCGGGCGTGAGCAGCACCTGCCCGCCGCGGGCCATCGACATCACGCGGGCGGCCGTCGGCTTGGCCAGGCCATCCACCTCGATCGGCTTGGCGCCGCGCGCCACGTCCTCGGCGCTGTTCTCGCGCAGGATCACCGGGCCCACGTGCAGGCCGGCACGCGCGAGCAACGGCGTGGGCAGCGTGGCCAGCGCGCGCTGGTACGCAATGGCATACGCCACCGCCGGCGCCGCGCCGTCGAACATGAGCAGCATGCCGTCGGTCTTGTCGATCTCGCGCCCGCCGTGCAACGGCAGCAGGTCGCGCGCCACGCGGTCGTGGGCGGCCCACAGCGCGGCCATCGCCGCGTCGCCGATGCGCGCCGCCATCTTGGTGCTGTCGACGACGTCGGTGAGCAGCAATGCTCGGGTCTCGGTGTTCATCGCGGGTGCGAAATCTACCGGCATTCCATGATGCCCCCGCCGGCGGGCCGGCGCAGATTTACATCCGCAGAGGCATGCCCGCGCCACGCCGCGGGACGCTTCGTGCGATGCGGCCAGAATACGCGCCCATCGCGCCCGCCCGCGCGTCGAACGTGTCCGGCCAAGGCCGCGTGACGCCGGCAAGGCCCCTCGAACACCGTTGGTCGTGACCCCTGCCCGCGCCCTGGCGCCTTCATCCCGTGGCCCCGTGGCGGTGCGCCGCCGGGCCCTGCTCGACCAGCCGCGCGGCGTCGTGTCGCTGGCGGCGCTCGGCGCACTGGCCGGGTCGCTGGGCGCCGGACTGGGCGGTTGCGGGTCGGTGCCGCCCGCAGCGAGCACCTCCGCGCCCCCCGCAGCCCACCCCGCCACGGCCGGCGGCAGCACGGCTGGCCCGGCCGCGGGCACCGCCGCGCCTGCCGCAGCGGCCGCCACGGCAGGCGCGGCGGTGCGGCCGCTGCCGCAGGAAGCGCGTCCGCAATACGACGCCGCCGGCCGCCTCGTGGCGCTGGAGCCCGGTGCCGCCGCTGCCGGCGCCGACCTGCTCATCACCCCCGGCGAGGCCGCGCAGGCTGCCGGCACGCTGGGCGTGGTCGTCGACATCGTCGCGCCGCAGGTGCTGAAGGAGTTGCTCGAGCGCCACCTGGACGTCGTGCGGCTGGGCCGCATGGCGCGCGACGAGGTCGAAGAGGCCGAGTGGTCGCGCCTGATCGACGCGGCGCCGGCGCAGGCCCGCGAGCTGCTGCAGACCGAGGGCTACTTCAATGCACGTGTGGTGCTGCAGCGCCAGCCGCGGCGCACCCTGGGCGCCCCCGACCGCGTGCGCATGGTGGTGGAGACCGGCCCGCGCGCACGCATCTCGCGCGTCACCTTCGAGTTCGAGGGCGAACTGGAGCGCGCGTCGTCCACCGGCGATGCCCATGCGGTGAAGGTCCGCGACGAGCTGCGTGGCGGCTGGGCCTTGCCGGCAGGCAGCGAGTTCAGCAACGGCCCCTGGAGCGACGCCAAGACGGCGGCGCTGGCCAAGCTGCGCGCCGCCGGCTACGCCACCGCCGCCTGGGCCGGCACCGCCGCACAGGTGGACCGCGAACGCAACGAGGTGCGGCTGTTCGTGGTGGCCGACAGCGGCCCGCTGTTCCGCCTGGGCGGCATCACGATCGAAGGCCTGCATGCCCAGGAAGCGCAGACGGTGCACAACCTGCTGCTGGCGCGCCGCGGCGCACCGGTCACCGAGGCGCTGCTGCTGGACTTCCAGGAGCGGCTGCAGAAAGCGGGCCTGTTCGCCAGCATCAACGTCACGCTGGACACCAGCCAGCCCGCCGATGCCGGCGAGGCCCAGGTCCTCGTGCAGCTGCGCGAGGCGGCGCTGCAGGACTACACGTTCGGCATCGGCGTCAGCGCCAACACCGGCGCACGGGCCACCGTGACGCATGTCTACCGGCGCGTCTTCGGCCAGGCCGCCACCGCGCGCAACAAGGCCGAGCTGGGCGAGCTGCGCCAGGCCTGGGAGGGCGAGATCAGCACGCACCCGGGGCCCGACCTGTACCGCAACCTGCTGGGCGGCACGGTCGAATGGCTCAAGAGCGACACCGACATCGTGCTGTCGCAGCGGCTGCGACTGGGCCGCACCATCGACATGGGCCGCATCGACCGCCTCTACTTCATCGAAGCCGAGCGCGCCAAGCGCGAGGCCGCGGCAGACACCACCCGGGCCATCGCCTATTCGGTGAACTACCACGGCGTGTGGCGCGAGCTCGACAGTGTCGTGCTGCCGACCTCGGGCTTCACCTTCGCCGGGCAGGTCGGCGTCGGTCGCAGCCAGGCCACCAATGCGGAGACCGGCCCGTTCTCGCGCGGCTACTTCCGCCTCACGGGCTACCTGCCGCTGGGGCAGTCGTGGTACGGGCAGGCGCGGCTGGAAGCCGGGCAGCTGTTCAAGGACGGCAACGTCGTCGCCCCGGACTCCCAGCGCTTCCGGGCCGGTGGCGACGACTCGGTACGTGGATACGGCTACCGCACACTCGGGCCGCTGACCAACGGCGTGGTGGGCAGCGGCGATGCCATGGCCACCGCCAGTGTCGAACTGGCCCGGCCGTTCGCCGCCAGCCTGCCCTCGGTGTGGGGGGCGGTGTTCGTCGACGCCGGCAATGCCGCCGACAGCTTCGCCAATCTGTCGCCGGTGTTGGGCTACGGCGTCGGCGTGCGCTGGCGCAGCCCGGTGGGGCCGCTGAAGCTCGACTGGGCCTATGGGCGAGAGCTTCGCCGCTCGCGCCTGCACTTCAGCGTGGGCATCGCGTTCTAGGCGGCATGGACCAGCCTCCCGGCCCCGTTGCCAGCCCGGCCGGCGTGCCCGTGCCTGCCCCGACGCCTGCGCCTGCAGCGGCAGCCGGGCCGGTGCGGGTGAGCAGCCGGCACGCACAAGCACGGCCGCTGCGGGCCGGCCTGTACATGCTCACGCCGCTGGTCTGGGTACTGCTCGCCGCGATCGGCGTGGCCGCGGTGCTGGCCTGGGCCGCGCACTGGCTGCTGTTCACCGAACCGGGCGCGGCCTGGCTCCTGGCGCGCGCGCCCGGCGTGACCGAGGCGCGGGGCGTGCGCGGGGCGCTGCTGGGGCCGTCGTGGCAGGTCGAGCGGCTGCGCGTGCAGTGGGACGGCGGTCGCCAGTGGCTGGTGCTGGAAGGGCTGCAGGCCGAGGGCCTGGTTTGGCAGTGGCGACCGCCGGCCACCCGGCCCAGCGATGCGGCAGCGAGCACCCCGACACCCGGCTCGCCGTCACCCGGCCCTCGGCTGCTGGCGGGCCTGGACATGCCGCGTCTGCATCTGCGCCGGCTCCAGGTGGAGACCGGCCCGCCCGGGCCGCGGCCGTTGCCGCTGCCGGCAAGCCTGGCCGCGCCGCTGCGCCTGAGGCTGGCCGAACTGCGCGTGGATGAACTGCGTGTCGATGCGCTCGAGCCCGTGCTCGGCCTGGCTGTCATGGGCGTGGTGTTCGACGGCAGCCCCGGCGCGCGGCACGAGGTGGGGCAATTCGCCACCCGCACCCACGGCGTGCAGGTGCAGGGGCAGGCCAGCCTCGGGAACGAGCGGCCGTACCCGCTGCTGGCCCAGGCCACGCTCGGCCCGGCGCTGCTGGCCACCACCGATGCGCCGCCATGGGCGGCGGTGGTACGGGCCGACGGACCGCTGGCGGCGTTCGGCGTGCAGGCCACGCTGCGTGGCCCACCCCCGGCGCCGACGCGCGGGCGCGCCGCCGCCCAAGCGGCGCAGGCCGGGCCCGCGCTCGACCTGCAGGCCGTCGTCCAGCCGCTGGAGGCCTGGCCGGTGCAGCAGCTCACCGCGCGCACGCAAGGGCTCGACCTCGCCGCACTGCATGCCGCAGCGCCGCAGACCCGCATCGAGGGTGAGGTGCAGCTGCAGGCGGCCGCGCGCCGGGCCCCGGTGACCGCGCAGCTGCGGCTGCGCAACCTGCTGCCCGGCCGCTGGAGTGAAAGGCGCGTGCCGGTCTCGCAACTCGAGCTCGAAGCGCGGGGCGAACTTGGCCGCCTCGACCGCCTGGAACTCAGCCGCTTCGACCTGCGCCTGGCCGGCCCGGCCACCAACGACGCCGCTGCCGCGGGCGCCGGGCGCATCGAGGGCCGGGCCACCTGGGCCGCGCACCAGCTGCTGTTGGAAGCCCGCCTGCTCGACGTGCGGCCGCAGGGCCTCGACCTGCGCGCTCCGGCCATGGTGCTGACCGGCCCGCTGAGACTCGTGCTGGAAGGGTTGCCCTCGCCGGACCCGCGGTCCACCGCCACCCCACCGCCCTGGGGCGTGAGTGGCCAGGTGGCGCTGGAGGGTCGTGCCGAGACGCTGCCGCGCCCGGTCAGCGTGCGCGCCGAAGGTCGCGCCAACGCCGCCGGGCTCGAATTGCAGCACCTGCAGGTCCGCTCGGGCGACGCCCAGGCCGTGCTGCGCCTCACAGCCCAGCGCCAGGGGCAGCAGGAGTGGGCACTCGCCAGTGAAGGCAGCCTTGCGGAGTTCGACCCGCTGCCCTGGTGGCCGGGTGACGAATCGTCTGCCTGGCGGCAGGGCAGCCATCGGCTGAACGCCGGCTGGCAGTTCGAGCTGCGCGCGCCGACCGACGCCACCCGCCTGGCACCGCTGGCACTGCTGCAGCGCCTGGCCGGCAACGGCCTGCTGCGACTGCACGACTCGGTGCTGGCGGGGGTCCCACTGGCGGGCGAGGTCACGCTCCGGTACGGCCCCGGCGCGGGCCCAGCCGGCGCTGCCCAACCAGCCCCGCCGCCCGCGGCTGCGATCGGCATGCTGAGGGCCGATCTTCAGCTCGGCGGCAACCACCTGCTGGTGGAGGGCCAGGGTGACCCCGCTGGCACCGGCCCCGGGGCCGGTGCCAGCGACCACTGGCGCGCTGAGGTACGCGCAGGCAATCTCGCCACGCTGGCGCCGCTGGCCCGCCTTCACACGGCCTTGGCGCCCTGGGTTCCGCGTGGCGGTACGCTGCAGGCCCAGGCCAGCGCACAGGGCCGCTGGCCGGCGGTGGCCAGCCAGGGGCGGCTGCAACTTGGCGATCTACAGGCCGGCGCGCTCGCCGTCGAGCGCGCCGAGGCCGACTGGCGCATCGACCTCGCGGCCGCCGGCGGCGGCGACGAGGTACCGCTGGGCCTGCGGCTGGAGGTGAGCCAGCTGCGGCTGGGCGAGCAACGCCTTGCCGACCTGCGCGCCGAGATGCGTGGCACACGCGCCGACCACCGCATCGAAGCCACCGCGACCTTGCCGGTCGCACCGGGCGGCGCCGCGGCCACGGCGCTCAACCTTGCCGGCCGCGGGGGCACGCGCGCGCGTCTCGCCGCGCAGGGGCAGTGGCGGGCCGAGGCAGCTGGCGGTGGCCGCTGGCTGGCCCGTGTGGACCAGCTCGACCTCGGTCCGGCGCTCGCGGTCAGCGGCGCTGCCCAGGCACCCTCCGCGGCAGGTGCCTCCCCGGCGTCGGCAGGCGCATCGGCCACGCCTGGCAGCGGCGCCCTGGCCGGTGGTCCGGCCGCATTGGCCGAGAGACCGGCTGAACGTCCGGCCGGGAGACCCGCCGAACGCTGGGCCGAGGCGCGCGACCTGCGCGCCCAGCTCGTCTTCGACGCCCAGGGGCGCTTGCGCAGCCTGAGCGCCGAGCCGGGCCGCCTGCGCCTGGCCGACACCTTCACGCTGCGCTGGGAAGCCGTGGCGCTGGACCTCAGGCAACCGCGCGCCGACTTTGCCTTCAGCGCCGACATCGAGCCGTTTGCCTTGCCGCCGCTGCTGGCGCGGCTGCAGCCCACGCTGGGCTGGCAGGGCGACCTGAGGCTGGCCGCGCACGTGGCGGTGCGGGCGGCAGAGCGCTTCGAGGCCGACCTCGTGTTCGCCCGCGTCGACGGTGACCTGCACGTGGAAACGCAGGGCGAGCTGCAGTTGCTGGGCCTCACGGATTTCCGCCTGCTGGCCAAGGTGCGCGACGGCCTGTGGGACGTCGAGCCGGTGTTCCGCGGCCGCGGCCTGGGCGAGGTCCGCGGCCGGCTGCGCGCACGAACCACGCCCGAGCGACGCTGGCCGCACGACGACGCACCGCTGGAGGGGCAGGTGCAGGTGCGAGTGCCCGACATCGGCGTGTGGGGCCACTGGCTGCCACCGGGTTGGCGCCTGGCCGGCGAACTGAGCACCACCGCGCAGCTGAGCGGGCGCTTCGCCGAGCCGGCCTACACCGGCGATCTCAGCGGCCAGGGCTTGGCCGTGCGCAACCTGCTGCAGGGCGTGAACGTCAGCGACGGACGCCTGCGTGTGCGGCTGGCCGGCGCCAGCGCCCAGATCGAGAGCTTCACGCTGCGCGGTGGCGACGGCCGCGTCGAGGTGACCGGCCACGCCGATCTGGGCAACCGACCCGCGGCGCGCCTGAAGATCAACGCCGAGCGGTTCCGGGTGCTCGGCCGCGTCGACCGGCAGCTCACCGCCAGCGGGCAGGCCGAAGTGACCTTGGGCACCGAGACCAGCCGGGTCGACGGCCGCTTCAAGGTCGACGAAGGGCTGTTCGACTTCACCCGCGCCGACGCACCCAGCCTCGACGAGGACGTCACCGTCCGCGGCGTCGAAGAGCGCGACGAGGCCGCGGCCGGGCGCAGCGGCGGCAACAACCGCCGCCAGCGCCTGCTGCTGGGCGTCGATGTCGACCTCGGCGAGCATCTGCGGGCCAAGGGGCGCGGCGTCGACACCGGCCTCGCCGGCCAATTGCGAATCACCAACCCCGGCGGGCGACTCGAGGTGCGTGGCCGTGTCGAGTCGGTGCAGGGCACCTATGCGGCCTACGCGCAGAAGCTCGAACTCGAGCGCGGCATCGTCGCGTTCGAAGGCCCGCCCGACAACCCGCGGCTGGACATCCAGGCGGTGCGGCCCAACCTGGACCTGCGCGTCGGCCTGCTGGTCAGCGGCCCGCTGCAGAGCCTGCGCGTCAAGCTCTTCTCCGAGCCCGAGATGTCGGAGACCGACAAGCTCTCGTGGCTGGTGCTCGGCCGCGCCAGCGACGGCCTGGGCCGCAACGACATCGCGCTGCTGCAGCGTGCCGCCATCGGCCTGCTGGCCGGCGAAGGCGAAGCGCCCACCGACGCCTTCATGCGCCGGCTGGGCATCGACGAGCTGACGCTGAAGCAAGGCGACGGCGAGGTGCGCGAGACGGTGGTGTCGCTGGGCAAGCAGCTGTCGCGCCGCTGGTACCTGGGCTACGAGCGCGGCGTCAACGCCACCACCGGCACCTGGCAGCTCATCTACCGCGCGGCGCAGCGCTTC
>JAEUPD010000035.1 GCA_016788525.1 Rubrivivax sp.
CGTGGCCCCGGCCGCCGGCGGCGAGAACAAAGGAGAGTGACGATGCTGCAACCCAATCGTCGCAAATTCCGCAAGGAACAGAAGGGCCGCAACACCGGCATCGCCACGCGCGGCAACAACGTCTCGTTCGGCGAGTTCGGCTTGAAGGCCACTGAGCGCGGGCGCATCACCGCGCGCCAGATCGAGGCCGCACGCCGTGCGATCAGCCGCCACATCAAGCGCGGCGGCCGCATCTTCATCCGCATCTTCCCGGACAAGCCCATCTCGCAGAAGCCGGCCGAGGTGCGCATGGGCAACGGCAAGGGCAACCCAGAGTACTACGTGGCCGAGATCGTGCCCGGCAAGGTGCTGTACGAACTGAACGGTGTGCCCGAGACGCTGGCGCGCGAGGCGTTCACGCTGGCCGCGGCCAAGCTGCCGCTGCGCACCACGTTCGTCGCGCGCCAGGTCGGCCTCTGAAGCACGGGAAGGACCTGATTCCATGAAAGCAAGCGAACTGCGCGCCAAGGATGTGGCCGCGCTCGAGAAGGAAGTGTCTGAACTGCTGAAGGCCCACTTCGGCCTGCGCATGCAGCGCGCCACGCAGCAGCTCACCAATCATTCGCAGCTGGGCAAGACGCGGCGCGACATCGCGCGCGCCAAGACCGTGCTGGCGCAGAAGAAGAAGGCCGCCAAATGAACCAGGTGTCCACCGAGTCCCAAGGCGCCGCCGCGCCCGCCAAGGCGAAGAACACCCGCACGCTCGTCGGCCGCGTGGTCAGCGACAAGCGCAGCAAGACGGTCACGGTGCTCGTCGAGCGCCGCGCCGCGCACGAGCTGTACGGCAAGATCGTCGCCAAGTCCCGCAAGTACCACTGCCACGACGAGAAGGGCGAGTACAAGCTGGGCGACACCGTGGAGATCGCCGAGGGCCGCCCCATCAGCAAGACGAAGAGCTGGGTGGTGACGCGCCTGGTGGAGAAGGCCAAGCTGGTCTGACTTCCCGACCGCCGGGCGGGCCTGGCGGCGACTGCACCCAAACCCCCACATCGGCAAGAAGCGGCCGGGCGCTGGACACTCCAGCCCCGGCCGTTCCCATTCACACAGCGACAGGAGCCTCACGAGATGCTGAAGGTTGGAGACAGGTTGCCCGCGGGCACGCTCAAGGAGTTCATCGAGGTCGAGGGCAATGGCTGCTCGGTCGGCCCCAACGACTTCGACGTGCACAAGGCCACCGCCGGCAGGAAGATCGCCATCTTCGCGCTGCCCGGGGCCTACACGCCCACCTGCTCGGCCAAGCACGTGCCGGGCTTTGTCGAGAAGGCCGCAGAGCTGAAGGCGGCCGGCGTCGACGAGATCTGGTGCGTGTCGGTGAATGATGCCTTCGTGATGGGCGCCTGGGGCCGCGACCAGAAGACCGCCGGCAAGGTGCGCATGATGGCCGATGGCAGTGCCGACTTCACCAAAGCCGCCGGCCTGACGCTGGACCTCACGGCGCGCGGCATGGGCCTGCGCAGCAACCGCTACTCGATGCTGGTGGTGGACGGCGAGGTCAAGTCGCTGAACGTCGAAGGCCCCGGCAAGTTCGAGGTGAGTGACGCCGCGACGATGCTGGCCCAGGCCAAGCAACTCCTGAAGTGAGCGCCACGGGCGCGGCGCGCCCTTGACGCCTGGCCCAAAGAGCAGTCATAATCCGCAGCTTCGCCGGCTTGTCTGCCTTCAGTAGACACGCCGGATCTTCCCTGACACGGGCCCAAGACTGACCGCCCGCTGCGCCCTTCCACGGGTGCCGGCGCATCAAGTTGGGATGACGACATGATCCAAATGCAATCGCGGCTCGACGTGGCCGACAACACGGGCGCCAAGTCCGTCATGTGCATCAAGGTGCTGGGCGGCTCCAAGCGCCGCTACGCCGGCATCGGCGATGTCATCAAGGTCTCGATCAAGGAATGTGCGCCGCGCGGCCGCGTGAAGAAGGGCGAGGTCTACAGCGCCGTCGTCGTGCGCACCGCCAAGGGCGTGCGTCGCCAGGACGGCTCGCTCGTCAAGTTCGACGGCAACGCCGCCGTGCTGCTCAACCCCAAGCTCGAGCCGATCGGCACGCGCATCTTCGGCCCGGTGACGCGCGAGCTGCGCACCGAGCGCTTCATGAAGATCGTGTCGCTGGCCCCCGAAGTCCTCTGAGAACGCCCGCCGAAGGACCATCCGAGATGAACAAGATCCGCAAAGGCGACGCCGTCATCGTGCTGGCCGGCCGCGACAAGGGCAAGCGCGGCACCGTCACCCAGCGCGTCGACGAGGAGCGCATCGTCGTCGAGGGCGTGAACCTCGTGAAGAAGCACGTCAAGCCCAACCCGATGAAGGGCACCACCGGCGGCGTGATCGACAAGACGATGCCCATCCACCAGTCCAACGTGGCCATCTACAACGCCAAGACCGGCAAGGCCGATCGCGTGGGCGTGAAGCTGCTCGAAGGCGGCAAGAAGGTCCGCGTCTACAAGAGCAGCGGCGAAGAGATCAAGGCTTGATCGTTCACAGCGGCCTCTAGCCCCGACTGAAGCGACAACGCATCCAAGGACCCAGCGACATGGCAGCGAAGAAAGAAGCCGATCCCAAGGCGAAGGCCAAGGCCCCGGCACAAAAGGCCGCCCCGAAGGGCGAGGCGAAGGCCGAAGGCAAGAGCAAGGGCGAAGGCAAGGGTGCCAAGGCCGCCTCCATCGAGATCGGCAGTTCGAGCAACGCCACGCGCTCGCGCCTGCAGGACGAGTACCGCGACACCATCGTGCCGGCGCTGATGAAGAAGTTCGGCTACAAGACCTCGATGCAGGTGCCGCGCCTGACCAAGATCACCCTGAACATGGGCGTGAGCGAGGCCGTCGCCGACAAGAAGGTGATGGACAGCGCGGTGGCCGACCTGACCAAGATCGCCGGCCAGAAGCCGGTGGTCACCAAGAGCCGCAAGGCGATCGCGAACTTCAAGATCCGCGAGAACGTCGCCATCGGCACCATGGTCACGCTGCGTGGCGTGCGCATGTACGAATTCCTCGACCGCTTCGTCACCATCGCGCTGCCGCGCGTGCGCGACTTCCGCGGCATCAGCGGCCGCAGCTTTGACGGTCGCGGCAACTACAACGTGGGTGTCAAGGAACAGATCATCTTCCCCGAGATCGAGTACGACAAGATCGACGCGATCCGCGGGTTGAACATCTCCATCACCACCAGTGCGAAGACCGACGACGAGTGCAAGGCGCTCCTGCAGGCCTTCCGCTTCCCGTTCAAGAACTGAGCCGCCGGGCTCAGCAAGCAAAGCGAGCGAGAGAGACACACCGCATGGCCAAGCTGTCCGTCAAGCAACGCGAAGACAAGCGCGAGAAGCTCGTCGCCAAGTACGCCAAGAAGCACGCCGAGTTGAGCGCGATCGCCAACGACGCGAAGAAGAGCGACGAGGAGCGCTATGCCGCCCGCCTCGAGCTGCAGAAGCTGCCCCGCAACGCCAACCCGACGAGGCTGCGCAACCGCTGTGCGGCCACCGGGCGCGCACGCGGCACGTTCCGCATGTTCGGGCTGGCGCGCAACAAGATCCGCGAGCTCGCCTTCAAGGGCGACATCCCGGGTGTGGTGAAGGCCAGCTGGTGAGTTGACGGCCCCCCGCCGCTGCGCGGCCGCCCCCTTTGACGGGGCTCGCGCAGCCGGGGCGAGCGAAAGAACTAGGAGTCATTGCATGAGCATGAGTGATCCCATCGCCGACATGCTGACGCGCATTCGCAATGCGCAAAGCGTGGACAAGGCGGCCGTCACGATGCCGTCTTCCAAGCTGAAGGTCGCGATCGCGCAGGTGCTGAAGGACGAGGGCTACATCGACGGCTTCGCGATCAAGAACGACGCCGGCAAGCATGAGCTCGAAATCGCTCTGAAGTACTACGCGGGGCGCCCCGTCATCGAGCGCATCGAGCGCGTCAGCCGCCCCGGCCTGCGCATTTACCGCGGCCGCGAGGCGCTGCCTTCGGTGATGAACGGTCTGGGCGTGGCGATCGTCACCACGCCCAAGGGCGTGATGACCGACCGCAAGGCCCGAGCCACCGGTGTCGGTGGCGAAGTGCTGTGCTACGTGGCCTGAGGTCGGGGGAGAACGAGACATGTCCCGCGTAGGAAAGATGCCGGTCGTGGTGCCGCAAGGCGTGGATGTCGCCGTGGCGGCCGACCAGATCACCGTCAAGGGGGCGGGCGGCACGCTGGTGCGCAAGCTCAGCCCGCTGGTCACGGTCAAGAAGGAAGGCGCCGCCCTGCACGTGGCCCCGGCCAACGACTCCGCCGAAGCCAACGCGATGAGCGGCACCGCGCGCGCCCTGCTGGCGAGCATGGTCGGTGGTGTCACCAAGGGCTTCGAGAAGAAGCTCAACCTGGTTGGCGTGGGTTTCCGCGCCCAGGCCCAGGGCCAGAAGCTCAATCTGCAGATCGGCTTCTCGCACCCGGTGAGCAAGGACATGCCCGAGGGCATCAAGGTGGTCACCCCCACGCAGACCGAGATCATCATCAGCGGCGCCGACCGCCAGGTGGTCGGCCAGATCGCCGCCGAGGTGCGCGCGATCCGGCCGCCCGAACCCTACAAGGGCAAGGGCATCCGCTACGCCGACGAGCGCGTGGTGCTGAAGGAAACGAAGAAGAAGTAAGGAGCGCACGACATGAGCCTGAACAAGAAGGACCAGCGTCTGCGCCGTGCGCGCCAGACCCGCGCGCGCATCGCGACCAACATCGCCGGCAGCGACGCCGCTCGCCTGGCCGTGCATCGCACCAACCTGCACATCTACGCCAGCGTGCTTTCCGCCGATGGCGGCAAGGTGCTGGCCAGCGCCTCCACGGCCGAGAAGTCGGTGCGCGACGAACTCGGAAAGGGCGGCAAGGGCGGCAACACCGCCGCGGCCACGCTGATCGGCAAGCGGATTGCCGAGAAGGCCAAGGCGGCCGGCATCAGCCGGGTGGCATTCGACCGCTCGGGCTTCGCGTACCACGGCCGCGTCAAGGCGCTGGCCGACGCCGCGCGCGAGGCCGGCCTGCAGTTCTGACGCCCGCGCGAACCAGCAAGAGAGTCCCAGATGGCAAAGTTCACTCCCCGTGCGCAGACCGAAGGCAACGACGACGGTCTGAAGGAAAAGATGATCGCGGTCAACCGCGTCACCAAGGTGGTCAAGGGGGGGCGCACGCTCAGCTTCGCGGCGCTCACCGTGGTGGGCGACGGCGACGGTCGCATCGGCATGGGCAAAGGCAAGGCCAAGGAAGTGCCCGTGGCGGTGCAGAAGGCCATGGACGCCGCCCGCCGCAACATGTTCAAGGTGCAATTGAAGAACGGCACCATCCATCACAACGTGATCGGCGAGCACGGCTCGGCCAAGGTGCTGATGGCGCCGGCCAAGGCCGGCGACGGCATCATCGCCGGGGGCCCGATGCGCGCCGTCTTCGAAGTGATGGGCGTGACCGACATCGTCAGCAAGAGCCTGGGCTCGACCAACCCCTACAACATGGTGCGCGCCACGCTCGACGCGCTGAAGCGTTCGACCACGCCCGCCGAGGTGGCGGCCAAGCGCGGCAAGACTGTCGAAGAGCTCTTCAACTGAGCCCGGCGCAAGCGAGAACACGACATGGCTGACAAGAAGACGCTCACCGTCAAGCTCGTCAAGAGCGTGGCCGGCACGCGCGAGGACCACCGCGCCACGGTGCGCGGCCTCGGGCTGCGCAGGCTCAACAGCACCCGCGTGCTCGAAGACACGCCCGCGGTGCGCGGCATGATCAACAAGGTCTCGTACCTGGTTCAGGTGCTTTGATCGCAGGTGCAGTGATGGAACTGAACACGCTGAAGCCCGCCGAGGGCAGCAAGAAGGCCCGTCGCCGCGTCGGCCGCGGCATCGGCTCGGGCCTGGGCAAGACGGCCGGCCGCGGCCACAAGGGCCAGAAGAGCCGCGCCGGTGGCTTCCACAAGGTGGGCTTCGAAGGCGGCCAGATGCCGATGCAGCGGCGCCTGCCCAAGCGCGGCTTCAAGAGCGCGGCGCTGAAGTACGCCGGCGAGGTGACGCTGGCTCAGCTGCAGCGGATGGAGGCCACCGAGATCGACCTCGTCACGCTGAAGGCCGCCGGCCTGGTGCGCCAGATCGTCGACAACGTCAAGGTCATCAACAGCGGCCAGCTGCAGCGCAAGGTGGTGCTCAAGGGCATCGGGGCCACCGCGGGGGCGAGGGCGGCCATCGAGGCGGCCGGCGGTTCGGCGCCCGCGCTGGTGGCGCCGCCCGTGGTGAAGAAGCTGCCGAAGAAGGCCAAGGCGGCCGCCTGAGGCACGCCAGGGCCGACACCGCGTCACAAGGATCCGAGTGGCAACCTCTGCAACGCAGCTGGCCAAGAGCGGGAAGTTCGGCGACCTGCGTCGCCGCATCATCTTCCTGCTGCTGGCGCTGGTGGTCTACCGCATCGGGGCGCACATCCCCGTGCCCGGCATCGACCCCCAGCAGCTCGAGCAGCTGTTCAAGAGCCAGGGCGGCGGCATCCTGAACCTGTTCAACATGTTCAGCGGCGGAGCGCTGTCGCGCTTCACCGTCTTCGCCCTGGGCATCATGCCCTACATCAGCGCCAGCATCATCATGCAGCTGATGACCTACGTGGTGCCTTCGCTGGAGGCCATCAAGAAAGAGGGCGAGGCGGGGCGGCGCAAGATCACGCAGTACACGCGCTACGGCACGTTGTTCCTGGCCATCTTCCAGAGCCTGGGCATTGCGCTGGCGCTCGAAGGCTCGCCGGGCCTGGTGCTCAACCCGGGCTTCGGCTTTCGCATGACGGCGGTGGTGAGCCTGGTCGCCGGCACGATGTTCCTGATGTGGCTGGGCGAACAGATCACCGAGCGGGGGCTGGGCAACGGCATCTCGATCCTCATCTTCGCCGGCATCGTGGCCGGGCTGCCCAGCGCCATCGGCGGCCTGTTCGAGCTCGTGCGCACCGGCGCGATGAGCATCATCGCGTGCCTGTTCATCATCGCCATCGTCATCGTGGTGACGTTCGTGGTGGTGTTCGTCGAGCGGGGCCAGCGCAAGATCCTCGTCAACTACGCCAAGCGCCAGGTGGGCAACAAGGTCTACCAGGGCCAGAGTTCGCATCTTCCGCTCAAGCTGAACATGAGCGGCGTCATCCCGCCGATCTTCGCCAGCTCGATCATCCTGCTGCCGGCCACCATCGTCGGATGGTTCGCCACTGGCGAGGGGCTTCGGTGGCTGAAGGACCTCTCAGCGGCGCTGTCACCCGGCCAGCCGGTCTACGTGCTGCTCTATGCGGCGATGATCGTGTTCTTCTGCTTCTTCTACACGGCGCTGGTCTTCAACAGCCGTGAGACCGCCGACAACTTGAAGAAGAGCGGCGCCTTCATCCCCGGCATCCGCCCGGGCGAACAGACCGCCAAGCACATCGACCGCATCCTCTCGCGCCTGACGCTGGCCGGTGCGGTGTACATCACCGCGGTGTGCCTGCTGCCCGAGTTCCTGGTGCTCAGGTACAACGTGCCGTTCTATTTCGGGGGCACCTCGCTGCTGATCATCGTGGTGGTCACGATGGACTTCTGGGCCCAGGTGCAAAGCTACGTGATGAGCCAGCAGTACGAGAGCCTGCTCAAGAAGGCAAATTTCAAGATGAGTTGAGGCCGGGACGCCCGCATGGCCAAGGACGACGTCATCCAGATGCAGGGGGAGATCCTCGAGAACCTCCCCAATGCCACCTTCCGCGTGAAGCTCGAGAACGGCCACGTGGTGCTGGGGCACATCTCCCGCAAGATGCGCATGCACTACATCCGCATCCTGCCGGGCGACAAGGTGACGGTGGAACTGACCCCCTACGACCTGACTCGGGCGCGCATCGTGTTCCGCGCCAAGTGAGCCGCCAGGTCGAAGACAAGCTGACTGAACAGAGTTACCCAGGAGAAGACCATGAAGGTCGCCGCATCGGTCAAGAAGATGTGCCGCAACTGCAAGATCATCCGCCGCAAGGGCGTGGTGAGGGTGATCTGCACCGACCCGCGCCACAAGCAGCGTCAAGGCTGAATTCC
>JAEUPD010000059.1 GCA_016788525.1 Rubrivivax sp.
TGCATTCGAGTGACCAGCGAAGCTGGGCACTCGAAAAAGGACATTCGCGAAGCTGGGCACCCCGTCGGCCCGATCCGGCCGCGACCTGCGAGCACGTCGCACATCGCGACCTGCGAGCACGTCGCACATCGCGACCTGCGAGCAGCCGCGGGCCACGGCCAACGAGCGCATCGCAGGCCACGACCTGCGACCCCCCGGTCCGCCTAGTCTGCCTGATAGCCCGTGGCCTTCACCGGCTTGGCCCACTTGTCGAAGTCGGCCTTCTGCACCGCGGCCAGTTGCTCGGGCGTGGAGCCCACCGGCTCGAAGCCCATGTCTTCCAGCCGCTTGCGCAGGGTGGCGTCCTTCATCACCGTGGCCACCGCCTGCGAAATGCGCTGCGCCTGCTCGCGCGGCAGCGTGCCCGGCCCGTACATCGCAAACCATGCGGTAGCGTCCATCGCCACGCCTTGCTCGCGCAGCGTGGGCACGTCGGGCAGCAGCGGCGAACGCGCGGCGCCAGCCACCGCGATGATGCGCACCTTGCCGGCGCGGTGCTGCTCCAGTGACTCGCTCACCACGTCGATGTTGTAGCCGATGTGGCCGCCCAGCAGCGCCGTCATCGCCGGCGCGCCGCCCTGGTAGGGCACGTGCTGCAACTGCACGCCCGCCGCCTCGCCCAGCATCACGCCCAGGAAGTGCGGCACCGTGCCGTTGCCCGAGGAGCCGTAGCTCGCGGTGTCGGGCGCGCTCTTGGCCTTGGCTTGCATCTCGGCCACGTTCTTCACGCTGCTCTTGGGGCCGGAGACCACCGCGAACTGGAACGAGGCCAGCTGGCTCACCGGCGCCAGGTCCTTGTTCACGTCGTAGCTCAGGCGCTTGAAGACATGCGGGAACAGCACCACTGGGCCGCTGGGCATGACGAGCACGGTGTTACCGTCGGGCGCAGAGGCCTTGAGCTGGTCGATGGCGATGCGACCGGCGGCACCGGGCTTGTTCTCGACCACCACGTTCTGGCCGCCCAGCGGCTCGCGCAGCCGCTCGGCCAGCAGGCGCGCAATGGTGTCGGCCGAGCCGCCCGGCGGAAAGCCCACCAGGATGCGCAGCGGCGGCCGGTCAGCCTGTGCAAACGCCGCGGGTGCACCCAGGCCGGCTGCCGTCAACTGGGCGGCTGCTGCGGCGGCCTGCAGAAAGTGGCGTCTTGTCTTCATGGCGAGGTCTCCTCATCGAATGCATGCCAAGGCGTCGCCGAACTTGTACACGAGCGCGCGCCTTCGCACAGCCTCGTTATCCTCCATCGTGGTGCCCGGCCCGGCCCCGGACCAGCGCGCACCATGGCCCAGGCAACGATGATCAACGACGAGGAACGCGCGATGCCCATCGATCCGCAGCAGCTGCACCGCCTCAGCTCCGCCATCCTCAGCGACACGCTGGACAGCCTCGGCCTGATGCAGCAGGCGATGAAGCCGTTCATGCGCCCGCTGGACGACACCGCGGTGCTGGCCGGCCGCGCGCGCACCGGCCTGTACATGCCGGTGTACGACGCGCCCGCGGCGGGCGAGAACCCCTACGAGGTGGAAATCGCGCTGGTGGACGACCTGCAGCCCGGCGAGGTGGCGGTGCTGGCCTGCGACGGCCCCACCGAGCGCATCGCGCCGTGGGGCGAGCTGCTGTCCACCGCCAGCCGCGCGCGCGGCGCCGCCGGCTGCGTCACCGATGGGCTGGTACGCGACGTCAAGCAGATCCGCGCGATGCGTTTCCCGGTCTTCTGCGGCGGCATCGGCCCGCTGGACACCAAGGGCCGCGCGCGCATGGTCGAGCGCGACGTGCCGGTGCAGTGCGCCGGCGCACGGGTGCGCCCGGGCGACCTGGTGTTCGGCGACGTCGATGGCGTGGTGGTGGTGCCGCGCGAGGCCGAAGACGAGGTGCTGCGCCGCGCGCTCGAAAAAGTGACTGGCGAGGACCACACCCGCCAGGCGCTGGAGCGCGGGGAGAAGCTGGCCGACGTGTTCCGGCGTCTGGGGATTCTGTAGCTTGGTGCTGCAGCGGCATCGGGCCGACGCGGTGCCCAGCGCAGTGAAGTCAAGGATGCATTCGAGCGACCTGCGCGGCAGGGCACTCGGAAAGGCACATGAACGAAGCCGGGCAGCCCGCCGGTCCGACCCCGCCGCAACGGCGTTCAGCGCGCCAGGCGTGACAAGACCAGCTGGTCGCCCACCAGCGAGCCGTATTCCCACGGCTCCTGGCGCTGGCTGGTGGACTGCAGCACCGACTGGCGCACGCGCCGCAGCACGAGGGCGATGTCTTCGGGCTGGTCCAGGTGCTGCAGCAGCGCGGTGGTGTAGGGGCTGTTGGTGCCGGCGCCGTCTTCGGCGGTGCTGCCGTCGCGCGTGGCGTACGACAGCAGCGTGCCGCTCACCGAAGACACCGGCGCCAGCCCGGTGCCCACGCCGCTGCGCGTGCTGCGCAGCGAGCGCGAGATCGGGTTGTCGCGGCAGGCGTCGAGGAACACCACGCGGGTGTTGGCCGGCAGGTAGTCCAGCGCGTCGTCCAGCGACACGCCGTTGAGCTTGACCGTGCCGGTGGTGGCGCCCTCGGTCTGCATGTCCACCGGCACGATGTAGTTGATGCCGGCCATCTGCAGCCCGTGGCCGGCATAGAAGAGCAGGTTCACGTCATGACCGGCGGCGCGCGTCTGGAAGCCGGCCAGCGCCTTCACCAGGCCGGCACGGTCGAGGTCCAGATGCAGGTCGACGTCGATGCCGAAGCTGCGCAGCTTGGTGGCGATGGCTTCGGCGTCGCGGCGCGGGTTGGCCAGTATGCCGAGGTGGACATAGCGGCTGTTGCCGATGACCAGCGCGCGGGCCTTCTGGGCTTTGCGTTCAGGCCCGGCGGCAGAACCGGCCGACGATGGCCGACCGGCGGCCATCTGTGCGCGCAGCACCTCGATCTCCTGGCGCAACACCGCCAGGTCCTCGGCGCTGGGCGGCACGCCCGGCGCGCGGCCGCCAGTCGAGGAAGCGGGCGGCACCATGCCGGCCACGGGCGGCGGCGGCGCTGCCCCGGCGGGCGCCGCGCTCGCCCCTGCCGCTGCAGGCGCCGCGTCGGCATAACGCGCGAACTCGGCACGCGTCAGCGGTGAACGCCCGTCCACCAGCAGCACCTTGCAGCGGCAGTCGTCGGTGGCGCCGCGGGCGCGCAGGCGGCAGTCCTGCAGGGCCTTGGCGTCGCGCTGCGCGTCCCCGGACATCGACGACGGGTTCGTGCCGGCGGCCACCAGGTCCATGCCCACCGCGCGCCGGCACTCCGGCCTGTTCGGTGTGGCCGCCAGCGCGTAGACGCCTGTGCGCGGCACGAGCCGGCGCACGTCGGCACCGAACTGGCCCGCCACGTCGTCGTGGGCCAGCGCATGGTCGGTCAGGCACGAGCGCGCGCCATCGGCAAACACGATGCGAAAGCGCTCCGGACACTCGGCGCTCCACACGCTGCCCGGGGCGCACCACAGCACCCAGGCGCCGACCCACGCCGCCAGAAAACGCATGTTCATCACGCCATGCTAGCGCGGACCCGCACGGCGCGCCTTCCCCTCTTCAGCCGAACAAACCCGGCGCCCGTGCCGGATCAACGCCATCGTCGGCGTAGTAGCACGAAGGGCACACCGCGCGGTAGCGCTCGTTGCCGCCGATCAGCACCTGTTCGCCTTCCAGCACGCGGCGGCCATCGGAGTCGACGCGCATGTTCATGCTGGCCTTGCGGCCGCAGGCGCAGATGGTCTTCATCTCCTCCAGCTCGTCGGCCAGCGTCAAGAGCTTGGCGCTGCCGGGGAACGGTTCGCCGCGGAAGTCGCCGCGCAGGCCGTAGCACAGCACCGGCAGCGCCTCCAGGTGGGCCAGGCGGTGCAACTGCACCACCTGCTGGGGCGAGAGGAACTGCGCCTCGTCGATGAGCAGGCAGGCCAGGTCGGCCGGCAGCGCGGCGCGCTCGAAGCGCGTGCCGGGGCCGAAGGTGGCGGCCGGGCGCGTCAGACCCAGGCGGGAACCGATCAGGCCGCGGCCGCTGCGGCTGTCGTGCGCGGCGGTGAACAGTGCCACCTGCATGCCGCGCTCCTCGTAGTTGTAGGCGGCCTGCAGCAGCGCAGTGCTCTTGCCGGCATTCATCGCCGCGTAGCGGAAGTACAGCTTGGCCATGCGGCGCCCTGGGCAGGGATGGCCGGTGATTGGATGGAGCCGCGCGCGCCGTGCGGGCGGGGTGAGTGCGTGGCGGCGACGTGCGGCCAGGCGCCGGCTACAGCGACTCCGACGGGTCGAAGTCCAGTTCCACCTTGGCGCCGTTGGGGTCGAGGCTGAACAGCTGCCAGACACCGGCGCCGGCCTGCCGGCGCAGGTCGTACTTCAGGCCCCGCTCGTCGAAGCGTGCCTTCACGGCCCGCAGGTTGCTGGAAGTGAAGGCCATGTGGTCGATGACGCCGGTGCGCTCGCGCGGCATCGGGCGGTCCCAGTAGACGTGCAGCACGGCGTGGTTGCCGCCTCGCGGGTACAGCCAGGCGCCGGGAAAGCCGAGCTCGGGCCGCGGGCCCTCCACGAGCCCCAGCAGGCCGCAGTAGAAGTCGAGCGTCTGCGCGCGGTCTTCAGCGGTGATGGTGAAGTGGTTCATGCCCTGGATCATCGGAAGGCTCCGCAGCTGGCGCGGCGGATTGTCGCGCCACAATGCCTGCGGCCCTTTGCCTTGCCTCAGCCGCCCGCACCTCTTGCGCCCCGCGCGGCGCGATCTCCGACATGCCGAACCAGCCCAGCGCCCCGGCCCCCGCCAACCCGTTCGGCCTCGTCGGGCTGGCGGTGATGGGCCAGAACCTCGTGCTCAACATCGAAAGCCGCGGCTTCGCGGTGAGTGTGTTCAACCGCAGCCCCGAGGTCACCGAGACCTTCGTCGCCGCGCACCCGGGCAAGCGGCTGAGCCCCGCGCGCACGCTGGCCGAACTTGTCGCCACGCTGGCCCGCCCGCGCACCGTGATGCTGATGGTGAAGGCCGGCAGCGCGGTGGATGCGGTGCTCGACGACCTGGCGCCGCTGCTGGAGGCCGGCGACATCGTCATCGACGGCGGCAACAGCCACTTCGCCGACACCGAGCGGCGTGCCGCCTCGCTGGCCGCGCGCGGGCTGAACTTCGTCGGCTGCGGCGTCAGCGGCGGCGAGGAGGGCGCGCGCAAGGGCCCTTCCATCATGCCCGGCGGCCCGGCGTCCACCTGGCAGGTGCTGCGGCCGGTTTTCGAGAGCATCGCCGCGAAGGTGGACGGCGAGCCCTGCGTCGTGCACATCGGCCCGGGCGGCGCCGGCCACTACGTGAAGATGGTGCACAACGGCATCGAGTACGGCGACATGCAGCTCATCTGCGAGGCCTATGCGCTGATGCAGGCCGCCGGCATGGAGGCGCCGGCGATGGCCGAGGTGTTCGCGCGGTGGAACGAGGGCGAGCTGCAGAGCTACCTGATCGAGATCACCGCGCGCATCCTGGCGCAGCGCGACGCCGACACCGGCGCACCGATCGTCGATGTCATTCTCGACAAGGCCGGCCAGAAGGGCACCGGACAGTGGACGCTCATGAGCGCGGCCGACAACGCGGTGGTGGTGAGCACCATCAACGCCGCGGTGGAGGCGCGCGTGCTCAGCTCGATGAAGGCGGCGCGCGTGGCGGCGAGCACCCGTTTGAGCGGCCCGGCGTCGCGGCTGCCGATGCCCGCCGCCGACCTCGTGCCCCGGCTGCACGAGGCGCTGTACGCGAGCAAGATCGTCAGCTACGCGCAGGGCCTGGACCTGATGCGCACGATGGGCGAGCGCAAGGGCTGGAACCTCGACCTCGGCGGCATCGCGCGCATCTGGCGCGGCGGCTGCATCATCCGCGCCCGCTTCCTCGGCCGCATCGCCCAGGCGTACGCCGGCCCGCCGCCGGCCAACCTGATGCTGGCGCCGTTCTTCGAAGCCGCGCTGAATCGCGCGCAGGCCGCCTGGCGCGAGGTGGTGGCGCTGGCCGTGACGGCCGGCGTGCCGGTGCCGGCGATGAGCGCCTCGCTGGCCTACTACGACGCCTACCGCAGCGCGCGGCTGCCGGCCAACCTGCTGCAGGCGCAGCGCGACTTCTTCGGCGCCCACACCTACGAGCGGGTCGACCGGCCGGCCGGGCAGTGGTTCCACACCACCTGGCCCGAAGTCATCGGCTGAAGGCGCGCCGGCGGCCACCCGGCCCGCGCCCGGCCGGCCCGGCTCAGCGAGCCTCGTAGCGCCAGTTCTGGCGCTTGCCTTCGGCCATCCAGGCCACGGCCTGGGCCAGCCGGCGCTGGCGGGTGGCATCGCGCTTGGCCTCGCTGATCCAGTCGATGTAGTCGCGGCGGTGGCCGGGCGCGAAGGCCTCGAAAGTCTTGCGTGCCGCAGCGTTGCGCGCCAGCGCCGCCAGCAGGTCGGGCGGCGGCTGGGGCAGCGGCCGGCGGCCGGTGGCCGTGCTGCCGTTCTTCTCGGCCCGCGGCGGCTTGACACCTGCTTCGACGAGCGCGGCGGCCTTCTTCACCAGCGCCACCATCTCCGGCCTGGGCGGCAGGTCGCCGAGGGCGCCGACCCGGCCGAACTGGCCCATCGCCTCGTGCCCCAGGCCCAGGTCGACCACTTGCCTGCCGTGGCCGAAACCGAACGCGCAATGCGCCTTGAAGGCCGCCATGTGCGCGAGGTTGCGCTCGCCCAGCATGAAGAAGGGCATGCCCCACTTGATGGTCTCTTCCACCGCCGGGCACGCGCCATGCACCAGCGCGCGCAGGTGGATGAGGATCGGCCGCGCAAAAGGCTGCGCGGCGGCGATGTAGGCGTCGACACGCGGGTCGGTGTTGACGCTGGGCACGGGTTCGTCGCTCATCGTGCGAGAGACCTCCGCTTCATCGCAACCCCCAGGTGCCGCCGCGGCCGGTGGCCGCGAGCCGGGTGGGCGCTGCGGGGGAGGGAGTGTCTGCCCGATGTGGCCCGCGCGGTATGGCGTTTACGCGGAGATCATGGGGAGCCTAGCGAGCGGGCACTTTCGGCCGGCGCCGCGCATGCCATTGGGCGAGCGAGAAGTTCGGGTATTGCTCGAAGCTGTCGTCGCCGCGCCCGCGTTGTACCGCCACCCAGTCGGCCTTGGAGCCGAGCATGATGTGCGCCACCTTCGGCGGCGGCGGCAACGGTGTGTCGATGGCGCCGGCGTGCGGGTGCACGAGCGCGGGCCAGCGCGGGTCCCACACCCACAGCGGGCTGCCGCACACCTTGCAGAAGTGCCGCTCGGCCGGGCTGCGCTGGCGGCCCGGGCCGAGCCGGGCGCGGTAGATGCCCAGGTTCGCGCGACCCTTCACCTTCAGCGTCTTGAACTCGCCGCCCAGGTTGATGGCGAAGCCGCCGCTGCCTGCCGTCTTGCGGCAGACCGAGCAGTAGCAGCGCATGAACGGCGTCGGCTCGTTGGACTGCAAGCTGAAGCGCACGGCACGGCAATGGCACGAACCTTCCAGCAGCATGGCGTTCCCTTTTCCGGTCGATGGGGCCGGGTTCGTCAAGGCACGGCAATGTCGATCGTGCGTTCGCCCACCCGGCAGCTGCCCACCCGCACGCGCAGCGTGCCCGTGCCTTCGGCCACCAGCGTGACGAAGCGCTCGTGCGCATTGCCGCGCGTCCACGGCGCGAAGACGCTCGGGCCGCCGTACAGCCCCGCGCCCCAGCCTTCGAGGTGGCCGATCTCCGCCATGCCGCCGGCCGGCGCGAGCAGCTTCACGCCGCCCTCGCACGCCACGTTCAGGCGCAGCGGCTCGGCGTGCGCCAGCGCCTTGGCCGAAGGCAGCCCGCAGGTGCCGAGGTAGCCGCGGTTGACGATGCGCAACTCGACGCGCGTGGTGCCGCTGCCAGTGCCGCTGCCGGCGCCGCCGCCGCGCTCCTGGCTCACCACCTCCACGCCGACGCGCGGCGCCAGCGCGGCCACGCGCAGGAAGGCCGCGCTTTGCGCCTTGCAGGTCTCGTCGATGCGTTCCAGCGGCGGGTTCCAGATGCCCACGCGCGGGTCGAATCCGGCCACCTCCACTTCGCCCAGCTGCGGGTGCTGCACCTTGCGCCAGGCCTTGAACAGGCGCCCGGCGTTGTGTGTGCGGTCGAACTCGGCCAGCGCGCGCATGTCCTTGCGCGAGAACTTCGAGTAGTGATCGACGAAGGGCTTCTTGCGCTCGATGTTGAGCTGCTTGAACACGTCCCACAGCTCCACCACGTAGGCCAGCGCGCCGCGGTGGTGGTAGGCGAAGTCGGCCATGTCGCCGTGCAGCGGCTTGTCGGGTTCGTAGAGGAACTCGTGATAGCCGCTGACCGTGGGGTAGCCGGTGTGCTCGGTCATCCACGCTTCCACCTGCTCGAAGATGGCCAGGTCGCCCGGGTCCATCTTCGAGTCGGGCTCGCCGCCCAGCGGCCGGATGAGCACGCCGCCGAAGGTGTGCAGGTTCAGCCACACCATGATGTTGGGGTGGCGCGTGGCGAACTCGATCACCGCGCGCGTCTCGGGTGTGCTGCCGGGGTAGTGGCCGGCGCCCACCTGCTGGGGGTCGGGCGCCCAGTTGAACGGAAAGTTGCGGTTGAAGTCGTTCAGGTTGTCGCCGAGGAAAAACGGCGCCGGCACCGTGCGGCCGTCGAAGTTGACGATGTGGCCTTCGGGGTAGAGCTTGAAGAAGGGGCCCTCGTCCTCGGGCCCGCGGGCCACCATCACCGGGGGCTGCAGCACCTGGCCGCCCGGGCCTTCGTGGTCGCGCAGCTCGACGAGCTCGCCTTGGGGGTCTTCCTGGCGCATCGTCAGCGCCAGGCCGTCGCCGTCGATGTCGGCGGCTTCCCACCAGGCGTGACCCTTGTTCATGCGGTCGTTGACGGGGCTGGAGCGCACGTAGCGGCCGGTGGTGAGCACGGTCTCGGCGCCATCGGGCGAGATGCGCGGCACGATGTAGAACAGCGTCTCGCGCAACGCCTCGCACATCGGCGCCGGCAGCGGCTTGCCGCCAGCCTCGTTGCGGCCCGAGTGAATGGCCAGCAGGTCTTCGGCGATGCCCAGCGCCACGCTGGAGCCGCACACCTCCGAGGCGTGCATGTTGCCGTCCACCCATACCGCCGGGCGCTTGTCGCCGGGGTTGCGGCCGATGGTCAGCAGCGGGATCTCGCGGCCCTCGGCACTGGTGCCCAGCGTGCCCAGATGCGCAATGCCCGGGTGCCGGGCCGCCCACTGGCCGAGCTGGGCCATCAGCTCGGCATGGTTCACAAAGCGCTGGCGGAACGACATCGGGTCTCCTGAAGGGTGGGGCGTCTGGCAGGGCCGCAGGGCGGTGAATCCTGTCACGCGCGCGCCGCTGACCCGGCATTTTCCTCATCTATCTCAATCGAGCACGCCCGGCGCCGTTAGCCCAGGGCCGCGACTGCGCGTGCATTGCCGACCCCTCGGCAGCACGAAGCGAAGGTCTTCGGCAGGTTGCGCCGATCACGTGGCGGCGCACGCCGAGGATTGAGCCGGCGCGCGCGGCCGGGGTGGGCCACCCGTGGGCCTCTGGACAGGGTTGGCCCGACGGTGTGCTGACTACGCCAGCAACACCACCGCCCCGCTCGTGGCCCTGCGCTCCAGCCGCGCATGCGCCTGCCCCGCGCCGGCCAATGAGTGCCGCTCCACCGGCGGCACGCGCAACGTGCCATCGGCGAGCGCCGCCCACAGCCGCGCCGCGCGTCTTTCCAACTCGGCGCGCGTGGCCACGTAGTCGAACACCACCGGCCGCGAGAAAGTGATGCTCTTGGCCAGGAGCGCGTGCGTGTCCAGCTGCGCCAAGGCGCCGGTGGCGTTGCCCAGGCTGATCCAGTGGCCGCGGCGGGCAAGCGCGGCGAGGTTCTCGTCGCGCGCGGCTTCGCCCAGGCCGTCGATCAGCACGTCGGCGCCGCCGAGTTGCTGCACGGCATCCGCAAAGCGGTAGTTCTCGCCCAGCACGATCACGTGCTGGCAGCCGTACTCGCGCGCCAGCCGCGCCTTCGCTTCGCTGGAGACGGTGCCGATGACGGTGGCGCCGAGCTTGCGCGCCCACGCGCACACGAGCAGGCCCACGCCGCCGGCGGCCGCGTGCACCAGCACGCGCGTGGGTCCGGAGCCCGATGAGCCGCGGCGGTCGAGGTGGCCGAGGTCGTGCACCAGGTAATCGGCCGTCAAGCCCTTCAGCAGCAGCGCGGCGGCGGTCTCGTCTTCCACCGTGGGCGGCAGGCGCACCACCGCGTCGGCGGGCACGTTGCGCACATGCGCGTAGCTGCCGGGGGTGTGCCACAGATACGCCACGCGGTCGCCGGACAGGAAGCCGTGCACCCCCTCGCCCCAGTCGAGCACGTTGCCCGCGGCTTCCATGCCGGGCGTGCCGCCTTCGGCCATCATCGGCGCAATCCAGCCGCGGCGCAGGTAGATGTCGATGTAGTTCACGCCGATGGCACGCTGGCGGATGCGCACCTCGCCCGGCCCCGGGGCCGGGCAGTCGGCATCCTGCAGCACCATCTGCTCGGGCCCGCCGTAGCGCGGCACGACGATGCGGCGCGAGGCCACGGGCAACGCGCGGGGCATCGCCGCCTGCGTCGATTCACGCGCCGCACCGGGCGCGCGCAGGTCGCCGCCTTCTCTCAGGTGCTTGCGCAGGTTCTCGAAGCCCGCCTCGTACACGCCCTGCGCCACCAGGTCGGTGAGTTCGCGTTCCATGCCGGGCGGCGTGGCGAAGGTGCTTTCCCAGTGCCAGAACGTGCGGTTGCCGTCGGTCACGGGCTCGAGCGTCACCGTGGCCACGTAGCGCTGCAACGGCACGGTGGCCTCGACGATGCAGTAGGTGCTCTTGTGGTGGCGGTCGTCCAGCGTCAGCAGCTGTTCGCGGATGTGGTGGCCGTCTTTCAGCGTGAAGTTGCGAACGCAGCCGACCTGGTCGCTCTTCTCGCCGCGCTCGATGCGGCTGGTGTCCACCACCGCGTGCCACTGGTCGTGGCTGTTGAAGTCGCGGATGACGGCCCACACGCGCTCGATCGGTGCGTCGATGACGGTGGAGCGGACGACGCGTTGCAGCACGGGCGGCCGAAGTGAAAGGGCGCGGACTCGGAGGCGGCGGTGCGCGGCGGATGCGGCGGCCTCAGCCGCCGGTCACGGGTGCGGGCCCCAGGGGGCGGCCACCAGAAGCTGATTGGCCTGCGTCTTGATGAGCGGCCTGATCTGCTTGGCGAACGCCATGAAGTCGGCGTCTTCGAACAGGCGCTTCCAGTGCGCGCGGCGGTCGTCGTCGCTGTCGAACTTCCACAGGTGGACGAGCTGGTGCAGCTCGCCGGTGTCGGAGATGAAGTAGCCGACGAGCTTCTTCGCGAAACCGCCGGCTTCGAGCGCCGGGTAGCCCTGGCTGCCGTACAGCCGCACCACCTCCGACATCTGGCCGACGGTGACGCTGTAGGTGCGCTTCTCGTAGATCACGGGCATGGCGGGGGCTCCTTGGGCAGGGGTCGGTGGGGGCGCTTCAGCGGCGCGCGAAATGTCGCTTCAGCGCGTCGAACCCGCCCTGGAACACGCCGTTGCCGATGAGCTCGGTCAGTTCGTGCTCGCGGCCCTCGGCGCAGTCGAACTCGGCGCTCCATTCGGCGAACGTGCGCTCGCCGTCGGTGATCGGGCTGAGCTTCAGCGTGGCCACGTAGTTGGCCACGCCCATCGGGCTTTCGAGGATCTCGTAGACGCAGGTGTAGTCGTAGTCGGAAAGCGCCAGCAGCCGCTCGCGGATCATGCCGCCGTCGCGGGTGTGGAAGTGGCGGATGCAGCCCACGCGATCGCTCGGCTCGTGGTTCTCGATGCGGCTGTCGGCGATGGCCGGGTGCCACAGCGGCAGCGCGTTGAAGTCGCGGATGCGGCTCCACACCGTGTCGGCGGCGGCGTCGACCACCGATGAGACGTAGATCCGGATCATTCAGTGCACCCGCTCACTCTTTGGCCTTGGGCGCCGAAGCCGGCGGGAGCGCAGCCGTGGCACCGCTGGCGCCGCCGACCAGACGCTGGATGTCACCGCCCTCGATGCCGATCTCACGCAGCAGCTGGTCCACCAGCGGCGCCTGGGCGCGGAAGCGCAGCGCGCTGTTGACCACGCCGTCGGCGAAGTTGCCCCCGCCGCCACTCACGCCGTTCAAGCCGTCGCCGCCACCGCTGCCGCCGCCCAGCCCGTCGACATGCAGGATCTTGATGCCCTCGATGCGCTCCATGGGCTTCACCGACTCGCGGATGATCGCTTCGGCTTTTTCCACCAGCTTCATGCGCAGTGCCGACATGCGCGCCTCGGGGCTGAGCATGTTGTGCGCTTCGTTCATCAGGCGCAGCGCCTCGGCCTCGATCTCGGCGCGCACGCGCATCGCCATCGACCTGATCTTCTCCGCGTCGGCATCGGCCTCGGCCTGCGCACGGATGGCGGCACCGCGGTCCTCGCTGGCCGATTTCTCGGCCTTGGCCGCGAGCGTGAGGCGCAGCGCCTCGCGCTCGGCCTGCTGGCGCGCGCCGATGATCTCGATGGCCTTCTTGCGCTCGGCCATTTCCACCTCGCGCGCGGTGAACACCTTCTCCTCGGCGGACACGGCCAGCGCGCGCGCCACCTCGGCTTCGGCCAGCGCTTCGCTTTGCGCCTTGCTTTCCTTGGCGATGGCAATCGCGCGCTGCTGCTCGGCCAGCTCCAGCGCCTTGCGCCGCTCGATCTCGCTGGCCTGGATGGCGCGCTCCTTGCCGATGCGTTCTTGCTCGATGCTCTGCTCGCTGCGGATGCGCGCGGCGTCGATGGCCTGCTTGGCGGTGATCTGCGCGCCTTCGGCGTCCTGCTCACGCTGGGCGCGTTCCGCGGCCAGGTCCGCGCGCTGACGTGCGCGGGCGATCTCCACTTCGCGCTGCTGCGCCAGGCGCGCCTGCTCGGCTTCCTTGTCGATGTCCAGACTGAGCTTCTCGGCCTCGAGGTTCTTGTTGCGGATGGCGATCAGCGTGTCCTGCTCGACGTCGTTGCGCTGCTTCTTGCGCCGTTCGATCTGCTCGGTGAGGCGCGTCAGACCCTCGGCGTCGAAGGCGTTGCTCGGGTTGAAGTACTCCATCGCCGTCTGGTCCAGCTGCGTGAGGCTGGCGCTTTCCAGTTCCAGGCCGTTCTTCGTCAGGTCTTCGGCCACCGCCTCGCGCACGCGCTTGACGTAGCTGCCGCGCTTCTCGTGCAGCTCCTCCATCGTCATCTCGGCGGCGGCGGTGCGCAGCGCGTCGATGAACTTGCCTTCCACCAGCTCCTTCAGCTGCTCGGGCTCCATGGTGCGCAGGCCGAGCGTCTGCGCCGCCGCAGCCACGCTCTCGGGCTTGGCGGCCACGCGCACGTAGAACTCGGCGATCACGTCCACGCGCATGCGGTCCTTGGTGATGAGCGCCTTGTCGCGCCCGCGCGCCACTTCGAGGCGCAGCGTGTTCATGTTCACCGGAATCACGTCGTGGATGATGGGCAGCACGAACGCGCCGCCGTCGACCACCACCTTTTGCCCGCCCATGCCGGTGCGCACGAACGCGCGCTCCTTGGAGCTGCGAAGGTACAGCCAGTGCAGCAGCCACACGACGATGGCGACGACGATCGCCGCGACGATCAGCGCAAGGATGAAACTGCCGAATTCAGCGCCGGTCATGGGGGGTCTCCTGCTCGGGTCTGCTTTGTCTGAAGGTCTAACGCGTCAGCTGGGTGAAGCGCCGGGTGGTCTCGGTCAGCGCCACCTCGGTGGGCAGGCGTTCCATCGAGCTGGCGCCGTAGAAGCCGTGCACGCCCGGACATTGCTTCAGGATGAAGTGCGCGTCGTCGGGGGTCGCGATCGGGCCGCCATGGCACAGCACGATGACGTCGGGCTTGACGCCCTTGGCTTCGGCTGCCCAGGCGTTGATGGGGTCGACGCAGTCCTTCAGCTTCATCGCCGTTTCGGCGCCGATGCTGCCGCCGGTGGTCAGGCCCATGTGGCACACCACGATGTCGGCGCCGGCCTTGGCCCTGGCGCGCGCCTCGTCGGCGTTGAAGACGTAGGGCGTGGTCAGCAGGTCGAGCTTGCGGGCGCGCTCGATCATCTCCACTTCCAGGCCGTAGCCCATGCCCGTCTCTTCCAGGTTGGCGCGGAAGGTGCCGTCGATGAGGCCGACGGTGGGGAAGTTCTGCACGCCACTGAAGCCCAGGTCGATGAGGCGGCGCAGAAACTGGTCGGCGATCATGAACGGGTCGGTGCCGTTCACGCCGGCCAGCACCGGCGTGCGCCTGACCACCGGCAGCACCTCGCGCGCCATGTCGCAGACGATCTCGTTGGCGTTGCCGTACGCCAGCACGCCGGCCAGCGAGCCGCGCCCGGCCATGCGGTAGCGGCCCGAGTTGTAGATGACGATGAGGTCGATGCCGCCGGCCTCTTCGCACTTGGCGCTCAGGCCCGTGCCGGCGCCGCCGCCGATGATGGGCCGGCCGGCGGCGATCTTGGCGTTCAGGCGGCCGAGCAGTTCAGAGCGGGCGATGCGGGGCATGGCGGGGCGGTCTCCCTCGGGTCCCTCAGGCGCGGCGCGCGGCGGCCGCCGCGGGCGCGACTTCGCGCCAGGCGGCGACCAGCGCATCGGCGAAGGCCTCGTCGTTGATGTGGTGCGGCAACCGGATGAGCTTGCGATCGGGGCCGGCGCGAAAGCGCGTGGCGATGGTGTCGAACAACAGGCGGTCGGCTTCGGGGTCGTGGAACGGGCCGCCCGGCTTGTCGATCGCCGAAACGCCGCCTTCGGGGATGAGAAAGCGCACCGGCCCGCGCATCGCGTTGAGCTTGGCGGCGATGAATTCGCCGATGGCGCGGCACTCGTCGACGGTGGTGCGCATCAGCGTCACGGTGGGGTTGTGCCTGTACAGGCGCCGCGCCTTGAAGCGCTCGGGCACCGTGTCCCAGGCGCCGAAGTTCACCATGTCCAGCGCGCCGCAGCTGCCGACGTAGGGCACGGCGTGGCGCGCGAACACGTCCAGGCGCGTGGGGCCGGCACTCAGCGTGCCGCCACCGATCTCGTCGGCGATCTCGGTGGTGCTGACGTCGATCACGCCTTCGAGCAGGCCGCTGTCGGCGAGCTTTTCCATGCTCTGGCCGCCGGTGCCGGTGGCGTGGAAGACGAGGCAGTCGTAGCGGTCCTCGAGCTTCTTGGTGACCATCTGCACGCAGGGCGTGGTGACGCCGAACATCGACAGGCCGATCGCCGGCTTGTGCGTGGAGGCGGAGCTGTCGCCGATGTTGCCGCCGTGGCTGATCATCCCGGCCAGCGCATGCGCGGCATTGGCCAGCACGCGTTGGCTGATGCGGTTGATGCCCTGCACGTCGGTGACGCTGTACATCATGCAGATGTCGCTGGGGCCCACGTACGGGCGCGTGTCGCCGCTGGCCATGGTGCTGACCATCACCTTGGGCACGCCGATCGGCAGCGCGCGCATCGCCGGGGTGGCGAGCGACGCGCCGCCCGAGCCGCCGGCGGAGACGAGGCCGCCCAGGTCGCGGCGCGTGAGGATGAAGCGCTCGAAGGCCGCGGCCATGGCGGTGACGGCGCTGCCGCGGTCGCCGCTGAAGACCGCGCCCTCGCCCTGCGGATGGTGACGCGCCACCTCGCGCGGGTGCACGTTGGCCGTGCTCGTCTTGCCGCTGGTGGAAAGATCGACCGTCACCACGCGCAGGCCGAGTCTCTCGAGGCACTGCTTGAGGTAGAACAGCTCGCGGCCCTTGGTGTCGAAGGTGCCGGCCACGTACGCGGCGCGGCCGGTGCTCGAGGCCACCGGGAAGGGCAGCACGCTGGCCGCGGCCGGCACGGCGGCCCGGCCGGCGAAGCCTGCTGCGCCCGAAGAGGGCGAGGGCGCGGCATCGCGCGAGATGTCGTTGGCCGGCCCGGCCGTGCCGCCCGCGTTCCAGCGCGTGAAGCCGCGCACCGTGCGCGGCGACAAGTCATCGAGCGACGGCGCGCCCTCGCCGTGTTCGCGCCGCACGGTGTACACGCGCGGCGCTTCGGCGGCGGCCACGGCGGGGGCGGCCGCGCCCGGGTCGGGCTCGGGTTCGTCGCCGGCGCTCTTCACGCCGAGCAGGCGCTCCTGCAGTTCGCGGTCGGCCGCCAGTTCGGCCGCCGGCATCAGCTCGGCGATGCGGCCGTTGACCATCACGCCGATGCGGTCGGCCACGTCGAGCGCCACACCCAGGTTCTGCTCGATCAGCAGCACCGCAATCTCGCCCTCGCCGGCCAGCGACTTCAGCGCCTGCGCCACCTGGTCGACGATGACCGGCGCCAGGCCCTCGGTGGGCTCGTCCATCACCAGCAGTTTCGGTTCCAGCAGCAGCGCGCGGCCGATGGCCAGCATCTGCTGTTCGCCGCCCGAGAGCTGCGCGCCGCCGTGCCCCTTGCGCTCGGCCAGCCGCGGGAACATCGAATACACGCGGTCGACCTCGCGCCTGTTCGCCGCGACGAGCTTCAACGTCTCGTCGACCGTCAGGCTCGGCCACACCCGGCGGCCCTGCGGCACGTAGGCGATGCCGCGCCGCGTGATCTCGTGCGGGCTGCGCCCGAGGACTTCCTCACCGAGCAGCTTCACGCTGCCGGTGGCCGACCCGATGGCATGGATGAGGCCGGTGACGGCATTGCACAGCGTCGTCTTGCCCATGCCGTTGCGGCCGACGATGCCGAGCACGCCGTGCTCAATGCTCAGGTGCACGGCCTGCAGCGCGTGCGCGCGGCCGTAGTAGACGTCCAGGCCGTCGATGACGAGGACGGGGCCTTTCGGTTTGGTGTCGAGCCTGCGTGACCAGAGTGCCATTGCCGGTGCCCCTGATCAGCCCAGCGACCGCCGCGGATCCGGCTTTGCCGGGCCGCTGGCGGTGCCCCCTGGGGGGAGGCGACCGAAGGTCGCTTCGGGGGGGGCGTGGTTCCCCATATAGATCGCCTGCACCTGCGCGTCGTTCTCGATCTGCTCGGGCGTGCCGGTCTTCAGCACCTGCCCGTTGTGCATCACGGTCACCTTTTCGGTGACGCGCAGCGCGATGTCCAGGTCGTGCTCGATGAGCACGTAGCTCATGTGTGCCGGCAGCGAGCGCAGCAGCGCCACCAGCTCGCGCCGCTCGGCGGGCGACAGGCCCGCCGCCGGCTCGTCGAAAAGGATCAGGCGCGGCGCGCCGGCCAGCGCCATGCCGATCTCCAGCTGGCGCTGCTGGCCGTGCGCGAGGTTGGCCACGAACTCGCCGGCGATGTGGGCGAGGCGCGCGCGTTCGAGCAGCTCTTCGGTGGCGCGCTGCGAGGCGTGCGTCGGCCCGGGCCGGCGGAACGAATAGCGGCCGCTGGCCACGCCCCGCACGGCGAGAAAGAGGTTGTCGCGCACCGTGAGCTCGCGGAACAGCAGCGAACTCTGGTAGGTGCGGCGCAAGCCCTTGCGGATGCGTTCGTGCGGCGGCAGTTCGGTGATGTCTTCGCCGAAGAAGCGGATGCGGCCCGCAGTGGGGGGGAAGTCGCCGGTGATGGTGTTGAACAGCGTCGTCTTGCCGGCGCCGTTGCTGCCCAGCACCGCGTACTTCTGACCCGCCGCCACCGACAGCGACACGTCGTCCACAGCCTTCAGCGCACCAAAGGCACGCGTGACGTTCTCGAGCACCAGCGCGTCGTTGGAGGCGAGCGTGCCGATGGCGTGAGCCGGCGCCCCGCCGCGCGCGAGGTTGCGCGCGGCGGGGTTTGTCGATCGCAGCTGTGTGATCGAAGCCATTTGCTACAGCGAAGCCAGCCAAGCGGCCGCTGCGGACCCGGCCTTGCCGGTCCGCAGGCGTCGCCCCCGGAGCACTCGAAGAATCCTCTTCGAGGGCTCGGCGGGAGGCGCCGAAGGCGCTTCGGGGGAAGCCATGTTCAGGGGCAGTTCGGCTCGTCGCGCGAACCGATCTTGAACTGGTCCTTCGGAATGCCCAGCAGTTGCTCGACGTTGTCGACCTTGCGCAGCACCTTGGTGACCAGGCCACCCTTTGCGTCCTTGACCACTTCGGTGACGAAGGTGGTGCCGATCGCCTGGCGGTTGCCGTCCAGCCGGATGTCGCCGGTGGGGCCCTTCAACACCAGCTTGGACAGCGCCTCGCGGTACTTCATCTGGCCGCCGGCGAGGTCGCCCTTCACGGCGTCGAGTGCGTCGAGCGCGGCCTTCATGTTGACGTGATAGACGAAGGCAAACAGGCTCGGGCTCGGGAAGCCGCCCTTTTCAACCGGAAAGTGCTTCTTGTAGTCGGCGACGAAGGCCTTCCACTCGGCGCCGTCGTAGGCATCGGCCACCGGGCCGGCGCTGATCGTGCCCACGAGAGAATCGCGCCGCTTGCCGCGATAGTTGAGGATGTCCTGGCTGACGGTGATGCTGCCGCCCATCATCGGCTTGTCGCCGCCCGCGGCTTCGTACTGGTTGAGGAAGTTCACCGCGTCGGCGCCACCCAGCACCACGAGCAGCGCGTCGACATCCTTCGGGATGCGCGCGATGGTCGACGCGTAGTCCTTGCCACCCAGCGGTACCCAGGCCTTGACCGGCACCTTTCCGCCCAGGCGGCAGAACTCGGCCATGAAGCCTTGCACCTGCGAGTACGGGAACGCGTAGTCCTCGGCGATGACCATCACGCGCTTGTAGCCCTTGTCGATGGCCGCCTTGCCCAGGCCCACCATCCACTGCGCACCCTCGGTGTTGAAGCGGTAGAAATTGGGGCTGGGGTCTTGCAGCGTCGTGGCCTGCGCACCGCTGCCGCCATTGATGAAGGTGACGCCCGGCTGTGTCTTGCTGTAGTTCTTGACGGCGATGCCTTCGCTGCCGGACAGCGGGCCGACCATGATGTCGACCTTGTCCTGCTCGACGAGCTTGCGCGTGGCGTTCACGGCCACGTCGGGGTTGGCATTCGAGCTGCCCTTGATGATCTCCACCTTGCGGCCTGCGACCGTGCCGCCGCGCTGGATGAGCGCGAGCTCGGCACCGCGCATTCCGTCGGCGCCACCTGCGGCAAACGGGCCTTCGAGGGTTGCCAGCAGGCCGATCTTGATCGGCGCGCCCTGCGCCCAGGCGGCGCCGCTGATCGCGACCGCAGCGGCCGCACCCAACACAGAACGCATCAACACACGCTTGGTCACTTTCACGCTTTGTCTCCTAGACAGGTTGCAGGTCACGGCCTGCGCACCGCCTCGGGGCCGAAGCGCTGACGCAACTTCGACCACAAGCCGAGCAGGCCGTCGGGGGAAAACAGCACGATGGCGAGAAACACGACGCCGATCACGAGGTTGAAGCGTTCGCGGTCGATGACGTCGATGGCGAAGGTCTGCAGCAGCACGAACACGATGGCGCCGAGGAATGCGCCGATCGGGTGCCGCATGCCGCCGAGCACGGCGATGACCAGGATGTTGATCAGCCAGCCGGTGCCCACCGAGTTGGGCGAGATGAGGCCGTTGTACCAGGTGAAGAGGATGCCGCCGACCGCGGCGACGAGGCCCGAGAGCGCGTAGGCCGCCACACGATGCGCGACGACGTTGTAGCCGAGCGCGGCCATGCGCCGCGGGTTGTCGCGGATGCCTTGCATCGCAATGCCGAAGGGCGCGCGCACGAGCCACTTGACGAGCAGGTAGCCGGCCAGGCTGAGCGCCAGCGCGAGGAAGTAGAAGGGCAGCGGGTCGCGCCAGTTGACGTCCAGCACGACGGGTGGATAGACCTTCTGGAAGCCCTGGAAGCCGTTGAACAGCGAGTAGTTCTGCAGCACCAGGTAGTAGAACGCCACGCCGATGGCCAGCGTGATCATGATGGTGTAGATGCCTTCGGTGCGCACCGACAGCCACCCGATGAGGGTGGCGATGGCCACCGAGATGGCCAGCGCGAAGGGCACCACCACCCACCACGGCCAGGCGAGACTGATGCTCTGCGCGCTGGGGCCGAGGATGGAGACGACGTAGCCGGCGATGCCGGCCACGGTCATCTGCGCCAGCGAGATCATGCCGCCGTAGCCGCCGAGGAAGGTGAGCGACAGCGCGATGAGGCCGAGCGCGAGTGCCTGCCCGGCGATCTGGAAGGTGAAGAAGGGGGTGGCGAAGAAGGGGTAGAGCAGGGCGAAGGCGAGCACGAAGACGTGGCGCGCGCTCAGGTGCGCCCAGAGGAACTTGAGCCAGCGGGGGGCGTCGCTGTTGGCGTACGGGTCGACGGTGGGCAGGCCGGTGGCGGCACGCGCTAACGATGCGGTGGCCTTGGGTAGCGGCAGCGGCCTTGCGGCAGCGGCAAGGCCGGTGTTCATGGCGCGGCGCCAGTAGGCGGCGCTCATGGTGGTGTTCCTCGGCTGGCGTACGGAGGTTGCGGCGGCAAGGCAGCGGGCGGCACGGCGCCGGCGCTTAGCTGCGGCGGTCGGCCGCTTCGCGGCCGACTTCCCTGGCCTTGCAGGCCGCGCCGGGCCTTGCGGCCCGGCCGCTCGCCAGGCACAAACAGTCCCCCGGACTGTTTGTGTCCGGGCTCGCCTGCTCGGGCTTCTGGCCCGCGCCCCAACTCGCTCCGCTCACTGCGTTCGCTCTGCTCAAACAATGGGCGCGAGTCAGATGTGGATGCGCGCGAGTACGCGCGCGGCCAGAAGCCCTGCGCTGCTCGGCGCCGCAGATGCGCGCCAGCACCGTGCCGCCCGCTGCCTTGCGGCATGCGTTGCGGCGACCGGACCATCGATTGCCGCACGGTTTGCTGCTCAGGCGCGGGGGGGCCAGCCGCTGCCGCGCATCTGCGGCGCCGAGCAGCGCAGAACTCTTGGCCTGCGCGTGTACTCGCGCGCCTCCACATCTGACTCGCGCAGCTGTCCGAGTAGCACGAGCGAAGCGAGTGCAACGAGTTCTGCGCGCAGGCCAAGAGTTCGAGCAGCGCAGGGGAGTCGGCCGCTGTGCGGCCGACCGCCGCAGCTAAGCGGCAGCGGCTGGCCCACCCGCGCCTGAGCCGCCCCAACGGTTGAAGGCCGCGCCCAGCCACGGCAACCCCGAGCGTCATGCCAGCTATTCCGCACACGCCGCTCATGCCGCCTTCCCCATGATCCCCCGCGGCCGAAACGCCAGCACCAGCACCAGGATCACGAACGTGAACACCACCGAGTAGGTCGGCGCGTAAGCCAACCCATACGTCTCAGCCAAACCCAATATCACCGCCCCGATGGCTGCGCCCACCACCGAGCCCATGCCGCCGACGATCACCACGATCAGCGAGGCCAGCAGCAGCCGCGTGTCCTCGCCGGGCACCATCGACAACTCCACTGCGCCGATCACGCCGCCGATGCCTGCGAGTCCCGCGCCCAGCATGAAGGTGATCGCGAACACCAGGTTCACGTTCACGCCCGCGGCGGCCAGCATCGCGCGGTCGTCCACGCCGGCGCGGATCATCGTGCCGACCTTGGTGCGGTTGAGCAGCCACCACAGGAACACGCCGATGGCGATGCCGAAGCCCAGCAGGCTCAGCCGATAGGCCGAATACGCGCGGATCACCGGGATGTCGCGGATGGGCCCCTGCAGCCACGCGGGTGCCTCCATCTGATGCACCTGGCCGGTGAAGATCCACAGCAGGATGTCGGCAATGACGATGGAAAGCCCGATCGTCACCATCGTCTGCCGCAGCTCCTCGCCTTGCATGTGGCGCAGGATCAGCACCTGGATCAAGAGGCCGACGACCGCCGCGGCGAGAAAGCCGCCGGCCATCGCCAGGATCCACCAGCCGGTCTTCTCGGCAATGGTGAAGGCGATGTACCCGCCCAGCAGGTACAACGAGCCGTGCGCGAGGTTGACGTTGCGCATGAGGCCGAACACCAGCGTGAAACCGCTGGCGACGATGAAGTACAGCGAAGCCAGCGTCAGCCCGTTGAGCAGCGTGAGCAGGTACAGGCGCGCGTTGTCGGCCAGCGCCCACAGCGAGAACACCGCGATCGGGCCGCCGATCAGCAGCCACAGCAGCCAGCGGATGCGCTGCGAACGTGTCACGCGGCGCGCTCCCAGGCCCGCGCGTTCACCGGCGGTGACTTCGCAAACTGCCCATCCTTCATCACTGCGAGGATGCGTTTGGGGTCGCGCAGGATGCCGATGTTGGCCAGCGGGTCACCGTCGAGCAGCAGCAGATCCGCGAGATAGCCCTCCTTCACGAGGCCCAGTTCACCCGGCCGCATCATCACCTGCCCGCCGTACAGCGTGCACGAGCGAATGGCCTCCATTGGCGTGAAACCCAGGTGCTTGATGAAGAGCTCCAGGTCGCGCATGTTCTGCAGGTGGGGGTTGAAGGCGAAGCCGTAGTCGCCGCCGGGCAGCACGCGGATGCCGCGCTTGTGCATGGCCTTCAGGCTCTCGCAGGCGGCGGCCCACTCTTCCTCGTAGCCCATCTTCACGGCCTGCTCGTGCGTCACGCCCCAGGGCTCGGCTTCCCACAGCAGCGCCCACAGGATGCCGATGCCCGGCGCGACGAACACCTTGTCCTTGGCCGCCTCCAGCATGTCCAGCGCCTCTTCATCGGTGAAGCTGGCGTGGTAGATGAGGTGGATGCCGTGGCGCAGCGCCTGCTTGATGCTCTCGCAGCTGCGCGCGTGCACGATGATGCGCTTGCCGCGCATCTTCACTTCCTCGGCCGCGGCGGCGACTTCGGCATCGGTCATCCAGGTCGTCTTGGCGTCCGCACCGGGCACGAAGTTGTCGCCGGAGACGTTCAGCTTGATCGAGTCGACGCCGTACTTCAGGAACATGCGCACCACGCGGCGCATGTCCTCCGCGCCGTTGACCACCTGGCCGAAGCTGAAGTCGGGAAAGGGCAGGTGCGGCAGCATCTCGTCGCCCAGCCCCCCGGGCACGGTGATCTCCTGGCTGGCCGCCAGGTAGCGCGGGCCGGGAATCTGGCCGCTGTCGATGGCGTTGCGGATCACCACGTCCAGCCGCGGCTTGGCGCAGGCCGCGCCCAGGCAGCTGGTGAAGCCGGCTTCAAGGTAGCGCCGGGCGACCTTCGCACTCCACAGCACATGCTCTTCCAGCGGCATGGTCTGGATGGCGCCGAGCGTGGCCGCATCATTCCAGCTGAAGTGCGTGTGCGCCTCGCACATGCCGGGCATCAGCGTGGCGCCGGCGCCGTCGATGACGGTGGCGCTGCCCGGTGCGATGGGCGCGGTGCTGCGCCCCACCTGGCGGATGCGGTTGCCGCTGACCAGCACGCTGCCGGTGTAGGGGGCGTTCTGGCCCGTGCCGTCGAGGATGCGGACGTTGGTGAAGAGGGTGTCGGCCATGGCGCGGTCTCCTCTCGGTGGCTTCAGGCGGCCCAGCGCGTCATCGCCGGCGCGGCGGCGGCGCGGCCGGCGCCCGCGCCCACGCCACGCACCGGCGGCGCACGGTGGAACTCGCCGTCCTTCATCACGGCGAGGAGGCGCTTCCTGTCCTGCAGGATCGTGATGTCGGTGAGCGGGTCGCCGTCGATCAGCAGGATGTCGGCGAAGCAGCCCTCGCGGATGTAGCCGATCTCCTTGCCGTGCCCCATCATCGGCCCGCCCCAGGCGGTGGCCGAGAGCAGCGCCTCCATCGTGCTCATGCCCACGTGCTTGACGAAGTACTCGAGATCCTTGGCGTTGGTGCCGTGCGGTGTCCAGGCGAAGCCGTAGTCGCCGCCGGGCATGATGCGGATGCCGCGCCGGCGCATCGCCTTCATGCTCTCGATGGCAGCCTCCAGCTCGCGGTGGTAGCCCATCTTCTTCGTCACCTCCGGCGTCAGACCCCAGGCGCTGGCGTGGTGGCAGGTGTTGATGAGCCACGCGAGACCGGGCGCCACGAAGTGCTTGAACTTCGCGGCCTCCAGCATGTCCAGCGCCTCGGTGTCGGTGAAGCTGGCGTGGTAGATGACCTCGATGCCCTGCTTGATGCACTCCTTGATCGACCAGGTGCTGCGCGCGTGCGCGGCCACCCGCTTGCCCCAGCGCTTGGCCTCGTCGACGCAGACGCGGACCTCCTCCTCGGTGAACTGGCTCATCTCCGAGGGCATGCCGGTGATGCTCTCGCCCGAGAGGTTGATCTTGATCTGGTCGACGCCGTACTTGGCGAACATGCGGATGCAGCGGCGCATCTCCTCGGCGCCGCTGACGATGGCGCCGAACGCGAACTCGTGCTGCGGCAAGTGCGGCGCCGTGGTGTCGCCCAGACCCCCCGGCACGGTGATCTCCTGGCTGGCGGCGATGTAGCGCGGCCCGACGATCGTGCCGTCGTTGATGGCGTTGCGGATCACCACATCGAGCCGCGGCTTGGCGGTGGCGGCGCCGACGCAGCTCGTCCAGCCCATGTCGAGGTACTTCCTCGCCACCTGCGCGCACCACAGGATGTGCTCCTCGGGCGGCATGCGCTGGATGCTGTCGAGCGTGGGCTGGTCGTTCCAGCTGAAGTGCGTGTGCGCCTCGACCATGCCCGGCATCAGGAAGGCGCCGGCGCCGTCGATCACCGTGGCTCCCGCGATCGGCGGGGTGCGCTGGCCGAAGGCGGTCTTGACGACGCGGCTGATGCGGTTGCCGCTGACCAGCACGTCGCCGGTGAACGGGGTCTCGCCGCCGCCATCGAAGACGCGCACGTTGGTGAAGAGGGTGTCGGCCATGGGCGAAGCCTCCTGCGGGTTGGTCAGCGCGCGCGCTCGAGGAAGTCGCGCAGCACGCGTTGCGACTCGGCCGGGCGCTCCAGCGTGGGCCAGTGTCCGCACCGGCCGAAGACCTCGACGCGCGCGTTGGCAAGTCGGCCGGCGAGCTGACGCGCGCCCGACAGGGGCGTGACCTGGTCCTCGTCGCCGTTGACGATGAGGGTGGGGCACCGGATCAACTCGAGCCGCGCGGCCTGCGCCTCGGCCAGCGCGATGCAGTTGCGGGCGAATCCTTCGGCGTCCTGCGCCGCGATGCTGTCACGCACGTAGGCCACGGTGACCGGCTGGCTCTCGCGCGTGGAGGGCGACAGCGCGAACTGCGAGATGCCCTCGGCGATCTCGAACATGCCTTGCGCCCCCTGGTCCCGCGCGGTCGCGGCGCGGGCGCGCATGTTCTCGCGCTGCGCCGGCACCGGTTCGGCCATCGCGCCGAAGAGCGCCAGGCTGCGCACGCGCGACGGTTCCTTCGCCGCGACGTGCAGCGCGATGATGGTGCCGAAGCTGTGGCCGACGAGGTGGGCGCGCGCGATGCCGAGCGCCTCGCACACGCGCAGCACGGCGTCCGCATGCGTCTCGGCGCTGAGGTGGCCGCGGTGGGGCGTCGCTTCGCCCAGCGCGTAGGCCCTGCACGAGCGGCCTGCGCCCGGCAGCTCGGGCCGCACGCAGCGCCAGCGGCCCAGCGCCGGCAGCAGCGGCGTCCAGGCGTTCATGCTGCCGCCCAGGCCATGGATGAAGACGAGCGCCTCGGCGCCATCGGTGCCGCCGCGCACGTCGACGGCCATGCGGTCGATCCAGGCGATGCTCATGTGGGCGTGCTCATCGCTCTTCGAAGCGGTTCTCGATGAAACCGAGGCCGTCGACCTCGGCGCGCACCACGTCGCCCGGCCTCAGCCACTTGGGCGGCGAGAAGCCCATGCCCACGCCGCTGGGGCTGCCGGTGGCGATGACGTCGCCCGGGTACAGCGTGATGCCGCGCGAGATGGCTTCGATCTGCGCGGCGATGTCGAAGATCATGTCCCGGGTGTTGGCGTCTTGCCGCAACTCGCCATTCACAAACCCGCGGATGCGCGTGGCCTGGCCGTCGAACTCGCTGGCGGTGGCGATCCACGGCCCCATCGGGCAGAAGGTGTCGAAGCTCTTGCCCAGGTGCCACTGCTGGTGGCGCGTCTGCACGTCGCGCGCGCTGACGTCGTTGACGATGGTGTAGCCGAACACATGCTCCATCGCCCGCGAACGCGGAATGTTGATGCCCCCGCGGCCGATGACCACCGCGAGCTCGCACTCGTAGTCGACCTGCTCCGTGATCGCCCTGCCGGGCAGCCTGACGGTGTCATACGGACCGACCACCGTCTCCGGCACCTTGGTGAACACGATCGGCCACAGGTCGCGCTCGCGGCTTGGCGCCACCGCGTCGCGGAAGACGGTGGTGGAAAGCTCTTCGGCGTGCGCCCGATAGTTGCGGCCGATGCAGAAGAGGTTGCGCCGCGGGCGCAGCGGCGCGCACAGCGTGAGGGCCTCCACCGGCAGGCGTGCGCCCGCCGCCGGCGGCAGCGGGTCGCCATGGGCCAGCGAGCGCACCAGCTCGAACGCGCCGCGCTCAGGCCGCGGCGCGGCCAGCGGCGTCGCTTCACGTCCGTCGGCAGAGATGATGCCGACCTGGGGCCGGCCACCCCAGCTCCAGCTGGCGATGCGCATGGACTCGTCTTGTCTCCGTGCGGCCGCACCTGCTGGCCCCCTTGCGGGGCGGGCGCGGTCCGAACCGGCGTGGGTTCGTGAGGATCCGGAAAGCGGTGGGGACGCGGAGGAAATGGGCCCCGTGAGACTTGCGTCTCAAATCGGGATCGGTGCATCATACGGGCACGCTTGCCGCGGCCACAAGAACAATCCAAGCCCCATGAGCCCGGTGAAAACCCGCACCCTGAAGCGCCCGCCGGCGCAGCCGAGCCCGCCGCAACCGCCGCCCGAGCGTGGCGTGAAGGCCGCCACCTTCAAGCTGCTGCTCGACACGGCGATGGAGATCATCCGCGATGGCCACATCCCCAGCGTGGCCGAAGTCGCCGTGCGCTCGAAGGTCTCGCGCGCCACGGCGTACCGCTACTTCCCCAGCCGCAGCGCGCTGGTCACCGCCGTCATCGACAGCTCGCTGGGGCCCGTGCGCACGCTGTCGAGCAACCTGCCCGATGGGCGCGCGCGTGTGCGCGAGCTGTTCGAGCAGACCTTCCCGCGCTTCCAGGAGTTCGAGCCGCAGCTGCGTGCGGCCGCCCAGCTCGCGCTGGAGCAGTGGGCGCAGGAGCGTGCCGGCCTGCTGGAAGAGGAACCGTATCGCCGTGGCCACCGCATCCGCATCCTCGAGCACGCGATCGCGCCGTTGAGGGACAAGCTCACGCCGACGATGCGCCAGCGGCTGCACCATGCGCTGTCGGTGGTCTACGGCATCGAGCCGTGGGTCATCCTGAAGGACATCTGGGGCCTGCCCGAGCGCGAAGTGCAGCGCGTGGCGCTGTGGATGGCCGATGCGCTGATCGATACGGCGCTGGCGCAGTCGGCGCTGCCAGGTGCCGGGGCGCGCGACACGTTGGCGAAGCCAGCAGCGCGATCCGCGGCCAAGCCGGCGGCGAGGTCCGCGGCGAAACCGACAGCGAGAACTGCCCAGAGGCCAGCGCTCCGAAGTGCGCCGGCCTCGAAGTCACCCCGGTGACGCGGTAGCGCGGCGTGGGCCGCGACAATGGCCCAGATGGGAACCGTCACTCTCGTGCGGCACGGTCAGGCCTCGTTCGGCGCGGCGGACTACGACCAGCTCAGCGAGCTTGGCGTGCGGCAGTGCGAGGCCCTGGGCGAGTACTTCGCGCAGCGCGGGCGCCGTTTCGATGTCGTGCTGACCGGCACCTTGAAGCGGCATGGGCAGTCGCTGGCGGCGATGGCCTCGCGCCTCGGGCCGCTGCCTGAAGGGCGGGCGGTGGCTGCGCTGAACGAGTATGACGCCGAAGGGCTGACACGCGCGGTGGCCGGCGACGGCCTGCCTGTTCAGGCGCCCGGCGGTGACCGCCGGGAGCATTTCCGCCTGCTGCGCGAGGGCCTCGCGCGCTGGATGCGCGGCGAGCTCAGCGTGCCCGGCATGCCCGGGTGGGCCGAGTTCCGCGGCGGCGTCGTGCGCGTGCTCGAAGAGGTGCGCGACAGCGGCGCCGAGAATGTGCTCGTCGTCAGCAGCGGCGGGCCGATCGCCACCGCGCTGGCGCACGTGCTGAACGCACCGGCCGACGCGGTGGTGGCGCTGAACCTGCAGCTGCGCAACAGCGCCTTGAGCGAGCTGAACGTGACGCGCACGCGCCTGTGGCTCACCGGCTACAACGCGCTGCCACACCTCGACCACCCGCAGCGCGCCGGGTGGGTGAGCTACTCCTGAAGCCGCAGCCGCCCGCCGACCGGGCTGGCGCCGTTGCGGCCATGGGGCCTGGCCGGCCAACGGTTCCGGCCCGGCACGGGCCGGCCGCTGCACAGCCTCACTGCGGCGGGATGCGCAGCATCTGCCCCGGATAGATCTTGTCCGGGTGCGAGAGCATCGGCTTGTTGGCCTCGAAGATCACCGGGTACTTGTTCGGGTCGCCGTAGAACTTCTTGGCGATCTTGCTGAGGTTGTCGCCGCTGACCACGGTGTGCCACTGCGCCTCGGGTTCGGGCGACGAGACGGTCAGCATGTCGTTCACGGCGGCAACGCCGGCGACGTTGCCGCAGCACAGCAGCACGCGCTCCTTGGTGGCCTGGTCGGGCATGATGCCGTCGGCGGTGACGGTGGACGTGGCGGCGTCGAAGCTGACGCTCAGGCTGTCGGTGGGCAGCCCCTGTGCCCGCACGTAGTCGATGATCGCGTCGCCGGCGGCCTTGCTCAGCGCGGCGATGTTCTCCGGTGTCGGTGTGGCGGCGGCGGCGTCCTGCGCGGCCTTGGCTTGTCCCTTGCCGAACAGCTTCTCGCCGGCGTCCTTCAGGAACGACATCAATCCCATGGTGCTCTCTCCTGGTGTGGCCGGGCCCGGGTGGCCCGTGTGGGCATGCTACGCCGGCCGCTGCACGCTTCCACCCATGCTGCAGCATGGGCCGCGTTCAAGGGTGATGCGCGTGCGGGCGCGCGGCCCGGGCGCTTGTAGTTCCTTGCTCTGTGCCTCTGATCAGTGCTTGTGATCCGGGGTGCCGCCGGACGGATGATCGTGCCCATGGTCGTGACCGTGGTCGCGGCCTTGGTGGGCGTGCCCATGATGGTGCGCGTGGTCGTGATGGTCGTGCCCGTGGTCGTGATGGTCGTGCGCATGGTGGCGCGCATGGTCGTGATGATGGTTTTCGTGCGCGCCATGGGGGTGCGCCGGCTCGTCACCGGATTCAGGCTCGAAGGCGGCCTGCTCCTCGCTGACGATCAGGTGCATGCGGCGCAGCATGGCGCCCAGCGCAGGGTCGGGCTCGAGCTGGAGGTGATCGGGCCGAAGTTGCACTGCCACGTGGCGGCTGCCGAGGTGGTAGGCAGCACGCAGCAGGTCGCCGGGCATGCCGTGCTCGGTGCAGTGGCGCACCACCATCACGGGCTGCGGTGCCGCCTTCACCACGACGAGCGTGCCGTCCTCGGCCACCAGCACGTCGCCGCCGCGCACCACGCTGCCGCGCGGCAGGGCCACGTCGAGCCGGCGCCCGGTGCTGTCGGCGGCTTCGAAGCGGCTGCGCTGCCGTATCTCCCAGCCCAGTTCCACCGTGGCGGCGCGCCGGGTCAGCACGGTGGCCAGGCCACGACCCTGTGCGATGAGCTTGTTCACGGTGAGCATGGGTGGTTCCTCGGTAGGCGCGCCAGGGCCGGGTCGCTGCAGGTTATAGCGCCAGGCAGCGGGCGTTGCCGGGGCCAGGGGGCGCCGCGTCGCGTGGCGCCGGCCCCACGCGCGAACGCTTTGTCACTGCTTTGCGTGAGCCTGCGGCCAGGGCCGGCGTGGCAGCGTCGGGCGGCGCGGCCAGAATGCCGCAGTTCCCCCTTTCATGCCGCCAAGGAAATCGCCATGCACCTTCGCCGTTGCCTGACCGCCACCGTCACCACCACCGCCGCCGCCGGCCTGGCCCTTGCCGCTGCCGGCGCGGCCCGGGCCGCCGACTTCAACGCCATCAACCTGCTCAACCAGACCGAGTTCCGCGCCCTGGCCGAGGACATCGGTGCCGCGGTCTCGTACAAGGGCATGATCCCCTCGGAGGGCCTGGGCATCACCGGCTTCGACATCGGCATCTCGGCAGGCGCCACGGAAGTGGCCAACCGCGCCACGCTGAGCAAGGCCGCGGGCGGTGCCGACATCCCCAAGGCCATGCCGCTGGCCGGCATCCGCGCGGTGAAGGGGCTGCCGTTCGGCATCGACATCGGCGCGGTGGTGATGGGCCTGCCGGAGACCAACGTGCGGGCCACCGGTGGCGAACTGCGCTGGGCGTTCGTCGGCGGCAACGCGGTGCTGCCGGCGGTGGCGCTGCGCGCCTCTACGATGAATCTGTCGGGCGTCAGCCAGTTGAAGATGCGTGCCAACAGCGTCGACTTGTCGATCAGCAAGGGCATCCTGTTCCTGACCCCGTATGCCGGTGTGGGCCGTGTCGAGATCAGCTCCAGCGCGCCGGGCACTTCGCTGGCGCGCGAGAAGTTCGCCATGGACAAGGTGTTCGCCGGCATCAACATCGCCTTCGTGCCGTTTGCCCTCGTCGTCGAGGCCGACAAGACCGGCGAGGCGACCAGCTATGGTCTCAAGCTCGCGCTGCGCTGGTAGGGCCTCGCCGAAGGGCGTGGCCTCAGGCCGGGGCGCTGCCCGGGCGCCCGGCGGATAATCCGCCCCGTGAAGCAGGCCAGACCGCCGCTGGTGCGCCACAGGGAAACCTGGCACTGGAGGAAGGTCCGGACTGCACAGGGCGGCGTAGCAGCTAACGGCTGTCCACCGCGAGGTGAGGATCAGAGCAACAGAGACGAGTCCGGACGGGGTTCCGCGTCGGGTGCTCTGTCGGGGGCCGGCGTCAGCCGGCAGCCCGGGCGGCGCAAGCCGCTCGGGCGAGGGCGCAAGCCCGAACCCGACAGCCATCCCGGGGCGGGGCAAGGCCTCGCCCGGGGTGAAACGGGCAATCTCTACGCGCAGCAACACCAAATAGGCCGGCTTTGATGCGGCCCGCGGAGCCGGCGGGTAGGTGGCACCGAGCCGGGTGGGCGACCCCCGGCCCAGAGGAATGGCGGTCACGGCTGCGCTTCGCAAGGGGCGTGGCCGCACAGAATCCGGCCTATCGGCCTGCTTCACACTTATTTCGGCGTTAGGGGCGCGGCTCGGTCGCCGCGAGGCTCGCGCGCCGGGGCGCACCGCCACGCCCGCGGCCGCGTGGCGCGGTGGGCGCCGCTCAGTCGGGCACGATCAGTTCGTGCCTGGCCACCCAGCCCAGCGCGGGCTGCGTGGCCGCCGCTGGCGCGGCGGTGGCCGGGGCACGCGCCAGGCGCATCTCCAGCGTGGCGCGGCCCTCGGCCGGCACGTTGCGCCACAGGAAATCGCGCGGATTGCCGGCGTCGCCGGCGACGAACAGCTGCGAGGTCCACTCGCCGAAGCTGGCGTGCCGCAGCTTGACATGGATGTGCGGCGTGCGCCCCGGGTACGGCACCGGCCGGATGGTGCGAAAGGCGAGCTCGCCGCGCGCATCGCTCGTTGCCGCACCGAAGCCCTGGAAACCCGGGTCCCAGCGTGTTGCGCGCTCTTCGGCCGGGCGCGGCACCTGCGGGTGCCGGTAGTGCTGCAGCGTGTCGCATTGCCAGATCTCGACCTCTGCGCCGTCGACGAGCCGGCCGGCCGCGTCGGCCACCACCAGCGACAGGCCGAGGTGCTCGCCGCGCGCCACGTGGGTCTGCGCGCCCTCGCGCACCAGCGTCAGGTCGGCGTCCCAGTCGTTCCACTGCGCGCGCCAGCGGCGCGGTGGGTAGAACGGGCCATCGGTCATCGAAGGCATCACGCGCCGGGAACTGGCCAGGGCCGGCTTGGCCAGCCATGCCGCGGCAAGCGCGTGGCCGCAGGAAGCGAGCAGGATTCGGCGGCGTGAATGCATCGCGCGATTGAAGCACCGTTCGGGTGGCCCTGCAGCGGGTGCGACTGCGCCGCCCGGCCGAGGCGCGCCTCAAGCCGGTGCCCGACGGGCCGATATCTGGCCGAGGAGCCCTTGCCATGACCCCGGTTTGCCGTCTCGCCGCCCTGCTTGCCGCCGTTGCCGTGCCGGTCATGGCCAGTTCGAGCGTCGCGGCGATGGTGGACAAGCCCACCCCGCGCAAGCTGGGCAAGCCCGCACCCGATGCCGCCGTGACGCCGGCGCCCGCCGCGTCGATGGCGCTGAGCGGCGATGACGCGATGGACAAGCTGCGCCAGCGGCTCGCCGAACGTCTTGCCGCGCCGGGCAGTGCCACCGCCGCCGGGACGCTCGATCTGCAGATCGGCCCGCGCGTGCCACTGCCACCGTCGCACGGCGCGGAACGGGCGCCGGCTGCGCGTGCGCCGGCTCCGGCCGGGGAGCACCGCGCGGGCTCCAAGATCGCTGGATCCGCTGCGGCTCCGCTGGCGGGGTCGCCCGCGGGCCACCCCACGCCGGCGGCCCGCCACGGTGACGTGAGCCATGCGCCCTCGGCCGCCGCGGTGCCGAACCATCGCGCCGCGGTTCCGGCCCACCGCGCCGCGGCGATCGCGGGGGCCGCCGCGCCGCCGGCCGCCGCGGCGCACGGCCTGCGCCGTGCCGCAGCGGGGCACCGCCCGGGCGAGGCCGCCCATGGCGCGCATTGGGGCTACGAAGGCGCTGCAGGTCCGGCCGCCTGGGGCGCGATGAGGCCAGAGTTCAGCCTGTGCGGCAACGGCCAGCGCCAGAGCCCCATCGACATCCGCGGTGGCTTGTCGGTCGACCTCGAGCCCGTCCGGTTCGACTACAAGCCCACGCCGTTCGGGGTCATCGACAACGGCCACACGGTGCAGGTGAACCTGCCGCCGGGCAACGCCATCGAGGTGGGTACCCGCCGCTACGAACTGGTGCAGTTCCACTTCCACCGCCCGAGCGAGGAGCGCATCGACGGCCGCCAGTTCGAGATGTCGCTGCACCTCGTGCACCGTGACGCCGCCGGCAAGCTGGCGGTGGTGGCCGTGCTGCTGGGCAAGGGACCGGCGCACCCGGCGGTGCAGATGGTGTGGAACAACTTGCCGCTGGAGAAGCACGAGGAGGCCAGCGCGCGCAGCACCATCGACCCAGGCCACTTGCTGCCCGCCGACCCACGCTACTTCACCTACATGGGGTCACTCACCACGCCGCCGTGCAGCGAGGGCGTGCTGTGGGTGGTGATGCGCACGCCGGTCACGCTGGCCGAGGAACAGCTCGAACTCTTCTCCCGCATCTACCCCATGAACGCGCGCCCGCTGCAGCCGGTGGCGGGGCGGCGGATCATGCAGTCGCAGTAGCCGCCGCGCGCCGCATGCGCCAGCTCGCCGCAACGCGCGGCGGGCCCCCACAGCGCCCCGCGGTGACCGGGCTCAGCCGGGTGGGCTCGTGCGGCCTGGCTGGCCCTGGGGCTTGCGGGCCACGAGCAGCAGCCCCGGCCACAGCCACAGGCTGGCCAGCCACAGGCCCACGCGCTGCACGCTGAGCGGGCGCGTCTCGTGCCGCGCCACCTTGGCAAAGAGCACGAATGCCCCGGCCACCACGTACAGCAACAGCGCGCTGTACACGCCGGCCCGCCACCCGTAGGTGCCACCCAGTGCGTCGCCGAGTGCGCTTCCCACCAGCGCAGCGATCGGCACCGACAGCAGCAGGGCCAGCCCGACTCCTGCCAAGGCATACCTCAGGTTCCACAGTGGGTCGTTCTGCACGCTTATCACCCTGTTCGAAGAAGTAACGGAAATGCTGTACATCCAACCAGCTTCAATCTCGAAAGCACTTCCAGTCCACCCAGCAAGTGCCTAATTCATAAGGACTTTGTCGTTCGCGAAGAGGATGGTGTTTCGGCCGTAAGTGCTTGATTCGACTGGGTTTTCTCCCAGTACGCCACGTTGACCCTCCCTAACGACTCGGTTAGAGTGGGGTTTCGTGCACGAAGGTGGGGTTTCGTGTCAGTCGACTCTCAGTGGCGCTTTTTCGGTGGACCGGTGCTGGCCTTGGATGGCAAGGGGCGCGTGACCGTGCCCGCGAAATGGCGCGACCAGATCAACGAGAAGCTGGGTGGCGAGCTGGTCCTGTGCAAGGACCCGGCGGGCTGCCTGGGCCTGTACCCGCCACCGGTGTTCAACCAGTTGGCCGACGTGCTGATGGGCCTGACCGGCGACGACGCCGACGAGTGGCGGCGGCTGTACCTGGGAAGCCAGAACGAACTGACCATCGACAACAGCTCGCGCATCCTGCTGCCGCCCGAACTGCGCCGCTGGGCCGGGTTCAGGGAGGAAGGGGGCTCGGTGGTCTTCATGGGGGTCGGTGCGTACTTCGAATTGTGGGACCCCAACCGCAGCGAAGCACGCGAAGCCCAAGTCATCGCCAAGGGCAAGCCCGAGGCGTTGCGCAACCTGGTGTTGCGGTGAACGCCCCAGAAGCCGCATGGACCCACCGCACCGTGTTGCTCACCGAAGCCGTCGAGGCGCTGGTGACGCAGCCGGCGGGCACCTACGTCGACGGCACCTTCGGCCGCGGCGGGCATGCCCGGGCGGTGCTCGCGCGCCTGGCGCCCGCAGGGCGGCTCGTCGCCTTCGACCGCGACCCCGAGGCGGTGGCCGAAGCGCAGCGCATCGACGACCCGCGCTTCACCATCCGCCACGCCAGCTTCGACCAGCTGCGCCCCGAGCTGGCCGCGCTCGGCTGCGCGCGCATCGAGGGCCTGCTGCTCGACCTGGGCGTCAGCTCGCCGCAGATCGACAACCCGGCGCGCGGCTTCAGCTTCCGCCACGATGCCGAGCTGGACATGCGCATGGACACCACACGCGGCGAGACGGCCGCGGCGTTCCTGGCCCGCGCCAGCGAGCGCGAGATTGCCGAGGTGATTCGTGACTACGGCGAAGAACGGTTTGCTGTTCCGATTGCAAAGGCGCTTGTGGCTCGCCGCGCAGGCGGCGCTGCGGTCGCCCGCACCGGCGAGCTGGCCGCGCTCGTG
>JAEUPD010000075.1 GCA_016788525.1 Rubrivivax sp.
CGCCCGAGGGCGATCGGCGCCCCGGAGCGCAGCGCAGGGGTCCCGGCTCGGCACGAACCGGGTAGGCCGACGGTGTATCCGTCGGCCGTCATCCGCGACAGGCGCAGCCTGGCGCGGACGCAGGGCCTCGCCCTCTGGCGCGGCAGGGCAGGGCGCCCGGGTCTGTGCACGCCGCAGCGCGTGAGTGCAGCCTTTGCCTGGCCCGCAGTTCACCGAGTCGACCGGAAACCCGCATGGATGCTTGCTACCGGCCGTTTCGACGCCTCGTCAACTGCTGGATGCAGGATGAGGGGCGTCCGAGGGCCTTGCGGGCGACAACCCGGGCCCGCCACCACGCACGCAGTGCGCCCCGCCGACCTCCACCGAGTCAGGTCACCTCACCCCAACCCCGCCGGGTCGAAGTTCGCGCCGCAGATCACCACCGCCACGCGCTCGTCGGGTGCCAGCTCCACCGCGCGCGCCCACAGCGCCGCCATCGGCAGCGCGGCGCCGGGCTCCACCGCCAGCCGCAGGTCGCGCCACACGCGCAGCTGCGCCGCACCGATGAGGTCGTCGGGCAGCAGGTACGAGGCCACCACGTGCCGGCGGCACACCGGCCACGCCAGCCGGCCGATGCGCCGCGCGCCCAGCGAGTCGGCAGCGATGCCCGAGACCTCCACGTCCACCGGTTCGCCGCGTTGCAGCGCGCTGTGCAGCGTAGGCGCGCGCTCGGGCTCCATCGACTCCACGCGCGTGCAGCCCTCGAACCACGCCGCGATGCCGGCGATGAGCCCGCCGCCGCCGACGCTGACCAGCACGCGGTCGGGCACGCCCGCCTCGGCCTCGATCTCCATGGCCAGCGTGCCGGCGCCGGCCAGCACCTCGGGCTGGTCGTAGGCGTGCATCAGCAGCGCGCCGGTGGCGATCTGGCGGTCGAGGCAGGCCTCGAAGGCATGGGCATAGGTCGGGCCGGCCACCGTCATCTGCGCCCCGGCAGCCAGCAGCCGGTGGCGCTTGGATGGCGGCGTGCTCTCGGGCACGAACACCTCGCAACGCGCGCCCACGGCGCGGGCGGCCAGCGCCGCGGCGATGCCGGCGTTGCCGCCCGAGGCGATGACCACGCCGGCCGCCGGCACGCGGTGCGAGCGCAGCCGGTTGAACATGCCGCGCGCCTTGAAGCTGCCGCCGAGCTGCAGGTGCTCCAGCTTCAGCCACACCTCGGCGCAGGGCACGCCCAGCGCCGCGCCCGGCAGGCGCCACAGCGGCGTGCGCCGCACGTCGTGCTTGATGCGTTCCATCGCCGCGCGCACGGCGGCCGGGCCGACCAGATCGGCCAGGTCGGCCTCGGCCGAGGGAGTAGGGGCAGCGTCCATGCGCCTCATCGTAGCGCCGCGCGCCGCGCCCGAGGGTAGAGTCGGGCATGCACGCGTCCGCCCCAGCCACCCTGCCCGGCCTTCCCACCGGCCCTGCCACGGGCCACGCTTGCGGCCCGACCCCGAGCGCCGACACGCTTGCCTGGGCCCAGCGCCTGGTGCGCCTGAACACCGTCAGCAGCGGGTCGAACCTCTCGCTCATCGAGACCATCGCCGATGCGCTGCGCGAGCTGCACGTGCCGCTGCGCCTGACCTACGACGACCAGCGGCGCAAGGCCAACCTCTTTGCAACGCTGGGTGCGGGCAAGCCCGCCGGTCTCGTGCTCTCGGGCCACACCGACACCGTGCCCTGGGACGGCCAGGCCTGGGTGCGCGACCCGCTGGGCGGCGAAGTGGCCGACGGCCGGCTGTGGGGCCGCGGCAGCGCCGACATGAAAGGCTTCATCGGCGCCGTGGTCGCGCAGACGCGCACCTGGCTCGCGGCCGACCTGCCGTTTGCGCTGCACTACGCGTTCAGCTACGACGAGGAGGTCGGCGGCTTCGGCGTGCGCCGCCTGCTGGCCGACCTGCGCGACGCGGGCGTGGCGCCGCGCCTGTGCATCATCGGCGAGCCCACCGAGATGGTGCCGGCCACCGCCCACAAGGGCGTCTACCGCTGGCGCTGCCACGTGCGCGGGCACGCCGCGCACAGCTCGCTGACGCCGTTCGCGGTGAACGCGGTGGAGGCGGCGGCGCGCGTCATCGCGCGCATCAGCGGCATCGGCGACGAGCTGCGCGCCGGCGAGCCGCGGCAGGCCGGCTTCGACGTGCCCTGCAGCACCGCCGCGGTGTGCTTCGTGCAAGGCGGCATTGCCGACAACGTGGTGCCCGAGGACTGCCGCTTCCACTACGAGTTCCGCAACCTGCCCGGCGTCGACCCCGAGGCCTTGCAGCAGCAGGTGCTGGCCAGCGCGCGCGCGCTCGAGCCGGCGATGCAGGCGGTGGATGCGACCAGTGGCTTTCGCTTCGAGTCGTTTGCCGAGATGCCGGCCTTCCGCGCCCGACCCGACGAGCCGGCGGTGGCGCTGGCGCTGCGGCTGGCGCAGGCCAGCGGCACCACCCACGTCGCCTTCGGCACCGAAGCCGGAATGTTCCAGCGCGCCGGCATCTCCACCGTGGTGTGCGGGCCAGGCAGCATCGGCCAGGCGCACCAGGCCGACGAGTTCGTCACCCTGGAGCAGCTGGCGCGGTGCGAGGACTTCCTGCGCGCCATTACCACGCAGGGAGCGGAGTTCCTCGGCCGCTGACCGCAGTGGCTGCCACGCCGCGCGTCGTCTGCGGCGTACGCGCGGCCGGGCCGCCGGCCGCGCCGCGCGGCGATGCCCGTGGGCCCGCCTACTCCGCCAGCAGGTGGTCTGGCGCCTCGCCGGCCGCCCAGCGGCGCCAGATGCGCGTCAGCAGGTCCTCGAACTCGCGCGTGTAGCGCGCGCAGTCGAACAGCGGCAGTTCGCGGCGCCGCGTGCGCAGGTGCTCGCGATAGGCAGCACGCAGCGCCGGCCCGCGCGCCAGCGCGATGATCGCGCCGCAGTAGTCCTCAACGCGTTCGAACGCCAGCTCGGCCATCCCGGCGGCGTTGAGCACGCTGGCCGCCACACGCGAGGCGAAAGCGTTGCCGTGCAGCGTGACCACCGGCACGCCGGCCCACAGCGCATCGGCGGCGGTGGTGTGGGCGTTGTACGGCCAGGTGTCGACAAACACGTCGGCCAGCGCCAGCCGCGCGAAGTGCTCGGCATACGACACCGCGCGCGCGAACACGATGCGCTCGCCGGCCACGCCCCGGGCCTGGGCCTCGCGGCGCACGTTGTCGTGCAGCTGGCCGTTGGTCTCCTTCAGCCACAGCACCGAACCCGGCACCTCGCGCATCACCGCGCACCACGCGTCGAACGCCTCGGGCAGGATCTTGTAGGTGTGGTTGAAGGCGCACATCACGAAGCCTTCGGCCGGCAGCCCGGCCGCGGCGCGCGAGACCGGCGCCGCCTCCTCGGGCACCGGCCGCCAGCTGCCGTTGGGCTGGAAGGTCAGCGGCATCTGCGCCAGCTTTTCCGTGTACAGATGGGCCAGCTGCACGGGCGTGACCAGCGGGTCGCCGATCAGGTAGTCGATGTACGGCGCACCGCTGCTGGCCGGGTAGCCCAGGTAGGCCACCTGCACCGGCGCCGGGCGTCGCGCGAGGATGGCGCTGCGGTGGCCGCGCGTGTGGCCCTGCAGGTCCACCAGGATGTCGATGCCGTCGGCGCGGATGCGCTCGGCGGCCAGCGCATCGCTGGTGCCGCGCAGGTCGACGAAGTGATCGGCAGCGCGCTCGATGCGCTGGCGCAGCGCCGAGCCGTCGTCGCGACCGATGGAGTACAGCGTCACCTCGAGGCGCCGGCGTTCGATGCGCTCGAGCATCTCGACGATCAACTGCGACACCGGATGCTCGTGGAAGTCGAACGAGAGCATGCCGATGCGGGGCCGGCGCGCCAGGTCGGTGGTGCGTTGCGCGTGTTCGGTCGGGGTCAGCGGCGGCAGCTCGCGTGCGCCGACCATCGCCGCCAGCGCCTCGGCGCGCGAGGCGGCCAGCTGCAACGCCGGGTCCAGCGGCAGCGACAGCAGGCTGAACGAGCTCGACAGCCGGGCCATCCCGGCAGGCAGCGTGGCCAGCACCTGCGTGAGCCGCGCGACGTCGGCATCGAGGTCGCCCCAGTCGCAGACGTGGCGCTTCTCGTACGACAGGTGCGCCAAGGCCTGCAGGTTGCCAGGGTCCAGCGCCAGCACCGTCTTCAGGCACTCGATGGCTTCGTTCTGCAGCGCCATGTCGCGGAAGGCCGTGGCCATCATCGCGTGCAGTTGCAGCATCGCCGGCTCGAGGGCCGCCGCTTCCATCAGCAGCTCGATCGATTCCCTGGGCTTGCGCAGCGCCTGCAGCATGGCGGCGTGCTGCAGCATCGCGTCGGGCTCGCGCGCGCCGGTGGCCCAGAGCTGCTCGAACGCCGCCAGCGCCTCGGGATAGCGGTGCAGCGCAGCCAGCGCCTCGCCTTGCAGGCGCAGCGCCAGCGGCTGCGCCGCATCGCGCGCCAGGGCGCGCTGCACCGCAGCCAGGGCGCGCGCGTGGTCACCGGCATGGCGGTAGGTGTTGGCCAGGTTGATCCAGTACAGCGCATCGCCCGGCGCCGCGCGCACAGCACGGCGAAAGGCGCGCGCCGCACCCACCCAGTCGCGGCGCTGCGCGTGGTCCACGCCTTGCTGCCAGTGGCGGTGGCCGGCGCGCGCCGGCACGGGCTGCGCAAGCATCGTCGTCATGCCGTGACCTCCGGTGCGGCACCGCGCGCCTGGGCGGCCGTGGCCGCCGGCAGCGACAACGGCGCCTTGTGTGCAACGATGTTCAGGCTGATCGGCGTGCCCAGCACGACCGTCTCGCTGGTGTCGGCGAACAGGCCATGCCGGCTGACACGCTGCAGGTTCACGAAGCCGGCACGGCTCAGGTACGCCGCCATGAAGTCCTGGTTCAGCCCGACCCGGTGGTGGTCGTGGGCGTGCGTCTGGCCGCCGAAGATCATGCGCATCACCTGGAAGCGCTGATTGACGTCCAGCACGTGCCGCTGCAGCAGCAGGTGGGCCAGGATGTCGATGTCGGGCACCGAAAGGCGCAGCACGCCCCCAGGGGCCAGCGCGCGGTGCCACTCGGCCAGCGCGCGCGGCAGCGCCTCCACGTAGTCGAAGTGCTCCAGCACGTGCGAGGCGTAGATCTCGGCGAAGGTGCCGTCGGCGAAGTGCGCCAGGTCCAGCGCGTCGCCCACGTGTTGCACATGCGCCGCCGCGCGCACGTCCAGCACTTCCCAGCCGGTGCGCGCCTGGGCACCGCCGATGTGCAGCTTGCGTGGATTCATACAGTCGTTTCCCCGAGGGACGGCATCCCGCGGATGATCGGGTTCAAGTCCGGCGCCACGCCGCCGAAATGACGCGGTTCGCCCCGCCAGTTCATGGCGGCGGCACGTGGCGCGCGAAGAACAAGGCACGAAAAAAGGCGCTAAAGCACCGATCGGCCCGGCCGAAAACCGCCTCAACGTGCCCGCGAGAGTGGGTGCGGGTCCGGAGCGGAACGGGCCGCAGCTGACACCTGCCCATCCAGGGGCGCCAGCCGCGGCGACGGGTTGCCCGGGCGTGCTCCTCGACAGCCGGTGCCCGATGGCCGGCCCGAGAGGAGCGGGCGGCGAAAGGTGCGCGGCTTCGGAAGGAGGAAGGGAGCCGCCTGCCCCAAGCTGCCGAACAGCCTGCGGTCTTGTCACCCCTACTTGGGAGCACTCTGAAAATGCCTCAATCGATCAACACCAACCTCGTTTCGCTGAACGCCCAGCGCAACCTCAGCGTGAGCCAGACCTCGCTGGCCACGTCGATGCAGCGGCTGAGCTCGGGCCTGCGCGTGAACAGCGCCAAGGACGATGCCGCGGGCCTCGCCATCGCCGAGCGCATGCAGACCAAGGTGCGCGGCATGAACGTGGCGATCCGCAACGCCAACGACGCCATCTCGCTGTCGCAGACGGCCGAAGGTGCGCTGGGCAAGGTCGGCGACATGCTGCAGCGCATGCGCGAGCTGGCCGTGCAGGCCGCCAACGGCACCAACACCTCCAGCGACCGCACCAGCCTGAACGACGAGTACCTGCAGCTGGCCCGCGAAGCCGCGCGCACGCTGGGCGGCACGCAGTTCAACGGCCAGAACATCCTCGCCACCACCAGCGCGAGCACCTTCCAGGTCGGCGCCAACACGTCGGCCACGCTGGACCAGATCTCGGTGGCGGCGTTCGACTGGACGAGCGTGGCCAACATCACCACGGCCATCGGCTCGGCGGTGGGCACCGACCCGACGACGGCTGTCGCCGGCACCGACGGCAGCTTCGCGCTGGCCGCCATCACCGCCATCGACAACGCGATCGACTCGGTGAACTCGCAGCGCGCCACCTTCGGCGCGGTGCAGAACCGCTTCGACAACGTGGTGGCCACGTTGATGGTCTCGGTGGAGAACCAGACCGCCGCGCGCAGCCGCATCATGGACGCCGACTACGCCACCGAGACGGCCAACCTGTCGCGCGCTTCCATCCTGCAGCAGGCCGGCAACGCCATGGTGGCCCAGGCCAACCAGCTGCCGCAGCAGGTGCTGGCCCTGCTGCGCTGAAGCGACGAACGCGGGCACCCGCCCGCACTCCTGGCGCATTGAAGTCAAGGGGCTCGCTGCCTTCGAGGGCAGCGGGCCCTCGTTCGTTTCGGGCCGCGGCGCGCTACGGCATCGAACTGCGCCCGCATCCGCCCCCTTATCGGCCGATGCTGCGCGCCGGCGGCGCCGTAATCTGAGGGCACAGCGCTTCGGCCGTCCGCGTCGGCAGTTCGAGGCGATTGACTTCGCCATCGACCCGACGCAACGCAGCGCCCAAGCGCCTTCCGCAAGGAGTACCCGCCGTGCCCCAGACCATCAACACCAACCTTGTCTCGCTGAACGCGCAGCGCAACCTGAGCACGAGCCAGAACGCCTTGGCCGTGTCGATGCAGCGCCTGAGCTCGGGCCTGCGCGTCAACAGCGCCAAGGACGACGCCGCCGGCCTGGCCATCGCCGAACGCATGCACACCCAGGTGCGCGGCATGAACGTGGCGATGCGCAACGCCAACGACGGCATCTCGATGGCGCAGGTGGGCGAAGGCGCGCTGGGCAAGGTCAGCGACATGCTGCAGCGCATGCGCGAGCTGGCCGTGCAGGCCGCCAACGGCACCAACACCTCGGCCGACCGCAACAGCCTGAACGACGAGTACATGGCGCTGGCGCGCGAGTCGGCGCGCACGCTGGGCGGCACGCAGTTCAACGGCCAGAACATCCTGGCCACCACGCTGACCAGCACTTTCCAGGTCGGCGCCAACACCTCGGCCACGCTGGACCAGATCCAGGTCACCGCGTTCGACTGGACGCAAAGCGCCACCATCACCGCGGCCGTTGGCGCGGCGGTGGCCACCGACCCCACCACCAACATCGCCGGCAGCGACGGCAGCTTCGCGCTGGCCTCCATCGCTGCCATCGACGCCGCCATCGACAGCATCAACCAGCAGCGCGCCGCCTTCGGCGCGGTGCAGAACCGCTTCGAGAACGTGATCGCCAACCTGATGGTGAGCACGGAGAACCAGTCGGCCGCACGCAGCCGCATCATGGACGCCGACTACGCCGCCGAGACCGCCGCACTCAGCCGTGCGCAGATCCTGCAGCAGGCCGGCAACGCGATGGTGGCACAGGCCAACCAGCTGCCCCAGCAGGTGCTGAGCCTGCTGCAACGATGACGCAGATGATGCGGACAGCACCTGCTGCCCGCTGGACCCAGGTGCTGAGCCTGCTGCAACGATGACGCAGATGATCCGGACAGCACCTGCTGCCCGCTGGACCCAGGTGCCGAGCCTGCTGCAACGCTGACACACACAAGCACAACTTCCGCACATCGGCGGTTCAAGGCCGGCGCAGGCCGGTCGATATGGGGCTCCAAGGGGGCGGCAAGCGCGAGACGGATGCGCAGTGCCGACCCTGACGAGCCCCTTGGCTTTTTCGAGCGCGCGGCCCCCGCGGCCCCGCGCTGGCACCGCCCCGGGAGAATCTGAATGCCTGCACTGACCTCACTCGGCATCGGCAGCGGCATCGACCTGAACACCATGCTCACGCAGTTGGTGGCGCTGGAGCGCAGGCCGCTCGAGCAGATGAAGGCCGAGGCCAGCAAGCTGCAGACCAAGGTCTCCAGCTTCGGGCAGATCCAGAGCCTGGTGTCGCGCCTGCAGGACGCGGCCAACAAGCTCAAGGGCACGAGCCTGTGGTCCCAGTCGCAGGCCACCAGTGCCAACGAGAGCGTGGTGACGGCGGTCGGCGGCAGCTCCGCTGCGCCCGGCACCTACAGCGTCAGCGTCACGGCGATGGCCACCGCGCAGACGGTGTCGTCGGCGGCGCTGTTCCCCGACCCGGCCGCACCGATCGGTGCGGGCACGCTGACGCTGGAACTCGGCACCTGGAGCGCGGGCCAGGCGGCCTTCACGCCCAAGGCCGGCACCACGGCGCTGGACATCGCAGTGACCGCCGACGACACGCTGCAGACGGTGCGCGACAAGATCAACGCGGCCGGCGCCGGCGTCACGGCCAGCCTGGTGAACGACGCCAGCGGCACGAGGCTGGCGCTGCGTTCCACGGCCACCGGCTCGGCGAACGGCTTTCGCGTGCGTGCCGACGACCTGGACGGCACGCCTGCCGACAACAGCGCGCTCTCTCGCCTGGCATTCGACCCGCCGGCCGGCACCACCGGCATGCTGCTGGGCCAAGGTGGCGCCGATGCCGTGGCCAGCGTCAATGGCGTGAGTGTGACCTCGGCCAGCAACGAACTCACCGGCATCGTCGATGGCCTCACGCTGCGCCTGCGCGGCACGACGGCGCCGGGGGCCGCCCCGGTGGACGTGGACGTGAGCCCCGACCGCGCCGCACTCACCGAGGCCGTCAAGGGCCTGGCCACCTCCTACAGCGAACTGGCCAGGCTGATCGGCGAGCAGACCAAGTACGACCCCGCCAGCAAGGTGGGCGGCCCCCTGCAGGGCGACAGCGCCGTCGGCGGCGTGCTGGCGCGGCTGCGCAGCGTGATCAACGGCGTTTCGGGCGCCTCGGGAAGCTTCCCGCGGTTGTCCGACATCGGCCTCGAGCTGCAGCGCGATGGCAGCCTCGCCGTGGACAGCGCCAAGCTCGACCGGGCGCTCGGGAACCTCGATGCGCTCAAGCGCGCCTTCACCCACAGCGACGCACTGGTGCCGGCCAACGAGGGCTTTGCTCGCCGCTTCGCCAACCTGGCCGGCGAGCTGCTGGCGGTGGACGGCAGCCTCACCACGCGCACCGAGGGCCTGCGCAAGCTGATCAGCCAGAACAGCGAGAAGCAAAGCCGCCTGGAGGACCGCGTGGAGCGCTACCAGGAGCGGCTCGTGCAGCAGTTCACCGCGATGGACTCGAACCTGGCGCGACTGAACGCGCTGAACAGCTACGTCACGCAGCAGCTGGCTGGCCTGGCCAACAGCAGCGGCAGCGGCTCAGGCTGAGCCGGGCGGCGCGCAGCGCGCCGCACGCCGCGGCACCCTCGCCGCACGCCTGTTCGCGGAACACCCGCGCTGATCACCGGCACGGGCCGCCGGCGCGGCCCAGTGGCGCGGCCGGCTCCGGCGCGGTCGGCTCCGGCGCCGTCGCCCCCGGGCCCCTCGGGCAACCGCCCGCATCACGCCCGGGCCTCCTGCCGGCTGGACCGCCGCTGCGTGGGCATCGGGCCCTGCGGAGGGCGCGTACGGCAACACGGGCGCCGGATCGTGCCGGCCGCACTGCCCCCCTTGCCTCAAGTGCCGCGGGCGGCGGGCCGATATGCATGCATCCACAGCGCACCAGGCCCCGTCAGGATGTACGCCACCGCCTTGCCCTTCTCCAGCCCCGCGGCCCGCCATGCGCTGGGCGGCCTGTACCAGCAGGTGCGGGTCGAATCCAAGGTCGCCGCGGCCTCCGCGCACGAGCTGGTGGCGATGCTGTTCGACGGCTACGCCGAGGCGCTGGCCCAGGCCCGTGGTGCGCTGCGCGGGCAGCGGCACGAAGCCAAGTGCGCGGCCATCACGCGCGCCGTGCGCATCCTCGAGGAGGGGCTGCGCGCCGGGCTCGACCTGCGTGCCGGCGGCACCCTCGCCCGCGATCTCGACGACCTCTACGCCTACCTGTCGATGCGCCTGACGCTGGCCAACCTGCGCAACGACGAGGCGGCGCTCGAAGAGTGCCAGCGGCTGATGCGGCCGCTGCACGAGGCGTGGCTGGCCATCGCCGACGAGGCCGAGACGCTCGGCCGCCGCAGCGCCTGAGCGCGCGCGCCGCGATCGCACAACCGCACGACCGCACGGCACGCCCCGAACGGCCAGCCCGCCCGGCCCACCCGAATTCCCGACCACCCCTTGCGCCTTCGCCCGATGGACCCCCAACTTCTCACCTACTACGAAGCCATCGAGCGCGCCAGCGCCGACATGCTCAGTGCCGCCCGCGCGGGCAACTGGGACGAGGTCGTCAAGCTCGAAGGCGCCTGCGTGCTGCTGATCAGCCAGCTCAAGCACGCCGCGCAGGAGCCGCCCCTGCACGGCGCAGCCGAGCCGACGTCCTTCGAGATGCCGCCCCCGGGTGCCATGCCGCCCGAGCCCGCGCCCGCCGGCGCTGCCGCATCGCCGCGCGAGCGCGCACAGGTGGCCGGGGACGCGGCGCGCGCCAAGGCGCGCATCATGCAGCGCATCCTGATGAACGACGCCGAGATCCGCCAGCTGGCCGAGCCTTGGCTGCAGACGCTCGACGAGGCCTTGCAGGGCCGCCGTCGCACGCTGCACTAGCGCCACGCGCGGGAGCACCGGCCATGGTCATGCAGGCCGACCTGCGCGCCACGCGTACCGAGGCGCGACTGCGCGTCGCACCGCTGGACGACTGCCGCGTGCGCGACCCCGCCGAACGCCTGGCGTTGCTCGTCGAGCTGCGCGACCGCGGCACGCCGGTGCTGATGCACGCCCCCGACGGCCACGCGCTGCGCACCACCTTGTCGGTGGTGGACGCGGCCGCGGCGCGGCTGGCCTTCGCGCTGTCTGCGGCCGAGTCGAGCGCGCCGTACCTGTCGCCGCTGCTCGACGCCGATGACGTGACGGCCATCGCCCACCCGGGCCCGGTCAAGCTGCAATTCGAGCTCACCGGGCTGGTGCTGGTGCGCGGCCAGGCCAGCGTCGTGCTGCAGTCGGCGCTGCCCGAAGAGATGCTGCGCATCCAGCGGCGCGAGAGCTTTCGCGTCACGCCGCCGGTCTCGGCCCCGGTGGCCTACCTGCGCCACCCGGCCATTCCCGACATGTCGCTGGCCTTGCGCGTGCTCGACCTGAGCCTGGGCGGCTGCGCGCTGCGGCTGCCCGACGACGTGCCGCCGCTCTCGCCGGGCACGCACATCGCGGGCGTGACGATCGAACTGGATGTCAACACGAGGCTGCGTGCAGACCTGACGCTGCAGCACCTGACCCACCTGTCTTCGGGCGGCAGCCCGGGGCAGATGTCCAGCGCACGCGTGGGCTGCGAGTGGCGGCTCGCGCGGGTGGAGGACGAGCGCGCGCTGCAGCGCTGGATCGACCAGGCCCAGGTGCGCCAACGGCTGCGCCAGCGCAGCACCATCGCCGAGGCGGGCGCCAGCGAGGGCACCGACGTGCCGGTCCTGACGGTCCAGTTGCTGGACACGCCGGGTGATCCGGGCGCGGCAGGCACGGCCGGTGCCGCCGGCTCCGGCGGCCCTGCCGGCGCGCCCGTCCCTCCGGCGGGCTGAACGCCCCAGCAGGCGACGCCTCCGTCATGCAGCAGCGCGGCTTCACCCTCGTCGAGGTGCTGGTCGCCAGCGCCATCGGCACGGTGCTGGCGTTCATCGCCTGGCCGTCGTACCAGGGCCAGCTGCGGCGTGCCGCACGCAGCGAGGCCATCGAGACGCTGCAGCGCGCCCAGCTGGCCCAGGAGCGGCACCGGGCGGCCTTCGGCGTGTACTCGGCCGAGCTGCGGGCGCTGGGCCTGGCCACCGTCACGCCCGGAGGGCGCTACACGCTGGCCCTCGAGCCGCGCGGTACCCAGGCCTACCGCCTGCACGCCCGGGCCGTGGCCGACGGCGGCCAGCAGGCCGACAGCGGGTGCGCCACGATCAGCGTCGAGGTGCGCCAGGGCTTCGCGACGCTCGGCCCCGAGGGTCGGTGCTGGAACCGATGATGCGCCGCGGCCTGACCTTGCTGGAGCTGGTCATCGTGCTGGCGGTGCTCGTGGTGTTGGCGGCCCTGGCCACACCGGGCCTGGCCTCGCGCCTGCGCCACGAGCGGCTGCTCGGCGCGGCCGAGGCGCTGGCGACCGACATCGCCGAGGCCCGCCACGAGGCCGCGCGCCGCGGCAGCACGCTGCACGTCGAGGCCAGGCGCGACGGTGCGCAGTGGTGCTGGTCGGTAGCTACCAACGCGGGCTGCCCGTGCGACCCTGGCACGGCCGCGCCAGCCGACATCGCGCCAGGCGGGCCCGAAGCCGCACCTTGTCGTCTGAAGAGCGTGCGGGCCGCCGAACACCCCGGGGTCGGCCTCGCGCACATCGAGCCGGTGCGCATCGGGGCCGACGGCCAGTCGAGCGCGGCGGTCGCCGCCACGTTCGTCGCGGGTGAGCGGCAGTTGCAGGTGCAGGTCTCCCGCTTCGGCCGCACGCGGGTCTGCGACCCGCAGGGCCAGAACGCCCGCGTGCCGCGCTGCTGAGCGGCGGCTGCGTCGACGCGCCGCCACCCACCGTGGCCCGCGCCCGGGTGGCGCGCGGCCACGCGGCACGGGCCTCGATCCGTGCCGCCCGGACCTCTACGTGAATCGCGGCCGATACACCCAGATGCGATCGTCGCCTTCGCTGGCGGCCAGCGGCATGTAGACGATGGCCCGCACCTTCTCGTCATAGTGGAATTTCTTCCATGTCACGCCGATGCCGACCGACGGGTCTGCGGGTGTGAACGTCTGGCCCGGCCCGAACGGAGCCCGCGTCACCGGCCACGGGCTGCTCAGCACGGCCGGAATCTCGATCTCGTAGGCCGCGGCGTTGTCGCCTGACACGCCGGCCACGATGATGCGGTTGTTGTGCGGGCACCAGCAGGCCGCCGACCAGGGCATCGACAGGGTCAGCGTCTGGCTGAGCGTCACCGCGGTGCCCAGCGTGGGCTGGTTGACGGTGACGTTCATCCACTGGATCTTCAGCCGCGCGCCCACCGGGTACAGGCACAGCAGCAGCCCGCGCTCGGGCACTTGGAACAGGATGCCGCTGTCCCAGCCGTCGGACTCGTCATAGCTGAAGCCCGTGCCGGTGCCCTGCACCCAGGTGCGGCTCGTGCGGTCGAACCAGCGCACCAGCCCCGGGATGTTCATGCCGTTGGGCACGATGTAGACGCGCGCCTGCGCCGGCACGTGGGCCGTGAGTTGCGGCGCCGCCCAGGGGCCGAAGGTGTTGTTGGCCTGGGCATCGGTGACGCGGCGCCAGGTGCGCGCGCTGCTGGGCGTGGTGGTGCTGTCCAGCGGCAGTTCGTGCGCGGCCACCGCGCCGGCGTCGTTGCGGGCATTGACCGCCGAGGCGATGACCTGAAGGAAGGTGCCGCAGGCCGCCCCGCCGTCGGCCGGCGCGATGACGTCGCCGCCGCCGTAGCTGTGCGGCGCGCCAGGCTTGCCGTCGAGCGTCGACTCCATGTAGGTCATGTTCAGGGACGCGTTGGCGTTGTCGACGCTGTTGCGGTAGCGCGTGGTGGCGTCGGTGCCGGTGCCGAACCACGGCGTCGGGTCGCACATGCGGCGGAACGTGATGCTGCTGGCGCCGTACTCGGCGCCCGGGGCATCGGCAATCGGGTGGATGCGCGCAGGCCATCACCCTCAGACCTGCATGTTCATGATCTCGCTGTACGCCTGCAGCATGCGGTTGCGCACTTGCAGCGCGGCCTGGAACCCGAGGTTCGCCTTCTGCATGGCGAGCATTGTTTCTTCGACGCTGACCGTCGGGTTGTCCAGGCTCAATTCGCGCTGCAATCGCTGCGCTTCCATCTGCGACTGGCTCACGCCCTGCAACGCCTGGGTCATCGCGGCGCGGAAGCCGCCGGCAGCGGCACCGCTGCCCTCGACGCGAGGCAGGCCGCTTGGCTGCAGCCCGGCGCGCGCCAGCGCCGCCTGGAAGTCGAAAGGCTTCAGTCGGACCTCGTTCATGGCCGGGCCGGGGTTGAATTCACGGTGCCGGCACTGTAGGAGCGGCTCACCGCCGGCGGGCCGGAAAGAGGCCGGGCTTTGGGCGGCTTCTCGCCTCACCGGGCGCGCGATGCCGGTCGAACAATGCCAGCGGCAATGCCACTCCCGGCGCGCCGCGCTTCCCCTTCACCGAACCCTGCATGGACAACGCCGTCGCGACCGTTCCCAACCCGGGCCTCATGGCTGCCGCCGCAAGCGGCGCAGCTCCTGGCCCCACGGGGCCTCTGGCGCGCTGGCGTTCGCTGCCTGCGCGCACGCAGCTCATGGCGCTGGCCGGGGTGGCGGCGCTGGTTGCCGTGCTGGTGATGCTGCTGGGCAGCGCGCGCAACGCCGACTATCGCGTGCTGTTCCCGAACCTGTCGGAGAAGGACGGCGGCGTGGTCATCGAGCGGCTCACCCAGATGAACGTGCCCTACCGCTTCAGCGACAGCGGCGGCTTCATCATGGTGCCGGCCTCGCGCGTGCACGAGCTGCGCATGAAGCTGTCCGCCGCCGGCGTGCCCACCGGAGGCGTGGGCGGCGGGGCCGGCGCCTCGGGCCCCGGCTACGAACTGCTGGACAAGACGCCCTTCGGCCAGACGCAGGGCCAGGAACGCATGAACGTGCAGCGCGCCATCGAGGGCGAGCTCACGCGCACCATCCAGAGCCTGGCGTCAGTGCAGTCCGCGCGCGTGCACCTGGCCATCCCGCACCAGAGCGGCTTCTTCCGCGAACAGCAGCGGCCCAGCGCCAGCGTCGTGCTCAATCTGCGCCCCGGGCGCACGCTGGAGCGCAGCCAGGTCGCCGGCATCGTGCACCTCGTGAGCTCCAGCGTGCCCGAGCTGAGCCCCAAGGCGGTGAGCGTTCTCGACAGCAGCGGCGCGCTGCTGTCCGGCACGCACGACAACGACAGCGCCGAGGGCCTGGACAGCGCGCAGCTTCAGTACCGCCGCGAGATCGAGGCCGGCCACCTGCGCCGCGTGCTGGCGCTGCTGGAACCGGTAGTCGGCCGCGACAACGTGCGCGCCAGCGTCACCGCCGAGATCGATTTCTCGCAGGTCATGCAGACGGCCGAGGCGTGGCGCCCCAACCAGGGCGCGGATGCGCGCATCGCCATCCGCGAGCAGCGCACGCAGGAGAGCACCCAGCCGGGCAGCGCCACGCCGGCCGGCGTGCCCGGCGCCACCAGCAACCAGCCGCCGGTGAACGCCACCGCGCCGATCACCGGCGCCTCGGCGCCGCTGCAGGGCGCCGGCGGCGCCGGGGCCGGCATGAGTTCCAGCCGAGAGGGTGCCACGCGCTACGAACTGGACAAGACCACCACCGTCACGCGCGCCGCCGTCGGGCAGGTCAAGCGGTTGTCGGCTGCGGTGGTGGTGAACCACCGCAGCTCCACCGACGCCAAGGGCAAGACCACCGCGGCGCCGCTCGCCGACAAGGAGATCGAGCAGCTCACCGCGCTGGTGCAGCAGGGCATCGGCTTCAACGGCGAACGCGGCGACCAGGTGAAGGTCATCAACGCGCCGTTCCGCGCCGAACCGGCACCGGCCACTGCCAGCACGCCGCTGTGGCGCGAGCCGTGGCTCATCGACCTGCTCAGGAGCGCAGCCGCGCCGGTGGCGCTCGCGCTGGTGGGCCTGGCCATCGTCTTCGCGCTCATCAAGCCGGCTGTCGCGGCGATGCTCACGCCGCCGCCGCCCTCGCCGGGAGCGCAGGTCAACGAATTGATCGGCGGCGACGCGCCCCCGGGCGACGACGCCGCGGCCCAGGCCACGCTCGAAACCCCGGCGGCGCAACTGCGTCTGGAGGCGGCGCGCAAGCTGGCCAAGGACAACCCGGCTGCCGTCGCCAACATCGTGCGCGGCTGGGTCAACGGCGAGGCCGGCTGAGCCCGACCGCCCGCAACACCCGCAGACATCGTGGCCGCCCCCACCGACGAAGAAGGCACCGAGAACGCCGCCATCCTGCTCATGAGCCTGGGCGAGGAGGAGGCCGCGGAGATCTTCAAGCACCTGGCGCCCAAGGAAGTGCAGCGCCTGGGCGAGACCATCGCCAAGATGAAGGCGGTGTCGCGCGAGCGCGTCGACACCGTGTTCGAGAAGTTCGAAGCGCTCGCCGCCAGCGAGAGCCTGCTCGTCGCCGACACCAACGAGTACGTCAAGAGCGTGCTGCGCAAGGCGCTCGGCGAGGACAAGGCGAACCTGCTGATCGACCGCATCCTGCAGGGCAGCGACATCACCGGCATCGAGAGCCTGAAGTGGATGGACCCCAGCTCGGTGGCCGAGCTGCTGCGCAACGAGCACCCGCAGATCGTCGCGGCGATCCTCGTGCACCTGGAGTTCGACCAGGCCGCCGACATCCTCAAGCTGTTCACCGAGCGCCAGCGCAACGAGGTGCTGATCCGCATCGCCACGCTGGACGGCATCCAGCCCGCGGCGCTGAAGGACCTCAACGAGGTCATGAGCAAGGTGCTGGCCGGCGGCGACCGCACGAAGAAAGCCAGCCTCGGCGGTGTGAAGACCACCGCCGAGATCCTCAACATGCTGGGCAGCAGCATCGAGACCAGCGTGCTGGACTTCGTGCGCGAGGCCGACAACGACCTGGCGCAGAAGATCATGGACAACATGTTCACCTTCGACGACGTCGAGAAGATCGACGACAAGGGCATCCAGGCCCTTCTCAAGGAGGTGCAGAGCGAATCGCTGGTCATCGCGCTGAAGGGCGCCACGCCGGCGATGCGCGACAAGGTGTTCAAGAACATGTCCACCCGCGCCGCCGAGACGCTCAAGGAAGACCTCGAGTCGCGCGGCCCGGTCCGCCTGTCGGAGGTGGAGTCCGAGCAGAAGGAGATGCTCAAGATCGTGCGCCGCCTCGTCGACGAAGGCCAGATCGTGCTGGCCGGCGGCGGCGACGAGCAGTTCGTATGAGCGCGCCGGGCCGCTCCCAAGCGCTCATCCCGCAGCGCGAAGCGCGAAGCGCGAAGGGCAGTCCAATGAGCGCGCCGGGCCGTTCCCAGGCGCTCACCCCGCCACGCGCGGCGCGGAGGAGCGACCTGTGAGCAGCGACGCCCGCGGCAAGCGCACCGTGCGCCAGGTGCCACCGCCACATGCCGGCAAGCCCACCTCGGCGTACACGCGGTTTATCCCGCGCGAGGAACTCGGCGAGGTGGCCTCCTGGCGGCCGGGCACCCTCGGCGGCGCCGGCCCGGCGGCCGCCGGTGGCACCGGCACGACCGGCGCACCCCCTCCGGCCGCACCGGCGGCCGAGCCCACCGCTGCCGACTGGCAGCGGCGTGTGCAGGCCGCGCGCCAGTCAGGCTACCAGGACGGTTATCGCGACGGCCTGGCGGCGCGGGAGAACTTCAAGCAGCAGTTCGCCGCCCAGGCCACGGCCCAGGTCGGCGCGCTGCTGGAGGCCTTCGACCGCCAGCTCACGGCGCTGGACGGGCAGCTTGCGCAGACGCTGGCCCGCGCCGCGGTGCAGCTGGCCCGCGAAGTGGTGCGCGGCGAACTGGCCGCGCAGCCCGCGCAGGTGGCCCGCGTGGCCGCCGAGGCGGTGGGTGCGGTGATGCTGTCGGCACGGCACATCACCGTGCACCTGCATCCGCACGACCTGCCGCTGGTCGCCGAGGGCGCCGAGGAGGCGCTGGCCGCGCGCGGCGCGCGCCTCGTGGCCGACGAGGGCGTGGAGCGCGGCGGCGTGCGCGTCGAGTCCGAGGTCGGCAGCGTCGATGCCGGCATCGCGCGGCGCTGGCAGCAGGCCGCCGAAGGGCTGGCCGCCGACGTCGACTGGAGCGAGACCACGACATGACCGCCGGCCCCCTCTCGCTGGCCGATCGCCTGGACCGGCGCCAGCAACGCTGGGCGCGCTGGATGCAGGGGCTGGAGCAGCACGCCGCGCTGCCGCAGCCGCTGGCCGCCGAGGGGCGGCTGCTGCGCGTCACCGGCCTCGTGCTGGAAGCCGCCGGTGTGCGCGCGCCCGTCGGAGCGGTGTGCGCGGTGCATGGCGAGGGCAGCACCCCCGAACGCGACCCCGAACGCGGCCCCGAGCGCGGCACCCCGGCCGCCAGCGGTGCCCCGCCTGTGCTCGCCGAGGTGGTGGGCTTCAGCGGCGACCGCGCCTTCCTCATGCCCACTGGCGAGCTGCATGGCCTGGCCAGCGGCGCGCGCGTGGTGCCGCGCCAGGCCCCGCAAGTGGCCCTGCGCTTCGGCAGCACCCAGCCCCATCTGTGGCGGCGCAGCGAGGACCGCGGCCTGCACCTGCCGATGGGTGACGGCCTGCTCGGCCGCGTCGTCGACTCGCAGGGCCAGCCGCTGGACCGCCGCGGCGAACTGGCCGGCACGCGGCCCGAGCCGATGGCGCGCCGCCCCATCAACGCGATGGACCGCGACCCCGTGCGCACGCCGCTCGATACCGGCGTGCGCGCCATCAACGCGCTGCTCACCGTGGGGCGCGGGCAGCGCGTGGGTCTGTTCGCCGGCACCGGCGTGGGCAAGAGCGTGCTGATGGGCATGATGGCGCGCTACACACAGGCCGATGTCATCGTCGTCGGGCTGATCGGTGAACGCGGCCGCGAGGTCAAGGAGTTCATCGAGGACATCCTCGAGGCCGAAGGCCTGGCGCGCAGCGTGGTGGTGGCTGCACCGGCCGACGCGCCGCCGCTGGTGCGCCTGCAGGGCGCGCACTACGCCAGCGCGATCGCCGAGCACTTTCGCGACCGCGGCCGGCACGTGCTGCTGCTGATGGACAGCCTGACCCGCTACGCGATGGCCCAGCGCGAGATCGCGCTGGCCATCGGCGAGCCGCCGGCCACGCGCGGCTACCCGCCCAGCTGCTTCGCCAAGCTGCCGCAACTGGTGGAGCGCAGCGGCAACGGCCTGGGCGCCGGTTCCGGGCAGGGCTCGATCACCGCCTTCTACACCGTGCTCACCGAGGGCGACGACCCCCAGGACCCGATCGCCGACGCCGCGCGCGGCATCCTCGACGGCCACATCGTGCTGTCGCGCGAGCTGGCCGAGGCCGGGCATTACCCGGCCATCGACATCGAGCGCTCGGTCTCGCGCGTCATGGCCGCCGTGGCGCCACGCCCCCAGCAGCAGGCGGCGCGCCGCCTGCGCCAGCTGATGGCGCGCCTGGCCAAGGCCCGCGACCTGCTGCAGCTGGGCGCCTACCAGCCCGGCCACGACGCCGAGCTCGACCTCGCGGTGCGCCTGGCACCACAGCTCAATGCGTTCCTGCAACAAGACATGCACGAGCGTGCACCGCTGGTCGACAGCCGCACGCAGCTGCAGGCGCTGGTGCCGTAGTGCAGCGCCGGCATGCGAGAGGCGGTGCGGTGAACAGGCAGGCGCCCCACCCGAAGCGCGCAGCGCGCGGCGAGACCCGATGAACGCCACCCTCCAGCTGCTGCACGAACAGGCCGAGCGGGAACGCGACCTCACGATGGCCCGGCTGCACCAGGCCGAGGAGGCGCTGCGCAGCGCCTCGCTGCAGGCCGACCAGCTCTGCGCCTACCGAGAGGACTACCGGCAGCGCGCCCCGGCGTTGAACGGCCGCGGCGTGCACATCGAGCTGGTGCGCTGCCACCACGGCTTCATGCAGCGGCTGGACCAGGCCCTCGATCAGCAGAACGACACGGTGCGGCGCCACCAGGAAGGTGCCGCGGCGTTGCGCGAGGCCCTGCTCGTCCACGAGATGCGCGTCGCCGCCATCGGCCGCCTGCTGCGGCAGCGCGCCGCCCAGGCCACGCGACTCGCGGCGCGCCAGGACCAGCGCGATACCGACGAGGCCGCCCAGCGCCTGGCCACGGTGCGCCCGGTTGCCATGGCGCCCGTCGACGCAGCGCCCGGGCACGCCGACGAGCACCACGCGCGCGCGGCTGCGCCTGGGCTGCACCACTGAGAGAACCTCGCCCGCACCCCCACCGGAGCCGACGATGAACCCCGCTGCCCTGCCCGGCCCGCCTGCCGCCGCCACCGCCCTGCCCCCCCACGCCGCGGCGCGCCCCCGGGTCGGCGCCGAGGGCCAGGAGGCGGCCGGTCCGGCACTGTTTTCGCAACTGCTCGGGCTGGCCCGCCATGCCGGCGTCACCGAAGCGCAGGCGACCTCGGCGAGCCCTTCCACGACGCCAGGCGCGGGCGAGCTCTCGCGCACGGCCTCGCCACCGCCCCCTCCCACGCCGGCGCGGCCGGCCGGCACAGGCGACGCGCCGGACGCGCCACAGCCTCCCGCCGCGGGTAACGAACGCGCCCCCCGCGAGGCCGACCTCGCCACGCACCGCAGGCCCCCGGGCAATGGCCCGGCTCGCACGCCATCGCGTCACGCCGTCCGCACCGAGCCCGCGGCGCAGGCAGGCAGCCCACGCGGCGCCGCGCGCGCCACCCACGCCGGTGGCGACCCCGGCGGCGAGCCCGACACCTTGGGTGCGACCGACGCCCGCCTGCACCGGCGCCTGGGCGACGCGGCGCGCGACGCCACGGACCCTTCGACCGCACGAACGCCCGACGAAGCCGTTGCGGCGCACTCCGCCCACGCGGCCCACCGCGCGGGGCCCCGTGCTGCAGCCGCAGACGACCCGCCGCGGGGGCGCGCTTCGCCTCGCGGCGGTCGCCCCGGCCTGGCCGCGATTGACCACGCAGGCATCGAGGGGCGTGACGTCCCGGCGCGCGCCAGCCACACCGTGGCTGCGAGCCACGCCGACGCCGCCGCTGGGGCCCATGCCGGCACACGCCTCGATGCCGGGCCCGGGCCCCTCATGGAGGCCGCAGCATCGGCCGCGTCGGCCGGCCTCCTTCCGCTGGGGGCCGGCTTTCACGCCGCAGCCTACGCAGGCGCGGGCGCCGAGCGCATCGGCCCGGCCCCCGGCACGCCAGAGGCCAGCATGGCAGCGGCATCCATGGCCAGCCTGGCCGGCGCCAGCGCGCTGGCGACAGCGACTGCCGCGGGCGCCCCGGCGCAAGCGCAGGCCGCGCTGGCCACCGGCCCTGGCAGCGGCGCCTTCGCCCGCGAGCTGGGCACGCAGCTGGTGGTGTGGGCGCGCGAGGGCGTGCAGCTGGCTCAGCTCGAACTGCATCCGCAGGAGCTCGGGCCGGTGCAGGTGCGCATCCGCATCGAAGCCAGCGCAGCCTCGGCCCAGACACAGGGCCTGGCGCTGGTGCAGGTGCAGCTCACCGCAGACGCGGCCGCCACGCGCCAGGCGCTGGAGCAGGCACTGCCCACGCTGGCCAGCCAGCTCGCCGACGCCGGCTTCACGCTGGCCGGCGGCGGCGTATTCGAGCGCCCGCGCGGCGAGTCGGGGCACAGCCAGGCCGAAGGCAACCGTGCGGCCGGCGATCACGCGCGCGACGGGGCCGCCGGGCCCGCGGCGCAAGGAAACGCATCGCTCGACGCAGCCGCTGCGGGCCGCGGCCGCACGGCGCGCGGGTTGGTCGACCTGGTGGCCTGACCGCGGGCGCGCCTGTCGAAGCCGCCAAGGCCCCTTGGCGCGCCCCGATGAGGTGCCTGGCGCCGCCCGGGCGACACATGCACCTCGCAGCCCTCGCGCGCCGGGCGCGCCCGCCACACGCCTGGCACAGCACGGTGCCGGACGTGTTCAGCACCAGATTCGCGGCCCTTATCCGCGCATCGCGTTCGACGCCGCGTTCGAACAATCCCTTGTCGCCACTGATGGCGGGCGGGGCCCCGGGGCCGTGCCTGCCGCGTTGCAGGCGGCCACCCTCACCGCACCGGAACGCCCATGTCCAACGCCGCCGCCGCAGCCGCTGAAGCCGCCCCGCCCGCCAAGAGCAAGAAGATGCTGCTGATCATCGTGGCCGCCGTGGTGCTGGTGGCCGTGCTCGGCGTGGGCGCGATGCTCATGCTGAAGAAGAAGCCCGCCGAAAGCGAGGACGAGGAGGCCGACGGCTCCAAGCCCGCCAAGGCCGCCGCCGTGAAGGTCGATCCGAAGGCGGTGCCGACATTCGTGCCGCTGGACCCGTTCGTCGTCAACCTGGCCGACAAGGAGGCCGAGCGCTACGCGCAGGTGGGCATCACGCTGGAGATCACCGACGCCAAGCTCGGCGACCAGATCAAGGCACTGATGCCGGCGATCCGCCACACCGTGCTGATGCTGCTGGCGGAGAAGACCGCCGCCCAGCTGATCGACCGCGGCGGCAAGGAGATGTTCGCGCGCCAGGTGCAGCGCGAGTCGTCGCGCGTGCTCGGGGCCGAGATCGAAGACGATGCGCAAGAGGAGCAGGAGGCCGAAGCGCCTCCGCCCAAGAAAGGCGAGAAGGGCGACAAGGGCGACAAGGGCGGCAAGAAAAAGAAGAAGAAGGCCGCGCCGGCCGAGCTGCCGGTGCGCGCCGTGCACTTCTCCAGCTTCATCGTCCAGTAGCCATGGGGCCCCCGAGCTCGCTGCGCCCGCTGCGCCCCGAGGGGGCCGCGAACCGGCTCGGGAGACCCGGATCCGGTTCGGACCGCTTCACTGAGCGTTCGTGGTCTTCGCCTGCCTTCCGACCATGAACCAGCAGATCCTCTCGCAAGACGAAGTCGACGCCCTGCTCCAGGGCATCACCGGAGAGAGCCAGAAACTCGAGCAGGACGAGGCCCCCCGCGAGGGCATCCGCGACTACGACCTGGCCAGCCAGGAACGCATCGTCCGTGGGCGCATGCCCACGATGGAGATCATCAACGAGCGCTTCGCGCGCAACATCCGCATCGGCCTCTTTAACCTCATCCGCAAGAGCCCCGAAGTGGCCATCGGCGGCATCAAGGTGCAGAAGTTCAGCGCCTTCCTGCGCGAGATCGTCGTGCCGACCAACTTCAACATCGTCTCGATCAAGCCGCTGCGCGGCAGCGGGCTGATCGTCTGCGACCCGAGCCTGGTGTTCGCGGTCATCGACTCGCTGTTCGGCGGCGCGGGCAAGTTCCACACCCGCATCGAGGGGCGCGACTTCAGCCCCACCGAGCTGCGCGTGATCCTGCGCCTGGTGGAGTGCATCATCGCCGAGTACCGCAAGGC